>NZ_JANNYP010000688.1:0-6532 GCF_031410135.1 Armatimonas sp. | reverse complement strand
CCAAGGCCTTTACGCAGCTTAAAAAAACGCTGGGTGCGACCAACAAAGAGATCGGGCAGCGCCTCGGGGTTTCGGAGCGCACCGTGGGCTACTTACTGGACTTATTAGATCTCCCCGAAGCCATCTCGGAGCAGATCATCTCCTCCCCCAACCGCCCCGCCGATGGCAACCTCACCGAGAAGCACGGGCGTTTCTTGCGCCAGCTCAACGAGCAGCCCGACCTACAGGCGCACTTGGTAGAAAAAATCAAGGGCGAAAAACTCTCCGCCGACGACACCGGGAAAGTCGCCAAAGCCATCCGAGAGAGCCCGGCATTAGCGGATGAGATTCTTTCGTCGCCCGTGATGGAGCTCCCCAGCCTTCTGGGCAAGCGCGACGACACTACGTTCTCTGCGGGGCGTGGCATGGCAAAAATAGTCGAGAAAATTCCCGCGATGCTCGAAGAGATCAAGCTAGAGCGCGCCTCTGCCGGCGATCTGCCACTTCTCGAAGAAAAACTCACAGCAGCACGCAAAGCCATAGACGAAAAGCTCGCCGAAGTCAAAGCGGCCCAGCGCTCATAGCCGCTGGTTGAAACCGGCATCTGCAATAGCCTTCGGCTGCAAAGCCCGTGCCGGGCTATTGAGATTCCTTTTTTGTTCTGGCCGTCCGTGCGCTTTCTCTGGCCGTCCGTGCGCTTTGCAGCAGGGCGGCCAGCTCACCATAGGTACTGCCAGCCAAAGTCTTAAGACGCACTCGTTTCCCGACATACTGCGGGGTCACCTGTCGAGAAAACTCGATAAGTCTGTCACTTGCGATTGCCTCCTCAGGCTGGCTTTGACAAATTTCAAGAAGCACTAAGATCACGAGTATAAGAGGCAGCCGGTGGTAGGCTTTTGTCTGTGCGACAAGCTGCGTAAACAGCTCCAGCGCCTGGTCTTCGTCGCCACACGCCCAACACGCACGCGCCCTGTCTCCCAGGAGCATCTGCTGAGAGCCATCCTCATCGGTCTGCCATTGTGGATGCTCAAAGTAGCGCTCGATTCGCTCCTTGGCAGCGTGCCAGTCGCCTTGGTGCGCGGCTTGATCATAGCCTAGACTACAGAGAAGTGCAGCGTCGCCAATCGAAGTTCCCGCAAACGCCTCGCCTTCACAGTGTTGCTGCCAGAGTGCGGCCCACGCCTGCTGGGATTCTGGCGAGTACTTATGCGTATACGTACCGTCTCCAAAGACGATCTTCTCCCAGGCCAGATAAATTTCTGATGGCTTTTTTCGTCGCGGCATTTTACAGACAGTATACAATCCGTCGAGCGATATAATTTCTCTTGGAGGTGGCCTGATGCGTCTAATGAGTGTTTTGGTTTCTGATGAACTTGCAAAAGAGCTAGAGTTAGAAGCGCGGGAGAGTAACCGTGATCTGGCGGAGCTGGCGGGAGAGAAGCTGACCGTCGCAACAGCCAGACCGATTGATTCTCGCGTCCTAGAGTTGCTCAAATACACCCCCGATACAAAAGTCATCGCCGGACGCTTGGTCTACACTCCGCCTGCCGAGCCACCAGACTGGGTTAAGGCACTGCAGCCAACCAATCCTCCAACCGATGGCACGAATGGGATACATCGTGTTTACGGGGCTCTAGAAACTCCTGAAGACGACAACGAGATTGCTCTTCTCCTACAGGAGGAGTCGTGAGTCGGCTCTATCTGCTCGATACAAACATTCTGATACGCTATGTACGACGAGACGAGCTTGCACAGAATCTTGAGCTGCAGTACGGACTTCTCGTGACAGAGATGATTCCACTAATCTCCGCAGTAAGTGTTGCTGAAGTGCGCTCATTTGCGCGTAGGCGCGAGTGGGGCGAGCCACGAATGACACAGCTACGTTTTCTGCTGACCATGTTTCGCCGTGTGGAGATTCAGAGCGCTGGCATTGAAGACGCCTATGTCACGCTTGATGTCTACAGTCACTCCGTGGGAGTAACAATGGGGAAGAACGATCTTTGGATTGCGGCTACGGCGCTCGTCTCGGGCGCAACTCTTCTTACGACGGATCAGGATTTTGATCATCTTGCCGGAACATTTCTAGATCGCCGCTGGATAGATCCACTAACCAATCACCATGGAACTTCTTAATTTTCTTTCCGAGGGTTTGATTGGCTACCACGAGGGCTGGGAGCAGCAGCGGGCACGGGTGGCGGCAAGAATCGCAGGTGACGTGCCCGATGGGGTGATTCTGCTGGAGCATGCGCCCGTGGTGACCTACGGCAAGACGGGCAAGCCTGAGTTTCGTTTGCTGAGCGAGGCCGAATACGGGGCGTGTGGGATCGAGCTGGTGGCAACGGACCGTGGGGGCGACGTGACCTACCATGGGCCAGGCCAGCTCACGGGGTATCCGATTGTGCACCTGGGCGAGGGCAAGCGGGATCTGCATAAGTACGTCTGGACTTTGGAGGAAGCGATTATTCGCACCGCGGCAGAGTTTGGCGTTGCTGCCGTGCGGGTGGATTTTCATGCGGGAGTCTGGACGGCGCAGGGAGGCTATCTCGCAGCGATTGGCGTGAAAGTGCAGCGATGGGTCACACACCACGGCTTTGGTCTCAATGTAGATGAGCGAGTTCACCCAGGATTTGAGACGATTGTTGCCTGTGGACAGACCGGGCGGCAGGTAGTGAGCCTCAGTGCGGAAGCAAAAACAGGGCTCACTTTAGAGGAAGTTGCCTCGGTGGCTGCACGGCATCTTGAATCCGTCCTAAATTTTGATTGACAAAACCCCCAAAATATGTGTACCCTGTGCGTGTTTTCAAACTCTAACAGGGTGATCTGCTAGGAAAGCAGTGCGCCGACCCCTTGGAGGGGGCGCACGGTGACCAAGTAGGATCATCACAGATATATACGGAGGCTTCGTTTCTCATGCGAACTCGTTTGCAGTTTGCGCTCGCCGCTCTTGGCGTCGCAACACTTATGCCCTCAGCTCATGCTCAGGGTCTGACAGTCGGGGGACAGTTGGAGGCAAACTACACCTACAACTTCAACAAACCCAACACTCGTAACAACACATTTCTCTTCAATAGCACAGACGGCCAGTTCACGGTGAACTTGGGTGAGATCAATGTCAGCCAGGCAGCATCAGACAAGAAGGCAGGCTTTGTGCTTCGTCTGATGACCGGGCGAATTCAAGAGTACTTTGATGCGACTTACGGCACAGGCAATATCCTGGAGGCCTATGGTAGCACCAAGCGCGACCTTGGCGGCAAAGAGATGACCCTGGACTTTGGTCAGTTCGTCTCCCACGTTGGCTACGAAACCCCAGATATGGGCACTGGTAACTTCTTCTCCAAGTCGTTCCACTACCAGTACCTCCAGCCCTTCGTCAATGCGGGTCTGCGTGCTTCGTTTGCCGTAGATAGCAAGACCTCTTTTACCGGAGTTCTAGCCAACCGTTACGATGGTGTAAAAGCAGGTGCAAGCCGTGACCTAGGAGCAGGCTTCCAGCTCAAGCGTACCAACGGCGACTCCAGTATCGCACTCAACACCATGACAGCTCGTGAGAACATGGGTACGGTCGCAGCGCCTGCCAATCGCGCCGTGAATATCGCCAACATTGTCTATACCAACAAGGTCAGCGAGAAAACCTCGGTTGCGTTAGATGCCAGCATGCGCTCCGGCAAAGATGTTGCCAACCGCAGCTACAATGTCACGGGCGTCACCGGCTACCTGACTCAGAACATCGGCACCAATGTCCTTGGAATTCGTGCAGAGTACCTCTCGCAGAGCAACGCCACCTCGGCCATTCTGCCTCAGTACGCCGCCGACCCCACACGCAAGCCCACCATGTCCTCCATCACGGCATCCTATGAGCTCAAGGGAGCATTCCCCGGAGCCCGTACGATTCTTGAGTACCGCATGGACAATGCAGGGGGCACGATCTTCCCAGGCGAGAATGCTCGCTCCGTGAAGAAGGATCAGTCCACGGTCACCTTCGCTCAGGTGTTTAAGTTCTAAAAAATTCCGGAAGAAACAAACCGGAAACAAAATAGGACGTACAATACGACCATCAACGGTCGGGTCTGGGCAGACTCTGCAACCAGACCCGACCGTTTTGTCTTTACAGAGAACAGGAGCTACAAGACGTGGCAGGACTGGTAAAAATTGAAGCAGTGATTCGCCCCCAGCGACTTGACGAAGTGAAGGCATCACTGGATGACCTGGGAGTCACCGGGATGACCGTCACCGAAGTCCGTGGGGCGGGCAAACAAAAAGGCTACACGCAGCACTACCGTGGTGCGGAGTACACCGTCAACCTAATCCAGAAGCTCAAGCTGGAAATTGTCGCGGCAGAGGCCGATGTAGATCGAATCGTCGAGGCTATCTCGACTGCAGCCCGAACCGGTGAGATCGGTGATGGAAAGATCTTCCTCTCCCCCGTTCTGGATGCTATCCGTATCCGAACAGGTGACCGAGGAGACGAAGCAGTTTAGTTATCCTCTTACCCTACATAACAGCCACAGAGCAAAGCTCTTGTGGCTGTTTCTCTTTATTTCTGTTAATGAAACATTACCGAAACATTCTTTTCTTAAAATAGCGGTGTATCCCAAACTCTATTGTAAAAGGACAGTTTCATGCGGTTAACCCCATCCCTCAAGAGGCTGACAACTCTCTTCGGAGCAGCTCTTGCCCTAATTCCCTTTGGAGCCATCGTGCACGCTCAGGCCCCTGCTCCCACTCCAGCGGCAGCCACTCCTGAGGCATCTCCTGCTCCTGCTCCTACGGCAGCGGCGTGGGATGCAGCCAAGCAAGGCGATGAAAATGGCCTACCAAGCCCTGACTTCACCACGAAATTCGAAAAAGGAGATGCTCCCGAGCTTTCCTCTGGAGACACGGCTTGGATGCTTGTCTCGAGTGCACTTGTACTCTTCATGACTCCCGGACTGGCTCTCTTTTACGCAGGAATGGGCCGTGCGAAAAACGTCCTCAATGTCTTGATGCAGAGCTTCATTGCCATGTCCATCGTCACGGTGGTCTGGGTTGTGGTGGGCTACTCCCTCGCGTTCGCACCCGGAAATGACTTTATTGGTGGCACCGACTTCATGATGCTCAATAAAGTAGGACAGACAACTTTTGTCTGGAATGGCACCAAGATGGCAATTCCCCATCAAGTGTTCATGTGTTTCCAGATGATGTTTGCCGTGATTACCCCCGCACTGATCTCGGGGGCGATTGTGGAGCGTATGAAGTTCTCCGCCTACTGCGTCTTTATTGCCCTCTGGGGCTTGGTAGTCTACTCCCCGATGGCGCACATGGTCTGGGGCGCGGGCGGTTTTCTGTTTAAGAAAGGCGCTCTAGACTTCGCCGGTGGTACCGTTATCCACATGACCTCGGGCTTCTCCGCCCTTGTGCTAGCGATTCTCCTAGGTAAGCGACGTCTCTCTGCCCACGAGGACACCCGCCCCCATAGCCTCCCGATGACGCTCATCGGAACGGGCATTCTGTGGTTTGGCTGGTTTGGCTTCAACGGTGGCTCCGCCGGAGCTTCTGGTGGCCTAGCGGGTAGCGCCTTTATGGTGACCCATATCGCCGCTGCTGTCGCTGGGCTCGTCTGGTGTCTGATTGAGTGGGTGCATGTCAAGCAACCCACGGCTCTGGGCTTTGCTTCAGGCGCAGTTGCGGGCCTGGTTGCTATCACCCCTGCCTCAGGCTTTGTCACGCCGACCAGTGCGATTCTCATTGGTGCCGTTGTCCCCTTTATCTCCTACGGTGCGATTCAGCTCAAGAACAAGCTCGGCAAGTACGACGACACACTCGATGTCTTCGCCGTGCATGGCCTTGGCGGTACCTGGGGTGCCATTGCCACAGGCATCTTCGCCGACGAGAAAGTCAATAGCGTCGTTACTGCTTCCATCAAGCCAGAGGATGGTGGTCGTGGGCACTTGATGACCGCTCAGTTCCTCAGCATTGGCATGGCGATCTTCTTTGGTGTGTTAGGCACGCTCGTTATTACTCTCCTGGTCAAGGTTCTCTTCAAGGGAATCGCGGTCAGCGTCAATGAAGAAGAGGCTGGCCTAGATCTGACGCAGCACGGGGAGACGGGCTATGTCTATGGCAATGGTGGAGCTGAGGTCAGCTTCTCCGGTGGCCACGGCGTCCCTGCAATGGCTCCGACAGAGTCTACTCACTAAGTTCTTAGTTCTTAGGGCTTAGTGCTTAGGGCCACTGGATGAATCCGGTGGCCCTTTTTTTGATTCATTCAAAAAGAATAAATGACCCCATAAATCTCTCATTTGAATCAAAACATAAAATCAGGGTCGAATAATTAATTCTCTGCAGAATGCTCTCATACAGATTAATCGAAAAACAGCTTTTTATATCTTGATATTGGCCATCTCTAATCGAAGAAAAATAGAGCGACTTTTTGGGAGGCTTTCCATAACTCCATGATTCATGGATGCCTACTCTTTTTATAAAATCAAGCAGTTCTTTTTTTCTACGTCAGCAAAACAGCCTTGATGGTTACCGGGTAAAATCCTCGTGAGGAAATCACCGATTTTTCACCCGA
>NZ_JANNYP010000687.1:0-11432 GCF_031410135.1 Armatimonas sp. | reverse complement strand
CTCCTCAAAAGCAACCAGCCCATTGCAGAAGGCACATTGAATTGGAGCGGCACCAAGCTGACATTACACCCCGTGCGTCCCAATTCTATCGTCCCTAAGCCAGTTACTTTGGGACGCCTGTATTCCGATCACTGATAATTTTCTATGACCAACAAACCCGACGGGCTCCCCTACGCCGCCCCGATGGTGCTCTTTCTGGTGCTGACGGCACTGGAGGGCTACCTGCCCCTCGCGCTCTATCCCTTAATCTACGGCGTCAAGGCGCTGCTGGTTCTGATTGCGCTGCTTGTCTGTGCCCGCGCTTGGAAAAGTGAGCTTCGCTGGGACACAAAAGCCATGGCGCTGGGAATGGTGCTGGGACTGCTTGGTCTGGGGCTTTGGTTGGGGCTAGATGCGCTCCAACCCGCGGGCTGGTCTATTGGAACGCGCACGGCCTACAACCCGTTTCAGGAGATTTCTACCCCTGCTCTTCGGTACAGCTTTATCACCGTGCGCTTTATCGGCCTCGTGCTTCTCGTTCCGGTGATGGAGGAAGTGTTCTGGCGCTCGTTTCTGCTGCGCTTTGCCACCGACCAGGACAAGTGGAAAGAATTGCCACTCGGGCAGTTCTCGCTCGCCGCTTTTGGGATCGTCGCCGGGCTCTTCGCCGTGGCCCATCCCGAGTGGCTGGCGGCTATCGGCTATGCGGCGCTCATGGCGGGGCTGCTGCGCCACACGAAATCTCTCCTGGCTTGTGTTGTCGCGCACGGGGTAACCAATGCGGCGCTCGGGGTATTTGTTCTGCTCACAGGTAACTGGAAGTACTGGTAGTTGGGAACCAAAATTGTGCTAGCGGGTACACTCTAGCGATATGGCGACGATTCTTGGTATTGACTTAGGCACAACAAACTCTCTGGTGGCCGTCGTAAAAGACGGGGTTCCCCAGGTAATCTGGGGGCTGGTGCCCTCCGTGGTGTACTTCCCCGAAGACGGCGAGACACCGCTCGTGGGCACCGATGCGCTTCCCTATCTCACCTCCCACCCCAGCCGCACGATCTACTCAGCCAAGCGGCTGATGGGCAAGGGCGACGGCGATGCTGAGGCACTCCGGGGAAGCCTGCCGTATTTGCTGACGGGCGACTGCCAGATCGTGCTGGGTGAGCGGCTGGTGAGTGCACCAGAAGTCGGGGCGTGGGTGCTGCGCGAGCTAAAGAACCGCGCCGAAGTGGCACTGGGAGAGGCGGTTACGAAGGCCGTGATTACCGTTCCCGCCTACTTCAACGACTCCCAGCGCCAGGCCACTAAAGACGCGGGCGAGCTGGCGGGGCTGGAGGTGATTCGCATCGTCAACGAGCCCACGGCGGCGAGCCTGGCGTATGGCTTGCAGAACACCAAAACGGCCACGATTGCGGTCTTTGACCTAGGCGGCGGGACATTCGATATTTCTATCCTGCGCCTCGAAGACGGCCTCTTTGAGGTGCTAGCCACCGGCGGCGACACGCGGCTCGGCGGCGATGACTTCGACGATGTGCTGGTGGCGTGGCTCAAGGCACGAGCGAACCTACAGCACACCGAGCCCGCCACGCTACGCCTCGCGGCGGAGGCGGCCAAGCGCGAGCTGAGTACTAAGACAGTCACCGATCTCTTCGGCATCGCCCTCACCCGTGAGGACTTCGAGGAGGCCATCGCGCCCCTGATCGAGCGCACGCTCGCCGCCTGCCGCCAGTGCCTCACCGACGCCGGACTGAGCGCTTCAGAGATCGCCGAGGTCGTGCTGGTCGGGGGCTCGACGCGGGTTCCTGCTGTCCAAGCAGCTGTCGGGCAGCTCTTTGGCCGCACGCCCCACACGCACCTCAACCCGGATGAAGTGGTCGCCTTGGGAGCCGCGCTCCAGGCGGACATTCTCTCGGGCAACCGCGACGACCTGCTCCTGCTGGATGTCACCCCGCTATCGCTGGGGATCGAGACCATGGGCGGCGCGGTTGAGAAGCTCATCTTCCGCAACTCAAAAATCCCTAGCACGGCGAAAGAAGAGTTCACCACCAGCGTGGACGGTCAGACAAAAGTCTTGCTCCACGTGGTTCAGGGCGAGCGTGAGCTCGCCGCTGACAACCGCTCTCTGGCCCGGATCGAGCTAACAGGCGTCCCCCCCCTGCCCGCTGGTGTCCCCAAGATAGAAGTCCAGTTCCTGCTCGACGCCAATGGAATTCTGCAAGTCAGTGCAAAAGAGCTACGCTCAGGAGTCGCCACAGAGGTGCGCATCAAGCCCACCTACGGCCTCGACCAGTCCCAGGTCAAGCAACGCGTCCGCGACTCGTTTCTCCACGCCGATGAAGACTTCGCCGCCCGGATGGTCGCCGACATGCGCACCGAGGCCCAGTCCGCGATTCTCGGTGCCCAAAAGCTCCTGCCCGGCTACAACGGCGACGACAAACCCGCCATCGAAGCCGCACTCGCCGAGCTGATCGCCGCCAAAGAGTCCGGCACCGACCACAACCTCATCCGCGAGAAGATCGAAGCCCTCGATAAGATCGGCGAGAACCTCGCCGCCAGCGCCATGAGCGAGATCGCCAACAGCCTCATCGCCGGCAAAACCCTCACCGAAGCCAGTGCGTACCTCGAAGAGCGCAAGCAGGAGCAACGATAAACCATGGAACTGCAACAGCTCTACGCCCACGCCTCTCGCTGCCATGCGACCCTCGCTCCCGTTCTCCGCGCCCATACGGAGCTGCTCCACCGGGAATTTGTGACGACCTCGCGCTTCAATACGATCGCCAAGCTCCTCGTGCACTGCAACGGGGCTGAGGAAGGCTGGTACGCCCGTCTAGTTGACAAGCCATGGCCTCCGTCCTACGCAGATCGGGCTCCCAACGACCTGGAGAGCCTCCTCACCGACGCCGAGGCACTTCGCACCGAGACGCTTGCCTTTATCGCCGCCTCATCGCCCGAGAGCCTCGCGCAAGTTTTTACCGTCTCGCTTGGCAAAACCACCACTCTCACGGCCCAGGAAATCCTCTTCCACATCGTCAACCACGAGCAGTGGCACCGCGCCCAGATCTACACCGCTCTCCAGGGCTTCGGGACCAAGCCCCCCAACCTCGACTATGTGCTTTTAAAACCCTCTTGATATAATGCCAGCATGACCACAACACGCGCAGACGACGAGATTATTGACCTGCTCGCGACAGCCCCTCAGATGCTAGATTATCGCCCCTCCGATGAGGCGAGAGAGCGTTTCTGGGAGCTCGTACAACTCAAAAAAGACGGAACTCTGACCATTGCAGAGCAGATTGAGCTTGAGCACTATAACCGCCTGGAGCATCTCGTTCGGATGGCAAAAGCACAAGCACGACAGAAACATCCTCAAGCGGCATGAGCCACACCTACATTCCTGCTGCACTTCGTCGCCTTGTTGCGGAGCGTGCGCAATACCAGTGTGAGTACTGTGGAATCCATGAGGCTGACACAGCTTTTGGATGCCAAGTAGATCACATCATTGCAGAAAAGCATCGTGGGCGAACCGATGAAGCCAATCTGGCATATGCCTGTGGTTTCTGCAATCAGAATAAAGGAAGCGACATCGCCTCGATTCTCTCGCCCGATGCCCCCGAAATCATTCGCTTCTTCCACCCACGACGTGACCTCTGGAATGAACACTTTAGACTCAATAATGATTTCGTCATTGAAGGCATTACAGATATTGGCAGAGTAACTGCGGAGATTTTTGGGTTCAACCAGCCGGAACGTGTTGCAGAGCGACGGTTACTATGACCATCCCTTTTGATTTTTTCGTCCTCGCGGCTGTCGCGGCGGAGCTTCGGGCGGCGCTGGTCGGGGGGCGGATTCAGAAAGTTCAGCAGCCAAGCGCCAATGAGATCATTCTCTCGACGTTCTCCAAGGCGGCGGGTGGGCGGCGCTTGCTTCTCTCCGTCGATCCACACGCGGCGCGGGTGCACTTTACACAAGTTAAGCGCGATAACCCGACACAGCCGCCGGGGTTCTGCCAGATTGCACGAAAGTATCTGGAGGGCGCGTGGATCGAGGCCGTCGAGCTGCCGTTCCCAGACCGCGTCTTGCACCTAGTCTGTCGCACGGTCGAGGGTGAGCGCGTGACCCTGATCTGCGAGCTGATGGGCCGCAACTCCAATCTCATTCTCACCAGCGGCGCAGGTGTTGTGCGCGGTGTCCTGCGGCACGGCGGCGAGCGCGAGATGCACCACGGCGCGGCGTATAAATCCCCCCCCGGAATCTCCACCGACGTGCCCTTTCTCTCCAAGTTTGCTGAGACCGAGGCTGCTTTCCATCCCGAGGGCGAGCTGCTCCAGCGCACGGCCTTGGGGCAGTTTGCGCCACACTCGATCCAAGGCGATGATGGCCATACAACCGGTGTGTGGGCGTTTGAGACCAAGAGCGTGGTTGGTTTTCCGCGCGAGAGCATCTCGGTCGCGCTGGACACGTTCTGGGCCACCAAGCTCACGGAGAAAGCCGAAGACAGCGCCGAGGCCGCTGCGGAGCGTGCTCGTCAGCAAGCACTCGCGCGTGTCGAGAAGCAGTTTGCCGAGCTGGAGAAAACTTTCCAAGAAGCTGCTCGCGCCGACCAGCACGAGGAGTGCGGGAACTTGCTCCTCGCCCATCTCGCGCAGGTCAGCAAGGGAGCAGAGAGCGTAGAAGTCATGGATTTCTACAACGACGGCCAGACGCGCATTATCGCGCTCGATCCCAAGAAGTCCCCTCATGAGAACGCCGAAGCCTGGTTCGACCGCGCCCGCAAGGCCCGCGATGCCGCCGAGTACGCTGCCCGCCGCAAAGCAGAGCTAGAAGCAGAGCGCGAAGCATTACAGATGGGCCTACCCCCCAGCCCCCGCCCAGCGGGGGAGAAAGCCCCGCCGACAAGTGGCGCTCAAGGCGGAAAAAAGTTCGATGGCCACAAGATTCGCACGCTCACGCTCGATGGCGAGTGGACACTCTATATTGGAGAGAACGCGACCAGCAACGACTACTTGCTCACCAAAGTCGCCGCGCCAAAAGACCTGTGGTTTCACATCCGTGGTGTCGCGGGAGCGCACGGCGTCCTCCGAACCAACGCCCACCCCGAGCGCGTCCCCGACTCTGTGATCCGAAAAGCAGCGGGACTCGTCGCGGCACGCTCTGGAGAGAAACACGCGGGGATGGTTCCCGTGGACTACACAGAGCGTCGCTACGTCCGAAAACCGCGCGGGGCCAAGCCAGGGCAGGCAATCTATACGATTGCAAAAACAATTGATGTGGAACCCCTCTCGTCGAGTGGTTGAAAACCACTCGCTAGAGGCCCTGCGGGCCGAAGGCCCTCACGGGCCTAAACGGACTCCGTCCAGTAGGACGTTCGGCAACGGGTTGCCTCCAGCGAGGAATTTTCAACTCCTCGCACGCTCCACACGCACCATCAAGGGTACAATGCCCGCATGAAATCGTATCTCCCTCTCTTGCTCCTGCCAGCGGTGGCAGTCGTCTTCACACTCACGGAAGCGCAGTCTCGGATTCAGGAAAAGTCCGCCAAGACCATGGCCAAGGCTGCTGAGAGCCTGCTGACACTTCTCACGCCCGGGCAAAAGGCCAAGGCCACGTTTGCCTTCACCGACCCCGAGCGCACCAACTGGTACTTTGTTCCCCGCGATGATCGCAAGGGCGTCCAACTGAAAGAGATGACCCCAGAGCAGAAAGCCGCCGCGCTAGCCCTGCTCCGGACGGGGCTATCGCAGAAGGGCTATACGAAAGCCACGACCATCATGGCGATGGAAAATGTCTTAAAAGCCATCGAGAAAGGTACCGGCCCCGTTCGCGACACTGAGCGCTACTTTGTCACGTTCTTTGGGACGCCGCCGTTCTCGGCGAGCAAGCCCTGGGGCTGGCGCTTTGAGGGGCACCACTTCGCGCTGAATGTGACCCTGGTCGGGGGAAAGATCGCGGCGAGCCCGAACTTCTATGGCACCAACCCGGCGGAGATTCGCGTGGACGATGGCGGAATGAAGGGCACCCGCGCCCTCAAGGACGAAGAAGAGGCGGCTCGGGCGTTGCTGACGGCACTTACCCCGGAGCAACAGAAAACGGCGATCTACGACACCGCAGCTCCCAACGACATCTTCACGGGCAATAAAGTGAAGGTCGCGGCGCTGGAGGCCAAGGGAATTGCATACAAAGACCTTACCAAGGAGCAGAAGAAGCTGCTCGATACGCTGATTGGGGTGCACACGGGCAACATGGCCGCTGAGCTGGCAAGCGCCCGTACACAGAAGCTCAAGAAGGCTGGAAGAGACGGGATTCTCTTTGCCTGGGCCGGTGAGACCGAGGTTGGCAAGCGGCACTACTATCGAGTGCAGGGGCCGACGTTTCTCATTGAGTACGACAACACGCAGAACAATGCAAATCACGTCCACAGCGTCTGGCGCGACTTCGACGGCGACTTTGGCCAAGATCTGATCGCGGCTCACCTGGCGAGCGAGAAGCACTAATGCGTGCGGTGTTTGTCACGGAGCTGGGGGAGATTGAGGTCGAGCTGGACGCCAAACGCGCTCCGGTCTCGGTCAAGAACTTCTTGCGTTATATGACAGCGAAGGCCTACGATGGCGGGACGTTCTACCGCACCGTGACGACCACGCCAGACAACCAGCCAGGCAAGACGGTCAAGATCAACGTGATCCAGGGCGGGGTGCGGGAAGGCTTCAAGGCTTTTCCGCCCATCGCTCTGGAGCGCACGAATAAGACCGGCATCAAGCACAAAGACGGCGTGATCTCCATGGCCCGCGACACGCCTGACTCCGCGACTGAGGCGATCTTTATCTGCGTCGGGGATCAGGCGGAGCTAGACTTTGGCGGCAAGCGCAACCCCGATGGGCAGGGCTTTGCGGCGTTTGGCAAAGTGGTGCGTGGAATGGAAGTTGTTAGGAAAATCCACAAGAGCCATGCAGAAGAACAAGCGCTGACCCCGAAGATCACGATCAAGAAAGTAGTTCAGAAGTGACGCTAGAAAAACGCAAGCTGGGGCGAACGTGCCTAGACGTCTCAGCGATCGGGCTGGGTGGTGCAGGGATCGGCGGGATCTACCAGAACACCGTGGCGGATCGTGACACGGTCGAGACGGTGGAGCTGGCGCTGACGAGTGGTATCAACTTTATTGATACCTCGCCCCTCTACGGTGAGAGCGAGCGACGGCTGGGGATTGCATTACGAGGCGTGGATCGCAAGAGCTATTTTTTGTCTACTAAGACCGGGACACACCCCAACTACAAGCAGGACTACTCGTGGGACGGGACGCTGCACACCGTCGAGAACTCCCTCAAGCTACTCGGGGCCGATTACTTTGACATCTTGCTCGTCCACGATCCGGAGCTTATTGAGCCCGTCTTTGCTAAGCGCGGGGCACTCGAAGCCCTAGAGTGGCTTCGTGAGCAGGGCGTCGTACGCAACATAGGCCTCGGCCAGCGACGGCACGATTTTCATAAGCAGGCAATAAAATCAGAGCGATTCGATGTGATCCTCACCTTCAACGACTACCATGTCACCCGTACCACCGCGCTGACTGAAGGGCTCTTAGAGATCGCGGCGGAGCACAATATCGGCGTGCTCAATGGCTCCCCGATGGGCCACGGTTTGCTCACGGGAGTAGATCCGCGCACGCTCCACACCCCGCACTTAGTGGAGCGGGATGCAAAAGCCGCCACCAAGTTCTACGACTGGTGCCAGAGCAAGAAGCTCAACCAGAAGGCAATTGTCTTGCAGAGCTGCCTGAAGCAGCCGCTGATCCACTGCACGCTCACAGGAGCCAAGAACAAGCAAGAACTACACGAAAACTTAGACGCACTCCATGAAGAGATCCCTGACTATGTCTGGGAGGATCTGAAGACACTCAAGCTCACTGAGGGACAAGTCTGACTCGTCGCCCGGTGGGATCTAGCTCGATCACGGAAAAGCGGCTCAGAAAATCCATTCCCAGCAGGAGTCCGTGCTCAAAGCCCGTCGCGGGGTTATGCACTCTGTCGAGAAACGAGGCCGCGGTCGCCTGGGAGTAGCTTGCAAGCAACCGACTCTCGGGCGTGAGCAGCTCGTAGCCCACCGTGTGCGTGCGGCGCTCAATCTGCGGGTGCGACTGACCGATTCCCATCGTGGTCTGCAGACGATCCCGGCGGAAGCGTGAGGTGAGCTGTGCCCCCGCTCGAAGGGAGAAGAAATCCTGGGTCGCACCCGTGTCTAAAATCGCCCAGAGAGAATTTCTCCCCGTTCTTCCCCGCCGCCGACAGTGCACCTGGACCACGGGCTGATCTGAAACAAGGTGCAGCGGAAGCCAGATGCCCACCGACTCTAGGGGAGCAGGCTTTTCTAGCAATGTCAGAGTGTTCTCGCGCAGGTCAAGCCGCTGCACCCGCTCGCCCAGAACTCGCCAGCCTATCAGCCCGTCAAAGCCCCCGAGATTGCCCGGCGCAGACTCGATCAGCAGTCGCTTCAGCTCTAGTGCCCCAAGCTGAAGCTGCTCCGCCCGGTAGAGTCGCCCCGCACTCTGGCCTTGAATGCCGGTCAGCATAGTACTCGCTACAAAGGTCGGGTGGAGCCGCGCCAAAGCCTGCGGAGTGAGCATAAAGTGATGCCCTCCCCCGGTGTCGTAGAGCAGGCGCATCGGCTGGCCCTCTATACGAGCGTCGAAGTACAGCATCCCACGCGGATCGCGCTTGAGGGGAAGTGTGTACACTGGTGGCAAGGAAACTCCAGGGCAGAACATTGGCCCCTCAGGAAAAGCACGGTTCACAACAGGCTGGTTTTGGGCACTGAGACGCAGGGGCTGGCTCCAGAACTCAAACGGATAGCCACGCGGTGCGAGCCGCGTTAGTGCGGCAGTAGCGTGCAGAGCTTCGTCAGGAGTTGCCACTACGGAAAGTAACCACAGCCAGCCCTCCGCGATCTCAGATTGTTGCTGGGTTGCTCGCCTCAGGTAGCCGCGTGCCGTGTCACGATTTGCCTGCCAGCGCAGGGCAAGTGCGCCCAACGCCACCACCGGCCAGTAGGCACCAGGGTCGCGCTGTGCGGCCCATTCAGCGCTCTGTTGCGCACGTTGCGGCTGGCCGCCCCGCAGGTAAGCCAGCGCCAAAAGCCCCTCACCTTCTGGCGTCGGCACAGTCACTTTCTCGCCCACTGTTATCGCCTCCTGCCAGCGATCCAGCCGCAAAAGTGCGCGAAGCTCCCCTTCGTAGTGGTGAAGTGCTCTGTAGCCTGACCTCGCCCGTGCAAACTCTCCCTTTTCAAAGAGGAGATCGGGGGCCAGCGGAGCGAGTGCGGAGGCCATGATCCAGGGCGTCTGTGGCATGTCCTGCTATTCTACCCGTCAGGGAAACATCACGGAGCCCAGAGTGACCTGCCGCGCTGCCCCGGTCACGGACGGCAGGTTCGCCGGGTTGCCCAGCAGCGTCTCATTGGCGAGCACACAGAACGCCAGCGCCTCTTTGGCATCTCCATTCATCCCGATGTCCTCGTGAGTCAACACCGGGATCGGATCGAGCTTGGAGCGCAGGAATGTCATCAGCGCTGGGTTCCGCGCCCCCCCTCCCCCCACTATCACCTCATCGGGCATCCGGGGTAAGTAGCGCTCGTAAGCATCTTGGATAGAGAGTGCCGTAAACCACGTCAGGGTTCGCAATAGATTGCTTTTACTCTGCATCACGCGAGCACTTCGAGGAAGCGCGTGTTTGAGAATGAGTTCAAAAGTTACCTCTCCAAACTCCTCGCGCCCGGCAGACTTGGGAGGCTTTTGTGCCAGAAAGGGGTGCTCCAGCAACCAATCCAACAGATCATAGTCCGGCTCCTTGACGGCTAAAGCAAGCTGACCATCTCGGTCACAGCGTAGCTGGCCATCTGTGGCCCACTGTGCAGCGCGATCCATAAGCATGTTGCCGGGGCCGGTATCGAAACCTATCACTTGATCTTGTGTGGCGTTGGGCGGTAGAAACGTCACATTGCCAATTCCGCCGATATTTTGAACCGCACGTGCCTTGGTCGGATGCGTTAAGAGGCACCAGTCCACGTAGGGAACCAGGGGAGCACCCTGTCCCCCGACGGCCACATCGGCACTCCGAAAGTCCGAGACTATGGGCACACCGAGCCGCTGCGCCAGCACCGCTGGGTTTCCAATTTGGAGAGTGGAGCCGCCCCCCCCGCCCCCAAGACTGGGGGAGATAGTGTTGGGAGTATGGGAGATAGTCTGGCCGTGGCTGGCGACAGCATCTACTGTCCCCGCGTCTAGCGCCTCGACGGCCTCGACAAAAACTTCGGCGAGGGCCATGGAGACTTTGGAGACTTCCTCGGCATTGCCCTCACCATGGCTCAAAGCTAAAACGCGCTGGCGGAGCGTGTCGGGGATCGGGTGCTCGATGGCTTTGAGCAGCTCCACTTTTGTCTCGCGCCCATTGCCGGAGATTTTCACCAGTGCCGCATCCACACCATCCACACTCGTGCCACTCATCAGCCCCACCAGAAGCCGCTCGGGCTTGGCGGCGTATTCGGCAAAGAACTCAGCAGGTCTCATCAGATCAATTCTAGCAGATGCTTCATGAATCCGGCGAACCCAAAGCGCTCAGCGACGGCTTGAGCGGCGTTCGAGCCCAGTCGTTCCCGCTCATCGGCATTATCCCAGAGCCGGGTGAGCGCCTCCAGAAGCGCAGAATCGTCGTGCGGGGGAATGAGAACAGCGGTCTGATTCTCCTCGACATAGTCCGTCACGCCCGGCACGGCGCTCACGATGCAGGCTTTGTGCGCCGCCATTGCCCGCAGTAAAACCGTCTGGCCCGACGAGAAACTTGTCGGGTGGAGCGGGATCAGATGCAGTCGTGCTGAGGCGATCAGGGCATTGGTCGTGTTGTGGTCGGTGTTGAAGCGCACGATGACATTGGGCGGAGGAGTGACTCCCCCAAACGGCGCTTCATCGGCAGCGACCACGGTGACGGGAATCTCTAGCCCTTTCACAGCGCGAAAAAGTGTGGCGTAGTCCCGGTTCGATTGGCCCAGCGCCAGCGCAAAGCCTGCGTCCGTGGGAGCAGGAACATCGTCGGGAGCGGCCCAAGGCGTAGGAAGAAAGACAAAGCGCTCTGCGGGTAACTTCAAGAGCATCGCGTATTCGTCGCGCTCCGCCGAGGAGAAACACACGATCTTTGCGGCATCGGCGAGAAGCCCTCGAAACAGCGGAAGCGCCTTAAGAATCCCGCCTTTTAAGATCGGCCCCACCACAACCACCGGCGTTTTGGCGCGCTGGAGCCGTCGCAGGAGTAAAACTGCCAGTGCACAGCGTAGCTCCCAGGTGAAAACCGTGTCGTAGGAAGCCAGCTTATAGCCGCGCCCTACCAAACAAAAAAACTCTGCCAGGTACGGAGGCAGCTTGCTGGCCCGCGGCGAGCGATCTAGGTTAGGCTCGGGGGCGGCAAAGAGCAGTTCGCCGG
>NZ_JANNYP010000686.1:0-3765 GCF_031410135.1 Armatimonas sp. | reverse complement strand
ACCGTTTTTCAGAAAGCACCTTTTCGGGTACTTGCCACCCTCCTGCTGATCCAGGGCGTGATGATCGGGCAGGTACTCTTACGACCCGCTGCGGCACAGACCGGCGCGGCACAGGACTGCAGCAAAATTAGTGCTGAACCGCAGCGAATAGCCTGTTGGTTAAAAAAAGCAAAGGCGGGAGAGAAGAACCTGCGTGGGGCGTATCTGCCCGGGGTGGATCTGAGTAATACGAATCTGAGTAATACGAATCTGACTAATGCGCATCTGGTTGGGGCGAATCTGACTAAGGTGGATCTGACTAAGGCGGAAGTGACTGACGCGAATCTGACTGGGGCAGTTCTGAGTGAGGCGAATCTGACTGGGGCGACTATACGGGCTACGGTTCTGACTAATGCGAATCTGAGTAAGGCGAATCTGAGTAATTCGAATCTGAGTAATTCGAATCTGACAGGGGCGAATCTGAGTTTTGCGATTCTGAGTAACGCGGATCTGCGTCAGGCAAATCTGACGAAGGCGTATGTGGGTGATGCGAATCTGACTAAGGCGAATCTGAGTTTTGCGAATCTGATGAATGCGGATCTGCGTCAGTCGAAGCTGATTGGGGCGGATCTGCGTGTGGCGAATCTGACTAAGGTCATTCTGTCTAGGGCGGATCTGCGTGGGGCGGATCTGACGGGGGCGGGTCTGACTAATGCAAAGCTGACTGGCATCCAGAAAGACGCGAAGACCAAGGGCCTCTAGCCCTCGTTCTCGTCCACCTACCACACGGGCGGTAGGGACATCGCGTCGTGGGGGTAGAAGCGAATTCTGCCCCCGCGACCTTGTCTCGCCAACAACGACACCCGTAACGACAACAACGACGAACACCAAGACCGTTTTTCAAAAGGCTCGATATAGAAATATATCCGTAGAACCTCACTATTACTGACCGTTGCTTGGCTCGGCGATTTCGACAGGAGAAGAAAATTGATACAAGACAAGACAGACATTGACCGAAAGATCGATGCTCTTTTGGAGAGGGACTCGACGACGGGGGGGATGAACGCGGCGATGATTGAGGGTTACAGACTCTGGGATAACGAGCTCAATCGGGTCTACCAGGCACTCTCCAAGAAGCTTCCCGCGTCGCAGTGGAAGGATCTACAAAAAGAGCAACGTGCCTGGATCGTTAAGCGCGACGCCAAGTTCAAACTTATCGACCGAAAGTACGCGACGCAGGGTTCGATGGGCCAGGTGGATCGGCGCTCTGACCGGATGGAGATCGTCCGCCAGCGCGCTGTGGAGCTGCGTCGGTTACTCTCCCTAAGGTAATCAAGCATAGAGGAATGACTTCCTCCTCCGGCTTAAGTAGCTCGGCGGAGGAAGTAAAGCCTGTAGCGGTAGTGGTGTTTATCGGCGGCACCGTAGCACGGCGCGCGTTGAGTGCCCTAGCGCCCGTTCCTAAAGCCTCCTGACCTCCGATGTAGAAAGAGATATTTCAAATGTTTATGAAGAGATGGAAAAGTATTGGTCTTCTCGTAGCGCTGGTGCTACTGGGGACGCCCGCAGCGCGGGCATTCGACACGGGGCCACACCAGGACTTAACCGACGAGGTACTGCGGGAGGTTGGGTTTAGCACGGACGCGAACCGCACCGCACAGCTAGAGAACTGGCTGGTGGACTACTACTCCAACAGCCCTACGACAAAAGTCCTTCGTGGTGGGGAGAAAAGCCTGGAACAGCTCCACTTCGATGGCTTGACAACCTCAAGCCGCGTGTCCAACTACTGGGACCGACTGACCGTCAACACCAAGATCTCGGTGCAAGAGGCTGCCCGTGAGAAAGATGCCTTCAAGCTGATCGTTCTCATTGGGATGAGCCTGCACGCGGTTCAGGACTTCTATACCCACTCCAACTGGGTCGAGACTCACCCTAGTCCTGCAGGCTCCGACTACGCGACCGTCACCTGGTTTGATAGCAAAAAACGCGATGGCGTTCGCACCGGAAACTACCCCAACACGGGCAAGGGTAACGCCAACGATCACGGCGACTACGGCTACGGCATGAACCACGACTCCCAGTCCCGCCCCGAGTTCCATCGTTCCTACGTCTTCGCCTACGCCGCCTCGCGCCAGTGGGTAAACCAGATCCGGCTGTGGGTCAACGAGGTCGACCCCGCGATCTGGAACCAAGCCAAGGGCCTCAACCTCGGTAGTGGGGAGCGTACGCAGCTCAGTATGGGCATGCGCTCCGCCTTCCGCGTCTCCGAGTGGGTGGCTAAGGGGGACAACGACGGCCACTGGAAGGGGAAGGGCAGTGGGAGTAGTGCCGAGTGGGTCGCTGCCGTCGCCGCCTGGATCGCGTTTCCTATGGGACGGTTCACCGAGCCTTTTCTTCCAAGTGCCGGTGCTGTCCTCGATGTCAACGAGGCGACACGGCGCAACTGTGTCTTCAGGCTCACGACTGCTGATGGGAGGGGACGGCAGGATCTCAGCACGGATCAACCATCGTCCGTCTCCGTCCCCGAGGTCGTACATATTCCTATCCGAAAGCAGGTGGTCGTGGTGCGTAGTACGGAGATCAAAGAGCTCTCCGTCGGCTTCTTCGAGACCAAGATTGACTCACTGGGAACCGCCGATTTCTTCGCCAAGATCACCATTGATGGAATGACGCTCGTGGAGAACTGCTACCAAAATAAAGAGCGTGTGGGTAATCCCTGGGACACGTTAAAGTTTGTGGATGATACCAAGCAGAGTGTGGATATCCATATCGAGGTATGGGATGAGGATCTGAACAACGATGATCACTGTGACATCAATCCCGGATCAAAAACCGATCTGGACATAACCCTCAATACGAGAACTCAGGCGCTCAGTGGCGATATTAGTGGTGTCTTTGACAGCCAGGACAAGCCCTGGACCTCGAAGGGCAATCAGGCAAACCGCGCCACTCTGAGTGCCTACTGCCGCACCCGAAAGCTCGCCGATCTCCCCTCGGAAAGAGACACTGTGCCCGTGCAAACACTCGCCGCAGCAACAAAGCTTCCCTTGAACGCGGGAACTGTTCTCAAAAAAGGGATGAAGCTCACCTCGCCCTCCGGTAATCACATGCTCGTGGTTGGTATGGATGGCAATCTCATGATCGTCAAAGACGGGGTCTATGTTTGGGGAACGAATCAGGTCATCCCCAATTTCGGTGATCCTGCTGCACCGGGTGTAGATCGCGTGGAGTTTCGAGCCGATGGGAGCCTTAGTGCCTACAACGATAAAGGGGTGGCGGTTTGGACCGCCCCTGTCACCCGGCGCGATCCCACCGCCAAACTGCACCTGTCTTTTGAGGGCAAACTTCAGTTGGTTGCGGGAAACGGCGATATTTTGTGGGCGCATAAGTAGTGAACCAGTTCAATGGCGGTGTAGATCCTGTGGAGAGTTTTGCTCTGCGTGTCCAGCAGTGGTTCTCAGTGTTCTCCATCGAGGGGTACAAGCCGTAGCTTCTGTATCTGGGTTTGAGGCTCAGCAGGGAGGAACACTCCCTGCTGAGCCTTGTTTTTATGCGCCCGCGATCCGTGGGAAGCGTGTCGGCTCGCGGGCTATCTCGGCTTGGAGCCACTGCTCCATAAGCTGGGCTTTGACGGTCGCGTAGTCTGGGTCGGCGAAGCGGTTGTGGAGCTCGCCGGGGTCGTCTTGCAGGTCAAAGAGCTCGCCGAACGTCTCGCCACGGTAGAGCGTGAGCTTGTAGCGCTCGGTGATAAACGTCCGCAAGTGCAGCTTGGTGGGCTGGTGGCGA
>NZ_JANNYP010000685.1:0-5886 GCF_031410135.1 Armatimonas sp. | reverse complement strand
CCCTGTACGCGGGTAACAGCTCGGCTGGTGGAGTAGATGCCTGGACCAGTGTGCAGAGCGATTCAGCCAGCAAAACTGCTGCCACACGAACCTACACCACCAGTACCACCCCGGCGCTGCGCTCGAACACGGTGAACTCGCTTGCGGCCACGGTTGCCACCAGCACCGCCCAAGCGGGGAGCAATACCTTGGCCATAGGCCATAGCTTGGGCGTTGACACGATTGACGAGCATTCAACCCAAGCCTCCAGTGGTATTAGCTATTACACTCGGGAAGGGACGACGGGGACGAGTGGGTACAGTCAGAAGAACTTTGGGGGTGCAATCTTCACGAAACTCATTACGACAAATAGCGTAGTAAAAGCATCGATGAGTTCATATTCGAACTCAAATATAACGATTGAGATGCTGTACAATCCTACAACTATTGCTCCAGCAGGGTCACCACACAGGTTCTTATACACCAATGGAGGAAATTGTGCGGGGAATAACATCGAGATCTATCTGGGTGGTGGAAGCATTCCAACTATCTGCACACAGTCTACTAACGTCGCAGCTGTATCTGCTTTGGCTAGTGCTAATGTCTGGTATCATTTAGTGTTCCAGATCACGGCTGGAGTGCCATCAATTTATGTGAATGGAGTACAACAAAGCCTTTCGTCTTCGCCCACGTATTCCTCGGGTACAGTTTCAGCTACATCAAACACCTTTATTGGCGGTCGAGGCGTAGAGGGAGGTGCTAGTTGCAGCCAGTGTACGGTGGCATATTATGACGAGTTTCGACTCTCCAATACCGCCCGCTACTCTTCAAACTTCACTCCTAGCAAAACCCCCTTCACCACCGACGCCAACACTGTAGCCCTCTACCACCTCAACGAGCGAGACGGCCAGACCATCTACGACTCCTCAAGCAATGCTAACAACGGAACCCTCGGTGCTACATCTTCAGTAGCTTCAGACGATCCACTTCGGGTGATTCCGGCTATCTCTGGAGCCAGTGACAATGTATCAGCAGTTGGGCTTACTAAAGCTGGGGGGACGGCGCGGGGGATGAGTTTTGATGGGACGAATGACTATATTTCTACTCCGAACTCGTCAACGACAAATGTCACCAGTACTGCAATTACTCTCTCGAGTTGGTTTAAATATACTGCCATACCTAGCACGGTTAATTTGGGAGCAGCCCTTATTGGGAAGGGTGGCTACGATACTTTCACTGGCTATGAGCTGCTCTTTCAAAACTCGTCAGGAGCACCGAGATTTCAGTTTAATATTTCCACCGGTGGTTCGTCAGGCACGTTAAATTACGTTCCTACCCTTACGCCAAATACCTGGTACCACGTCGTAGCTGTGTACAGTAGTAATGCCAGCGTAGCAAAATGGATTTATCTTAACGGAGTCTTGGTTGCTTCTGGGGGTGCCCAATTGGGTTCGATCACTTCTTCGGCTAGCTATCCGCTTGGCATTGGCCGACGCGATCCAGCCGATAACTATGCAGCATACCTGAATGGTTCCATCGCTAATGCCAGGGTCTACACTGCCGCCTTCTCGGCCACCGACGTCACCAACTTGTACAACGCTGAGCTAGCAGGGCGCACTTTTGACGGCTACTCCGGCAACCTGGTCGGATACTGGAAGCTCGATGAGCGCACCGGCCAAAATATCAGCGACTCCTCAGGATCTGGAAACAACGGCACCTTCGGCGCTACGTCCTCAGTAGCCTCAGACGACCCAACCCCAACCATCGCCGGGCCGGGCCTTACCCAGTCGCCAACTCTTTGGGTTGCCACCAATGGCGCGGGTTCTGATGACGGCGCGGTAACCTCTATCTCCCAGCCAAACGACCGCCAAGAGAAGGTTTACCTCACGACCAACTCCGATCTACCCGACCTCGATGTAACTTCACTCTCCATGAGCTCGGGGGGTCTCGCCTTCGTTGGCACCGAAAACGGCGGCTGGAGCACAGGAACGGGCGGCGCTCCCGAGCTTACCAACGGCGTGCGCCAGGGAGCTATGCACATCCGAGGAGCCACCCGTATCACCGGTGCAACACGGGTAAGTCGGTAAGATCCAGGGCGAATTCCGCTCTGGAAGGAAGCAGGGCTACGGCCGCGAAACGTCCAACAACGTCGCCGTCACTACCAACCGTTTGGTTTCGAGCAGGTCCTCGCAGGTGTAAAGGGTGAGGATGGCCTGCTCGCTCGGGCCAAGCACGCTTAGATCGCGCTCATCCACCGTCTTGGAGTCGGCTGCCTCGTAGGTGTAGACGGTGCCTTCCATGAACACGAAGAGGGGTGCGCCTTTCTTGAGCTTGCCGAGATTGTAGAAGGTGTCAGTGTTGGGCGGGAGGTACTGGAAACGGTGCCCTGCCAAGACGGTGTTGCCAGAGGCAAAACTGCCCTGCTGGTGCCAGGTTCCCCTCTGCCGCAGGAGCACGTCCAGGCTTTTCCCTTCCACGATAGGCTCGTCCACCCCGATGCTTGGGATCACCAGCGAGTTTTGGCGGGAAGGTTGGGTTTGTAGCTCGGCTGCCACCGCCGCAGGTTCGGGAGTGGGCGCAGGAGGGACAACTTTCTGGTAGATCGCCACAGCTTCATAGCTCACTTGAGGGCGGTACGGGAGGAGGAGGACGCCTGCGGCGGCGAGGCTAAGCAGGGCAAGTCCAAAGCGGACCCCTCGTGCGCGAGCGCTTTTCACGGACTCACCGTGAGGCTGCTGGGTGGAACTCGGTACCGCCAAAACCGCCCTAGCCAGAGCAACATCACCCTTCAGAGCAACGTCGCCTTTGCGGACAATGGACTGAGATCCGCGCGTAATGCCGTCGGGCTTTTTGAGTGGCGCTGTCATCCTCTCTAGTCTAACACTGGGAACCTCAGTCTAACACGGGGAACCTCGGGGGCGGAATACGTCTTACCAACAACGCCGCGCGGCACTCTAGACGACTGGGAAGCCCGGGAGTACCATGATGGTATGTTACCTATCGTTCTTCGATGAAGATTTCAGTACTCGCAGGTTTTTTCATCTGCGCTGTAGCCGTTATTGGAGTGCTGTCCGCTCCAGAGTCTGCCCACGCTGCCACCATCACCGTCTCCACGGCGGGCCTTCAGGAAGCCTACAACTCCGGCAACTACACTGTAGACGGTGACTGCACCCTGCGCGAGGCGATCAAAGCAGCCAATACGAACGCGGCGGTTGACGCCTGCGCCGCCGGTTCCGGCAGCGACACCATCGTCCTGCCCGCAGGAACCTACGACATTACCAATGCAGACAACGCAAGCAACGGCCTGCCGCAAATCACCACCAATATCACCATCACAGGGGCGGGTCGCGACACCACGATCATCCGCCGCGCCAATGACGCACTCAGCGGTGATCGCGGCAGCACGGCACCCTTGTTTCGCCTGTTTCAGGTGAGCACCGCTGGAAGCCTTTCCCTGAGCGGTATCACGATTCGAGGCGGCTACGTGCAGCTGGCCGAATACGGTGGCGGTATCCTAAATGACGGAACGCTCTCGGTGAGCAGCGTCGATTTCCGCTCCAATAGCTACGTTAATGCCGCTGGCGATCACGGAGGAGGGGGAGGGATTCATACAGTGCTTGCGGCGTCGGCTACAACTATCGTGAACAGCCGGTTCATCGGCAATACCTCCACCTATATGGGCAGCGGTCTCTACTGCCAGCGCGGCAGCCTGAACGTGAGCGGCAGCGAGTTTGCTTCCAACACCGGCACGGCGGTTGGCCTTGGTCATTGGTCCCTCGCTCTCGGCTGCCAAGCCACTATCTCCGGCAGCAGCATTCACGGCAGCACCAACCAGGCGGCGGGCGGATTCGTTCCCAATGGCGCTGCCATCAACGTCGACAACTGGGGCTACGGCGCGCTGAACGGCTCTACCAATCGCCTTACCCTCTCGACGAGCGAAATCTACAGCAATACCGGCCTGTACGCAGTGTATTGCTATGCTCGTGCCTGCAACCTTACCGACAACATCATTCATGACAACACGGCCATCGGGTACGCCGCTGGCGGCACGTCCGAAGCCTCAGGAGTTTCTCGCACCTCATTCTACGGCAATACCCGAGCCATTGGAGCGAGCAGCCCGACCCTCAACGACACGGGCGACGCGACCCTTCCGATCAACTTCCCGGTGCTCACCCGCAGCGAAATCGTCGGCGCTACGTTTGAGGTTGAAGGCTTTGCCCGTCCAGGCGCGCGCGTCGAGCTGTATGTAGCAGAAGTAGGTGGCGGTTCGTTCGCCGGAGGCCAAACCTATTTGACTTCCAAGACCGAAGGTTCGGCTGATGACCTCGATGCCACTACTGGCAGCTACGGCCCCAGCGCAGTGAACGGAGTCGTGGTGGGCAGCGATACTACCAACAAGTTCACGTTCCACATCCCTATCAGCTCCCTGAGCAGTTCCGTCCTTCCCGGTCAAAGCGTTACTTCAAGCGCCACGTTGAGCGCAGGGACTTCTGAGTTCGGCAACAGTGGTACTGCCACTGGCCTGTCCACTGCCCAGCTGGCGGCCCTCGCTTTTTCTTGCAACAAGGCTGTGGCTGGTTCAACTACCACCTGTAGCGCCAGCTTGCCCAGTGGGGCTACCCTGCCCACCGGCGGTATTCAGGTTGCAGCGGGGACTACTCCTGGTGGAACTTGTACGGTGGCCTCCGGAACGCTTACGTGCGCCGATGTGCCCACTGCTGCCACCCGCGGGGTGGCTTCGGTGGTAGCCAAGATCGCCTCAGACGCCTCCGCCACGACTTCCGCCCAGGCCACGGTGACCAGTCCGCTTGCCACGGCAGACCTCTCCGCGCTGGCGAGCACGGCTGGCGTTGCCTGCACGCCCAATACGGCCAAAACCAAAACCACCTGCACCGGTGCCCTGCCCAGTACCTTCACGGCGTCCGCCCGTTTGACCATGGGATTTGAGGGCGAAACGGCGGTGGATTGCAGCTTCAGCGGGGGCAATTTCGCTTGCGCCGACATCCCCGTGCCGAGCGGGAAGCTCATTTCGAAGGCTGGCGGCTCGCTTTGGGACCGTCTCGCTCATTTCTTCGCTCCCAAAGCCTTTGCCGCTGACGGTGCCTCCCTCATCGCTTCGGTGGATGGCGGCACGGCGACCTCCATCGGGCTCACCGTTGCCCTGGCGGATATTCCCGCGGCTACGCCAACCCCGACGCCCACCGCAACCCCCGCTATAAGCGCAACCCCGACGCCCGTCGCAACTCCTGAAGCAAGCGCTGATACCGCGCCGACTTTGGCCAGGACGGGCGACGATGCCGCGCCGGTCTCGCTGGCGGCCGGGCTCTTGCTGGTGCTGTGTCTTTGGGTTCGCCGACGAGTGGGAGACAAGTAGACGAGTGGGAGACAAGTAGCCGAATGCGAGGCAAGCAAGGCCCGCTCGTCGCCCCCTATAGAAGCCTTGCCTACAAAAAAGCCGCCCCGCCATGATCGGCGGGACGGCTCTTTGTTGGGGCTAACGTGCGAGCAGAGTCAGGGCGGTGATCTGGAGCACGAAGGCGATCAGGCAGGGAACCGCCCGTACGTAGTTGGCAAAGTCCCAGGCGTCGCGTGTCTTGGCCCAGTCGGCGGGCGGGTTCTTCGGGTTCCATTTGAGGATGGCAATGTTGTAAGGGATGTCGGTAAAGCCGCTGTAGGCCAGGGCAAGCACTACGAGGATCACCTCCCAGAGCGTGAGAGAGAAGACCGAGGCAAGGCCGTCAGCCCGGGCCTGGAGCATGCCGATGAGGGCGAGCACCATATAGACGACGGAAATGCCGCTCATCGCAACCTGGAGGATGCGGATCTGGACCTGCTTCACGAGGATATAGTTTTCGGCGTCAAGCTTTTTGAGGGAGGGGCTGATGGCGAGGGCGGCGGCGAACAGGA
>NZ_JANNYP010000684.1:0-5135 GCF_031410135.1 Armatimonas sp. | reverse complement strand
TGGGAATGTCTGAGCGGAACGGCCCGGCGGGTAGCCCTTCTTTGTTCCAGAGGTTGGTGATCGGGAAGTTGATAAAGGCGTAGCGGACGGCCTTGGGCAAGGGCACTTGGGCGCAGGTGACGACCACTTTATCCGTGCCCTCAATCACGGCATCGGCGGGGTAGAACGTGCCGTCATCGCCCGCAAGCTGGAAGCCGACGACTTTCCCGCCCTCAACCGCGACACCGTTCGAGTCCGCAGGAGCGGCCAGGAGCCCTGTGCCGGTATTGGCAAAGCTCACCACTGCTTTTTCGCCGTTGAAAGCCGCGCTCTTAAAAGTCGGTCCCTGGGCCACCAGAGATTTCTCTTTGTAAATATCGCGGCGTGCCAGAAGTGCGAGGCGCTCCCCGACGGGCTGCTTTTTCTTGGGGTGGATGTCTTTTTCTTCCCCCACATCGGTGATGATGGCCATCCCCACGTTACGAAGGCGCTGTGTGGCGAGTGTCTGGGCCTCACGCAATTCCGCGTACTCCGTTTTCTGGGGGCCACTGGCCTGAAACGGCGCAAGCTGAACCAGATAAAACGGCATCTCTTTGTTGTTCCACATGGAGCGCCAGCCCTCAATCATGGTGGGAAAGAGCTCCCGGTACTGCATCGCACGGCTGGCATTGGACTCTCCCTGGTACCAGATTGCGCCCCGAATCCCATATTTCGTAATGGGAGCGATCATGGCGTTGTAGAGCTCGGAGTAGCGCCACGGGGCACGCGGCGCGGCGGGCGGTGTCTTGCCCTCCAGCTTTGCCTGCGCGGAGTCTGTCGCCCATTTTTTGCGCTGCTCGTCGTAGCGAGCAAAGGCAGCCGGGTAGCTGTCGGCAAGGGATTTGAGCGCTCCATTGCCGATAATGCGCTCCTCCGGGGTCCAGGACTCGGCGGGCGTTCCGCCCCAGTCCGAAGAGATTAAACCAATCGGAACCCCGAGCTTCTCGCTGAGCATCCGCCCGAAGTAGTAGCCCACTGCAGAGAAGCCTTGCACGCTCTCAGGCGCTGCTGCACTCCAGGGTAGCTGAACCTCCACATCCTGCTTAGGGCTATCCGAGCGAACATTCTTCACCATGAAGAGCCGTATCGTGGGGTTGGCAGCTTTTGCGATATCCGCATCGGACTGGAACGAGTTCTTAAGGCTCCACTCCATATTGCTCTGCCCGGAGCACACCCAGACCTCTCCAACCAAGATATCCTTGAACTCGATCTTGTTCTTGCCCGAGATCGTTAGCGGAAACGGCCCGCCCGCCGTCCGCACGCCCTTGAGCACCACTTCCCAGGCTCCGTTCTTGGCCGTCACGGTCTTCTTCTGGCCCAGAAACTCCACGGTCACCTGCTCACCCTCATCGGCCCAGCCCCAGAACTTCAGGGGAGCATTGCGCTGGAGCACCATGCCCTCGTTGAGAATCGCGGGGAGCTTCACATCGGCGTGTGCCGTCGCCGCAAGCGAGAGCGCGGCAGCCAGGAAAAACATTTGTCTCATGGCAAAGAGTTCGGCAAGGAGAGGCGCGATTCCTGCGTCTCCCTCTCCTCCTCTCCCCCTTCCTTCGTAGAGGGAAGGGGGCCGGGGGGATGGGTTCTGAGCCAGTCTTCAGCGAGGATCACGGCGACAAGGTCATCGTAGGGCTGGGTGAGGGGGAGCCAGCGTTTCCACCAAGGGCGGGCGGCGATGAGGCGCTGGCGGGCACGCTGACTGGTGTAGGCTTCAGGGACAAGAAGGGCTTCGGGGAGAAGGGCGATAAGAGACTTGCTCTGCGTCCCGTTGCCCAGCAGAACGGTGGCTGGGGAGAACTGGATGCGTAGCGCGGCGACGCGCTCGGGAAGCTGCTCGGTGAGGACAATCTCTTGGTGCAAGACGCGCCCGGACTCGACCACTGCGACGCCGCACTTGGCGGTTCCCGGATCTATCGCCAGCACTCTCATCGGTCGGAGATCGTGATAATGGGCGGCTCGACGGGCTTGACCTCAAACTCCAGCGCCACGGGATCGGCGGCGCGCAGGTCTTTGGCGGCACGGACAGTAACACGGGCCTTGGTACGGATCGCACGGACTGCATCCAGTGCCTTGAGCAGGGTAGCCATACTCGTCTCCCCCACACTCTGCTCCCCGGCATCGCCAATGGGGATTGTGCCCGCCTCCAGGAGCTTTTTGTGAACCTCACCCCGCAAGAAACGGTAGAGAGAGTCCGCGATCTCGGCACCAGGGCGATTTCCCTCCAGCACCAGCTCGCCCAGTGGCTGGCCTGCAGTCAGGATCAGCGGGTTGCGCCACGTGCGAATGTCCACGGGCACGGGCTCGCCCATCACGGCGTTGCCCAGCGCCGTCACCACCACCACGACTTCATCTTTGGACTTGCTGATATTTTTCGCTGCCGTGTGAATCGCTTCAAACTCCGCGATACTCTGGAGTTTTCCGCCTTCATCCATCACCCGGCGCTCCGGAATCCAGACAGCGCGGATTGCCCCCGAAGCCATGCGAGCCCCCCGCTTCTCTGCCTGCCGTGAGGCCACGGTCAGTAAGCCCTCCAGCGCGTTGTGAACCTTCCACTCACTGCCGCCCGTGATGCCTAAGCGAGCCACTTCCTCACCGACCCGGTAGCTAATCTGGCCATTACGGAGAGCCATGGTTGTTTTAGAGATCTCATTGAGGGAGGACTGAGCATCATCCAGCGACTCCTGCGCTTCTTTGCGGCGTGCCGCCAGCTCTTTGCGCTGCTCTTCTAGCGTATCAAGCTCGGTGGCAAGGCGCGCGACTTCGCGCTTCTGGAGCTCCGCCTGCCCTCCCTGCTCATCCAGTGTGCGCTGCTGATCCGCAAGGCGCTTTATCTGGTCGGCAACCTGCACTCCCAGAGCCGCCAGCTCGCCTTTCTGACCTGCCAGTCGCCGCTTTTGCTCCTGCACCACCAGATTGAACTCACGGGTGGCACGGCCCGCGAGTGACTGTGCTTTTTTCGCTTCGTCGCGAGCCGATACCAGACGCGCCTCCACAACACGCGCCGCGGCACTTGCTTGCTCACGCCGCCGCTTCGCCTCGGCGACGGCCTCACGCGCCTGCAGCACTTGCTTCTCTGCTGCCTCTAGCGATACCTGGGTGCGCCCCAGTCGCGTCTTTTCACCCGCCAGTGCCGCCTCCGCCTGTGTCAGAATACGGGATGCCGTGGCAAACTTACCCTCGGCTTCTTTTTGTCGTGCCGCCGCCTCGACACGCGCCTTCTCCGCATGCTGGCGGTCCTGCTCCGCTTGAAGTGCCGCCGCTTGGAGCTTCTGTACCTGCTTGCCCGACTCCAGAATCTTCTGACCGAGCTGCTCGTTCTCGCGCCGGAGCTGGCTACCACGCTGGACAACATCCCGAAAGCTCGCCGACGAGAGAAACATCATTCCAAACGAGGCAGCCGAGATCCCCACGCCGGTCAAAATCGTAATGAGCGTGGCAGTATGCCGAGGGCGCAACCCAAAGAGGGACTGACGACGCTTGCCAATAACATGCCCAATCCGATCCCCAGCCCAGGCAATAAAGCCCGAGACAGGTACCAGAAGAGCAAAGAAAAGCAGTGTCGTATTCACGGTATCCCTAGTTTACCGCGCCTCTCTGGGTGACCCGCCAGATTAGCCAGATGCCCACACCAATTCCCACGAGATTGGGAACCTCACAGGCCACCAGAGCAGGCATTCCCCCACCCTTACCGATCGCTTGAAAAATCTGTACCGTGGTCCAGTAGACAAACGTGACCAATACCGAAAGCCCAAAGCCCATCCCCTTGCCTGAGCGCGTTCTCTGAATTCCCAGCGGCGCTCCTACCATCGCAAAGACCAGCGCCGAGAGAGGAAACGAGACCCTCGCCTGCGCCTCAATCTCTGCCTCGCGTGCCGCCGCATGATCGCCCTCAGCGTGCCGAAGCTGTGCTCGCTCTGCCAACTTTTCGGTTGAGAGCTCGGTGACGCGCCCCTCCAGGCTCTCCAGCTCCTTGGGCTTGCCCAGCTCGACTTCCCGTAGCCGGATCTGGCGACCATAAAGAACGACACTCTTCTGGCTCTCCGCCATCCAGAGCTCACCGGGCTTGTCCTCAATCAGTACCCAGGAGGTTGTCCCAATCTTCCACTCCGCTCGTCGTGCTCCCACCGCCGCGACGGGCATTCCTTTCTCGTAGAGCAGAATCCCTACCCGATCCAGGTAGGCTTTTCCGCCTGTACCAAAACGCACGCCCCCTGCGGCGTGCACAATGTACTGCTGGTTGTCTCCCGCCTTGACCGCGAGCGTAAAAGCCTCGGTTGTTGTTGTGGCTGTGGAGCCGCGCTGGCGGATCTCCATGGCCATTGTCTCGCGCTTATGGTTGGCGGCAGGAATCAGGCTCTGGTTGATGACGATAATCGGAAGCGCAATGGCGAGAGCGAACCCGACCACCGGAGCCATGATGCGCGGAAAGCTCGTCCCTGATGCAAAGAGCGCCACGATCTCCGAGTCGCTGGAGAGCCGCCCAAAACCGAGGAGCGTGGCCAGCAGCATCGCCATGGGAATCGTGTAGGCCAGGATATAGGGCATGGTGAAGAGCACCATCAGCAGCAAGAAGCCTGGTGAGACACCTTTCTGCGAGAACTCTGCCAGCTTTTGCAGCTCGCCCGCGGCCAGAAACAGGCTGGTAAAGAGCAGCACCGAGCCAAAAAATGGCCCGACGATCTCTAAAAGCACCACCCGATCCGTACGGGTCACAGAACCATCTCCCCGCACTCGTCCCTCGTGCGACCCTCTTCCCGTTTTCGCTCCTTCGTCGCCGGAAGAAGGTATTCTCTAGCTCCTCTTCCTAGCGAGGTACGAGCGCCCCAGGAAGAGGGGACGGAGCGAGCCTGCGAGCATCCAGGGGAGATGGCACTTCTCACAGCTTGAAGTTCTCCCCAAGGTAGAAGCGGCGGACATCATCGTTCTGCGCGACTTCATCGCGCGTGCCTTCGAAGACCACTTTGCCATCCACGATCACGTAGGTCCGGTCGGTCAGATTCAGCGTGGCGGCGGCGTTGTGATCGGTGATAAGGACACCATAGCCCTGGCTTTTGAGCTGCTGCACCATCTCCTGAATATCGTCAATGGCCTTCGGGTCAATTCCCGCGAAGGGCTCATCT
>NZ_JANNYP010000683.1:0-14492 GCF_031410135.1 Armatimonas sp. | reverse complement strand
GGTGGAGCGAGCCAGGGAGAACCCGAAGTGGGCCATTGGTTGCGTCGCAGTCGTCCAAATGGAGGCGAACCGTGACCATTTTCTCTAAAATCTTGGCGGGAGGAAGCACATGGAGCACGCCTGCTTTAATAGTCCACGGCCCCCAGCCCGAAAGCTCAATGCGCTCGGCAATGGCGATGGCACGATCCTGGTGCCAGCCCACGTGCCAGTTGGCTCCGGGAACTTTATCAAAGAAGATCGCACGGGTCGGTATGGTTGCCGCGCCCGTGAGAGCGAGCACACGCGGATCGGCGGCAATAGCCTGCACGTCACTCAGGGCTAGGATATTGCGCCGGGCGTAGACACTCTCGCCGCGCTGTGAGGCATCCCCCGCGCTTTCGAGTGCTTGTTTTAGCTGCTCAATGGTGAGCACATCCAACACTTCGTGTACTCGCTGATAGCCTACTTGGTCAAACATCCGTGTGAGTATACCCGATGCCTTGCGCGGCGCGGTATAATGCCGCCGTGCCCGAAAAATTGCTGGGAATTGCACTGATTGGTTGCGGAGGAATGGCGAGCCACTACCGCGCGGTCTATGCCCACTGCCCACAGGGGACTTTTCGGCTGGTTGTGGATGTCAACGCTGAGATTGCGCAGAGCGTGGCGAGCGAGCTGGGGGTCACCCGCTGGTCTACGGACTGGCGCGAGGCACTGGCAGACGACATTGATGTTGCTGATATCTCCACACCCAACCACTTGCATGAAGAACAAGCGGTAGCACTGCTGAACGCGGGCAAGCACGTCATTATCCAGAAACCTCTCGCCCCGAGTGTCGCGGCCTGTCATAATATTGTCAAAGCGTCGCAGATGAGTGGGAAGAGTGCGGGTGTCTATCTGTCCGATTTGGAAGACCCTGCCGTCTGGGACTTACAGGCGATGGTGCGTCAGGGACGCTTTGGCCGCATCACCGGGATTCGGGCACGCTATGCCCATAGAGGCGGCCTCATGGCAAGCCCAAGTGCGTGGCGCGGTTCGGCGGAGAAGACCGGAGGCGGCTCGTTTATCCAACTGGCGATCCATCACATCAATCTCGCCTCATGGTTGCTTGGGGAAGAGATTCTCTCCGTGATGGGTTACGCCAAGAACTTGATGTGCACAAATATCGGCGGTGACGACACAGCAGCCTGTGTGGCGGAGTTTTCGGGCGGCGCCATAGGCGTTTTTGAGTCCGCGTGGAACGCAGAAGGCACGTGCTTCCAGCTCTACGGCTCCGAGGGCAGCGCTACGATCCACGGCACCGAGGGCGGACGAATCGAAGGGAAAGTAGGGAAGCCCTTTGTTGGGCACACTCTACAAACCGATAGCGCGGGGCGATTTTGTCGCGAGGCTGTCAAGACCGTACGCGGCTCTGGGGGTGGGTTTGATCAGCATCTTGCGTTTCTCGATGCGGTCTGCCAAGGACGACCGCCTGTTGTTCCCGTCGAGACTGGTCGCGCCGATGTGGCAGTCTGCAATGCCGTAATTCGTTCGGCAGAGACGGGACGTCGTGTGACTATTTCGGAGATTTTAGAGGAAGCTTTATGATACTCATTGCTCTACTGGCGCTGGGGCAGGTTCCCCCGAAGGCAACACCCAAAGCGCCGCCAACACCTAAGCCCACGGTAGTGGTACCCAAGCCTGCGCCCACGGTCATCACGCAGGAACCTGCGCCTTGGGAGCCTTCGCTCCTGTGGCGAACCTCGATTAAGCGGGGTGAGGGAACGGCAACGATCGGTAAAGACGGTGCTTATGTGACCGGGGCGACCATGGTGCACCGCTTCAATAAAGAGGGCCGTACCGACTGGTCTACAGAGATTGGGGCGACACAGAGTGAGCTAACACTCGACGCGAAGCGGGTCTATGTGGGTTCGGAGCGGGGGACGGTCTACGCGCTGGATCGCCAGAGTGGGGCAGTGGCCTGGAAAACGACTCTGGGGGGCTCCGTGCGAATGTCACCTGCTGTGATTGGCCAGCAGGTGATCTTCGAGTCGTCGGATAATGGCGTCTATGGCGTTGATCTGGCCACGGGATCACAGAAGTGGAAGTTCATCCGCCCTGATGGTGCGCTTGGCTACTCCGCCCCCGTTGCTGGCCCCGAAGGCAGCGTCTTTGTTTGTGGAGAGAGCGTGGTCTATCGCCTCAGTGCGGAGACAGGCCAGGAGCTCTGGCGCTCCTCGGTCGGTGGGAAGTCACTGGGGACGGTTTCCTACGCCAACGGACGTGTCTATGTTGCGGGCGATGGAGCGGGCGTGATCGCGCTGGACGCCGAGACGGGCGAGCGACGCTGGCGCTTTAAAGTCGAGAACGACAAGACGGGGCCAGACTGGTTCGGCTCCCCGTTGGTCGTGGGAAGCACGCTCTATGTCTCGACCTACCGCCGCAATGTCTATGCGCTGGAGACAGCCACCGGAAAAGTTCGGTGGTCCACCAAGATTCTTGGCCCGGCCCTGAGTCGCCCCGCGCTGGACGAAAAACGGGAGGTGCTCTATCTGAGCAGTGGCACCTACCGCGACAATCCCACCCTGACCGCCCTCAATGCCAAGACTGGCGCACAGGTCTGGGACTACAAGCTCGGCTACACCGCCGCCGCACCGGCTCTCTCGGGCGGACGGCTCTATCTCGCATCAACGAATGGGTACTTCTATGCATTTTCAATCCAATAGCGCTGTGATTAGCGCCCCTAAGATCGGTGGCTTCTGGCTTGGTTGCCAGGCCTGGACTTTTAACAAGCGCACGGTTCCTGAGGCGATTGCCCTCACGGCGAAAGCGGGGGGCAAGACCATTGAGTTCTTCCCTGGGCAAAAGCTCGAAGCGGGCGGGGAGGGGCTTGGCCCCGGCAACTCCGACGCCACAATTGCCAAAGTCAAGGGGATGTGCGAGCAGGCAGGCATCACGCCCGTAGCGTTTGGAGTCACGGGCTTTGGTGCCAAAGAGGACGAGTGCCGCAAGCTCGCGGAGTTCGCCAAGAAACTAGGCATCCGCACGATTGTGACGGAGTCTGGCCCCACGGAGCTCAAAGTCATGGAGAAGTTCGTCAAAGAGCTGGATCTCTATGTTGCCATTCACAACCACCCACGCCAGCCGAAGAACCCGAACTATAAAGTCTGGGATCCCAAGTATGTCCTAGAGCTGGTTACTCCCTTTGACAAGCGTATCGGAGCCTGCGCCGACACGGGCCACTGGGTGCGTAGCGGCATCAAGCCCGTGGACGCGATGAAGATCCTCAAGGGCCGCATCCACGCCTCGCACCTCAAAGACCTCAACCAGTTCGGCGAGCCCCACGGCCACGATGTTCCCTACGGCACTGGCGTCAGCGATGTCCCCGCGATTCTGGAGGAGTTCCGCAAGCAGAACTACCAAGGACACCTCTCGATCGAGTACGAGATCAACGGCGATGGCCCTCTCGAAGACGTGGCCGCCTGCATTGGCTTTGTCCGTGGCCTCGGCTACGGCAAGAAGTAGCAGGACAATCTCTCAAAAAGCCCCCAGGCCGGGGGCTTTTTTTTGTGAGAAGTAACTTTTTCAGCGCTAAGGAGTCCTAGTGTACGAAAATGAAAATAGCACAAAAAGAACTGGATCCCAAGACCCGCCAGCAAGTCTTTGAGGCGGTCTGGAACCGAATTAATGCCACGCACTTTGACCCGACGTTTGGCGGCGTCAACTGGGCGGCGATGAAGAAGAAGTACGCACCCTTGGTAGCGAAAGCGCGAAACAATGCGGAACTCTACGGGCTGCTGAGTCGGCTGATTGGGGAGCTGAAGCAGAGCCACTTCGCCATTCTTCCTGCCGAAGCCTACAGCGTGAGCGAGGCGGTGGGGGCTGCCGCAAAAGGCGAGGGCGTGAGTGGGCTAACCCTGGGGATCATTGGGGGCAACCCGATTGTCTTTGCCGTAACAGAGTCCTCGGCGGGCCAGAAAGCGGGCGTGTTGCCGGGGGCCTGCATCGAGGCGGTGGATGGCAAGCCACTTCTGGAGGTGCTGGCAAGGCTCACGCCAGAGCAGAAGAAAGGCGGCTACCTCTCACGGATGGTTCTGACACGCGCTCTGGGGGGCGATGAAGGCCAGCGGCGGACACTTCGCCTGCGTGAGCCCGAGGGCAGCGTGCGCGAGGTGGATCTCACGCTTACCGCAGGGCCGCAGAAACGCGACAATGTCCTTCCCGGCTTTCCCCCGTTTCCCGCCGAGCTGGAGAGCAAGCGCCTGGAGGGCAATATTGCCTACATCCGCTTCTCGCTCTTTACCGCGCTACTCATGGACGAGCTGCGCAAGGCGTTCAAAGAAGCGGCGGATGCGCCTGGGATTGTGATTGATCTGCGTGGCAACCCCGGCGGCCTAGGTCCCGTGACCTATGCTATTGCTGGGCTGATCAGCCAGAAACCTGCGAGTCTAGGGATGATGAAGACGCGTAGCTCCGCACTCCAGTTCCCGGTCGTGCCGCAAGCGCCTCGCTACGCAGGGCCGGTTGTTGTACTTACCGACGAGCTCTCTGCCTCGTGCTCGGAGATCCTGGCGGGAGGGCTGCAAGAGCTGAAGCGGGCGGTGGTTATTGGGCGGAAGACGGCAGGAATGGTGCTGCCTTCAGCGATCGAGAAGCTGCCCGGGGGCGTGCGGCTCCAGTATGCCTTCGCGGATTTTAAGACCCCCAAAGGCGTCTTACTAGAGGGCAAGGGAGTCACACCCGATATTGCCGTGACGCTCACACAAGCATCTCTTCGCCAGCTCGGTGATCCGGATATCGCCGCCGCGCTGGCCTACTTTCAAAAAAAATAACACAAAACGGAGAAAAAATAGATGAATCGCTACGGTTTACTGACACTGGCAGCTTTTGTGGCCGCGCCGGTAGTTGCGCAGGCTCCTAAGCCCACAGGGGCATCCCTGATGGACAAGGCTGCCACGGTGATTGGCGGGGCGGCCTGGCTCAAAGTGCAGAGTTTTTCCAGTAAGGGAACGGTCTCGGTGCCTGCGCAGGGCATCTCGGGGACGATGGAGATTCAGGCACAAGCGCCTAATAAGTTCGCCATGAAGCAGAGCCTCAAGGGCATCGGGGACTCGTCGAGTGCGTTTGATGGCACGGTCGGCTGGTCAAAAGATCCCTTCACCGGTCTGCGAACCCTCGCCGGGGCGGAGCTTGCCTCTCTGAAAGCCCAGTCGGCGCTCTCGCTCCGTCCTGCGGGTTGGAAGAGCGTCTATAGCAAAGCTGAGGTTCTGGGAACAGTCAAAGTCGCGGGTGCTCCCGCCTACCGGGTGCGCCTCACCCCCAAAGTGGGCAACCCGGAGACGCAGTACTTTGATGTGAAGACGGGGCTGCAAGTGCGCAGTGACCAGACACTGGAGACGCCCAACGGCAAGATCGCCGTCGAGAGCTACTTCTCCGACTACCGCAGCGTGAGTGGCATCAAGATGGCCCATAAGATACGCCAGCTGGCGGGGCCGACCGAGATCGTGATTCTGCTCTCCGATGTCAAGATCAACGCCCCCGTTGAGGCCAGTGCCTTTGAGAAGCCTAAAGAGTAGCCGCCCCGTGAAACGGGGCGTCGGTTAGCCTCGCAAGCTCGGCTAGAAAGCCCGTGCCGGGCTACCGAGCCTATTCCCCAGCCCGGTACGGGCTTTCCAGCGCGAAGCGCTACCAGCCGCCCCGTTCACGGGGCGGCGAGATAAGTAAATGATTCATATTGAAAATCTGAGTAAGACCTTCACGGATAAGAAGCGTGGTGAGGTATTTGCCGTGAAGGGGGTCTCTCTGGAGGCCAAGCCGGGGGAGATCTTTGGGGTGCTTGGTCCCAACGGCGCAGGCAAGACAACGCTCCTTCGCATGCTTGCCACGATCCTCACGCCGACATCGGGCACGGCAAGCATCGGGGGCTACGATATCGTCCGCGATCCCGAGAAAGTGCGCGCTCAGCTGGGCTATCTCACGGGCTCAGCGGGGCTCTATGAGCGCCTGACGGGCCGTGAGGTTCTGCGCTACTTCGGGGCGCTCTACGGCATGGCTCCTGAGAAAGTCGAGGCGCGGATCCGTGAGCTGACCCGTGAGCTGGACATGTCCGAGTTTCTCGATGGCCGCTGCGACAAGCTCTCCACGGGCCAGAAGCAGCGTGTCTCGATTGCCCGCTCGGTGCTCCACGATCCGCCCGTGGTCTTCTTCGATGAGCCGACCAGTGGGCTGGACCTGATGGCGGCCCGAACTGTGGTGCGCTATATCCGGCGCTGCAAAGAGCAGGGCAAGTGCGTGGTCTTCTCCACGCACATCATGAGCGAGGTCGAGGCGCTTTGTGATCGGATCGCGATTATCTATGACGGCAAAGTGGCGGCTATCGGCACGCTTGCGGAGCTGCGTGAGCGAGCGGGTGCGGAGTTTTTCGAGACCGTGTTTCTACGCCTTATCGGTGTGGAGGAGAACTAGGCGATGGCGATGTGGCAGGTTGTTTTTAAGAAAGAGTTCAAGGAGATCTTCTCCGACTCACGAACGCGCTTCAATGTGATTGTGAGCCCATTGCTCATCACCCCACTAATTCTCGCCCTCGTGGGGAGCATGGCGCAGCGCCAGGCCAAAGAGAGCGGTGCGGAGACGATCAAAGTGGGCGTGGTGGGGATGCAGCGAGCCCCGCAGCTCATGGAGGAGCTCAAGGGCGCAAATAAGATCGAGCTGGAGCCGGTGGCCAGTGTGGAAGCCGCTGAGGCGAAAGTGCGCGACCGAAGCCATAAAGCGGCGATTCTCCTGCCCGAGGACGCCGATGAGCGACTCGGAAACGGCGACTCGATCTCGATTCCTGTGGTACAGGACGCGGGCAACGAAGCGTCGGAGCAGGCGGCAAAGCGGGTCAAGAATCTTCTCACCGAGCGCGGTGATCTGCTGGCGGCAAAGCGTCTGCAAGATGCGGGCCTCTCCAAGCAGCTCATCAAGCCGTTTCTGGTAGGCGATAAAAATCTGAAAGGCTCTGGCGGCAGTGGGATGCAGCTCTTAGCCACTTTCTTGCCCTATATTCTGGCACTCTCCGCGATCATGGGAGGCCTCATGGCCGCGACCGACTCGGTGGCGGGGGAGAAAGAGCGCGGGACACTCGAAACGCTCCTGGTGGCTCCGCTCTCGCGAAGAGACATTGCGCTGGGCAAGTTCTGCACTGTCACGGCCACCGCACTCGTGAGCAGCTTGCTCTCAGTAGTGGGGCTGTTCTGGCCGTTTTACATCAAGCTGCCGTTTTTTAACTGGATGACCCAGGACGGCCTCAGCCTAGGGCCCGCTGCCTTCGCGGCGATCTTACTGGTACAGCTACCTCTGGCCGTACTGGGCTCCGGTGTGCTTTTAGCGATCTCCACGATGGCACGCAACCAAAAAGAGATGCAGACCATGGTGGGGCCGATTATTCTAGTGGGAAGCGTGGGGGCGATGCTCTCCATGCTGGTGCGCGCCGATGCCGCGCTCTACTGGTCGCTGGTCCCCATCACCAACTCTGGCCTCGTGCTCAAGCAGGCGCTTCAGGGGATGCTCAACCCCACCTTTGTGGCCCTCGCCTGTGGAACCTCCGTGGTCTACGCCGGTATTGCCGTCGCCTTCGCCGCGAGTCTCTTCAAGCGCGAAAACGTCCTCGCCCGGTTTTAGTCCTCTCGATCAGAACGAGGGGACTGGAGAGCCTTTGGCTACAAAGGCCGTTCCGGCCATACCGAGTAGGATCGGGATTTATGGGCGGCACGCCCTTCGTAGCTTTAGCTCTCCAGCCCCGCCGCTCTAACCGGCGGGGGAACCTTTTAGCTCTGTTGAGTGTATAAAGAGGCACTATGGACGAGCAACTAGACAAAGAGGATGAAGCAATGGCAGAAGAGACAATCGTAATCGCGGGAGGCTGTTTTTGGTGTATTGAGGGCATGTTCACGCAGCTTAAAGGCGTCCTGAAGGCGGAGTCAGGCTACTGTGAGGCAGAGTGGTCAACCCCACTTACGAGCAAGTCTGCTCGGGGACGACGGGCCATGCGGAGGCGGTGAAGCTTACCTACGACCCTAAAATCATCACGGCTCGTGATATTTTGTCCATCTTCATGACGGTTCACGATCCCACGACGCTCAATCAGCAAGGCCCAGACAAGGGCACGCAGTACCGCTCGGCGATCTTCTTTAAGAATCCTGCAGAGAAGGCACTGGCCGAGAAAGTGATCGCGGAGGTGGTTGCTGAAAAAGTCTGGGGACGGAAGCGTATCGTGACTAAATTAGAGCCCCTGACGGTCTGGTATGTGGCGGATGAGTACCACCAGAACTACTTTACCAAGTTCACCAGAGCGGACTATGCCACGAAAATGAAGATGAACGCGGGCTACTGTCAGTATATTGTCGCCCCGCATGTTATTGAGTTTCGTAAGAAGTTTGCCGACCGGCTGAAAAAATAGCCTTGGCGGAGCGTATTTTAGTCCTCGGGGCGAGCGACCGGGGCAAGACCTACACGGTTCATCAGCTCGCCCGCGAGGCCGCCCGGACGCATAAAGTCGCGCTGATTGACGGCGACACGGGCCAGTCCGAGCTAGGGCCGCCAGGGACGGTGAGCTGGGCTTGGATGCAACCCGAGGGGCCACAGCGGGGCGGGACACGCTTTGTGGGGGCACTGAGCCCGGCGAGCGCTGCCCTGGAGCAGATTATCGCGCTCACGGAAGTCGTGCGTCAAGCAGAGACAGCGGGGGCGAACTTACTCTTTTTGGACACACCGGGCTATGTCAGTGGCCCCGGAGCACGTCGGTTTCTCGCGTCACTCGTGCAGGCACTCACCCCCAATCGAATCCTGGTTCTCGAAAAAGACGGTGAGCTCGGGAGCCTGCCGAGTCTTTTGGCAACCTTGAGTGGAGCCGAGCTAAGCCCGCTGCCGGTCGCCGATGCTGTCGTGCGCAAGTCTCCCAGTGTTCGTGCCACCCGCCGCCTCACGCGTCTTGCACGAGCGCTGGAAGGGGCAACCGAGCACCAGCTTGCCCTGGAGGGACTCACCACGCTGGGCGCGACTCTGGGAACGGGAGCGCCCATCGCGCCGCACCTTGCACGCTGGGCAGGCACCGCGCTTCGGCTCAACTGCGTCTATGGCGAGATCGCCGAGGGAACCCTGGCACTCTTTGTCAATGGCCCACTCCGCCCCGGCTGGGAGTCGCTGGTCGGGCTCACTCTGGATCACTTCCGCGTCACCCGTGTTCGTGCGATCTCCCTCACATCACTCGAAGGCGTGTGCCTGGGCCTCCACGATGAAAAAGGTCGCTATCTAGGAATCGGTCGCTTTCTGGGCCTCGACCCCGAGACCCAGCGCCTCAAACTCGCCACCACGGTTCCTCTTGAGTATCTTGCCCTCCTCACTTTTGGCCGCTTTCGCATCACCACCGATGGCCAGATGCTCGGGGAACTCAAGCCTGGCGAGCTATAATGGGCAATGCGCCCCAGACAAGCCGGTTTACCTCCCACAGATACCCTTGCTACGTTTCTTGAGCGGCTCTACTGGAACCCGGCGGAGCGAGGGCTGTTGCTGATCATCGCCCCCGAGTACTACCGCCGACAAACGCAGCCCAATGCGCCGCCACCGAGCTTTAGTCGTGGAGTGCCCACGACCAGCAAGTTTGCATCCAATAAGGCTACTTTTGCGGAAGGCGGGCCGCTCAACCCCGCGCAGATACTCCCAGAGTTTGGGGCGCAGGTGCTGCGCTTTGAGGGAATCAGCGTGGTCGCTCCTGAGCGGATGTTTGTTTTCCATCCGCGACCTTTGCCACTGAACGATGGGAGTAGGGTTGATTTCTTAGGCTTATCCGATCTTGGGTGGCCTTTTCTTGCCTCGCTGAGTGCGGAGCAGTGCCAGGCGCTCCTTGGCTCGGGGCTGGCTATCTCGCGGCTAAAAGAGGATCAGAAAGCACTCTTGATCAAGCTGGTCCCAACGCAGGGTCGGCTTCAGTTCACCGGAGTGTCGCCTTTTCCGTCGGATGCGAAAGAGACTCCCGTCTTGCCGCCTGGCGTTCTGGAGAGTGGCCAGCTACAGCTCCGTCAGACCCTGAGCCTCACGGGCTTTGCAAGTGGAAAAAAAGACAGCGAGATCAACTTCCAAGACGCAACACCGACAGAAGTGACAACGCAAGCCAGGCAACAACAGGTGGTGACCCTGCGGCCTGGCCCGGATCTTCGTAGCTGGCAGGAAGTAATTAATCCTTTTGACATCGCTCCCGCACGCACAAAGCCCCGCGCTCTGAATCTGGACACAAGTGCGCGGGTCTCGCTGGAGGGGGCCTCTGATGTGCAGACTCTGGTGCAGCGCCTGGCCACGGCAACACAGCTTCCTCTGCTTTGTGATCGCCGTTTGGGTGCGCACTCGGTCGTGATGCGTGGTGGCGGGAGCGTACGGGCAGGCGAGCTGCTCAAGGCACTCTGTCGGGGGCTGAACGCGAGTGTGCGCCGGGTCGGGTCTGTGTTTTTATTTACGGAGGATCAAGAGACCACGCGGGAGCTGGAAGAAAAACAACAGCAAGTTCGTGTGCTAAACCGCGAGAAAAACGCTTCGGCGAAGTTTCTGCAGACGGCGCTCGACAAAATAGACGCTCGTCGTAAGCTGATCCAGAATAAGTTTCTCAGCACGGTGCCTCGCAAGAGTGGCTCGCTGGCCCCGGAGTCGCTCTGGAAGCTCGCCTGGGAGCGGGGGGCAGCTCCGGCTGATTCTGAGGAGGACGAGGACAAAGATCCTCCCTCGCTTGCGATAGGGCTTTTGCCTGAGTCGCTTCAAAAAACACTGGTGCAGCGCGTTCAGCGGGAGGAAGCCGCCGCACGTCAGCGAACGCCGCCTGCGCTTGAACCGATAGCCATGCCGGATCGTGTGAGTGCAGATCTGGAGCTGGAGCTGAGGGTGAACCTGCCCACGCTGGGGGCGCACTTCACCCTGAGATATCTCTCGGCTTCGGAGATTCACCCCGACAAGAAATTTGCCTCTGGGGAGCCGGTAGTATGGCCCGAGGATCTGAAAACGCGGGCACTACTGGTGCAGTTGCCTAAGAGCCTAATCGAGATCGAATCGCTTGTCGGGCTTGCAAAACAAGCACAAGTGACGGAGCTACGGGTGCCCGTAGGGGCGAGCGAGGAGGAAGTTCGGATACTGATGGAGCTGGGCAAGAAAGCAAAAACTGCCGGGTTTGGCGTGCGCCCCGTCCTCTCGCCACTGACTCCGCTCCAGTCTACGACACCGCGCGAGACAAGCCTGCTGGGACGGACTCTGTTGCAGCACTTGAAAGCGTCAAAGGCTTGGGGAGGCTACATGAACGATCCCTCGCTGACGGAACTCCTACTCCCACTGGATATGGCAATTCCTGAGCTTCTTGATCTTCGCGCCTTTGCCGAGCGTGCCCGCCGCTTGCGTGCACTTCCTGGAATCACGGGAATCAGCCTGCGCGACATCGCCTTCGCACTGGGAGGGGCGACGTACGGCTGGGAAGCCTCGGGTGGCCTGGAGCGCCGTCTCGCCTTTTTAAAGCGCGAGCAGCTCGATCTGGCTGATCTTGACGATGTCCGGGGGGCTTGGACACTCTCAAACCAGCCGTCTACTCCCGTCCAGGCGATGCTTCGTACGCGCTGGGAAGCTCTCCAGTTTGAGCGACGCACTCTGTTTCTGACACGCTTGCACAAGGCGCTGAAAGAAGCGGGTTTAGAGGCCGTGGATGCCGAAAAAGGCCATTTTCAGGTAACCCGACGCTGGGAGCAGCTTCGGCCTGGTTTCTTTTTGCCGGGAGACGATAACCTGCTGGGCATCGCCCCCCTCGTCGCAGCCGGGCGTCCCGCACTGGGAGTGGTGCAAAAAACACTCTGGCCATTCTTTTGGCAATACGCTCCCAGCGGCACGGAGCTGCTGGATGAGGTCGGACGCCTGCGCTTCTTCCTGAACCAATCGCTACGTGACCTTCTGAAGGAGGAGAAAGAGAAGAAGCTCGCCGGAGCGATTCTCGATCTGTCCGATCAACCACTTCCTGAAGCACTCGCGACTCTGACGAGTGCCTTTGGAAAATCCCCGCTCCTCAAGTAGCGCCTACTGGTTGTCTTTAAACTCCTCGTACCACGCCATCTGGATCGCTTCCAGCTTAGCTTCGTTCGACGCAAGGGGGTCGTCGGCAAAGTCCGGGAGTGCCACTACCATCTTGTGCAAGTCCGTAAAGCGCACGGTCAGCGGGTCGGTGTCCGGGTTCGCATCGTAGAGCTCAATTCCAATATCTTCTGCATCGGTCCAGGTCATTTTCATAGCTTAAAGTGTACCCGCCGCCGCAACTTTTAGGCGATAGAATCCACTGGACTGTCCCCAAAAAAGTGTGGGGTAGATTGGGGCAAAAGACAACGTGAATTTTCGCACATGGGTAGAGGCCAAGAGCGGGCTTTAGCCTGCTTGTCGCATCAGCGGGCCGCTTTAGCCGCCCAAGACGAAATGACACCAGGCCGCAACCGCTGGGGCATATCGCACGTCTAGTGGTTCGGAGTATAATATGACCATGCCTGACGAGACCACCACGCCTTCCGCGCCGCCGCCGCTGCCTACCTCTTCTTCCTCATCCTTAAGTAATGCTCCCGCGCTTCCTCAGAACGAAGACCAGAAGCTTCGGGGAATCTCCCGCTCGCTGATGATCGCTGTCGGTGGGACGGGCCATAAGATCCTGCTCGACGTGCGCCAGCGCATGATCCAGAAGTACGGCTCGCTCGACAAGCTGCCCATTGTCTCGTTTTTGCTTCTCGATACCGACCAGGCCATCTTTGGCAAGAACCCGAACTACTCGGATGCGGCTAACCTAGACAACGCCGATAAGATCCACTGCTCCGTGCACGGCGTCGAGCAGCTACGCAGAAATCTGCGTGAGTACCCGCATCTCCGGGACTGGCTCGACCCTCGGACTCTCTCCGGAGACATCCATCAGGGAGCAGGTGCGGTGCGGGCGCGTGGCCGCCTGGCGCTCTACTGGAACTACGACACGGTTGCCCGGCGTATCGAGGAGGAGTACACCGAGATCACCAAAGATGCCAGTAAGGCAATCGCGATCAAGAACGGGATGCAGGTCTCCGAGGGCGTGACGGTCTACATTGTCGGCTCACTGCTCGGGGGCACAGGCTCGGGGATGTTTTTGGACCTTGCGTACACGGTCAAAGAGCTTTTCAAAGACCAGCGCATGCTGGAGATTATCGGTATCTTTGGAATCCCACCCAACACCGCAGCGGTCGCGGTGGACAACCGGCCCAACGCCTACGCCAGCCTGCTAGAGCTCAATCACTACACCGATATCTCTACGACGTTCACCGCGCAGTACAAGCCGGATCAGCCGGGGATCGAGAACGCCGACCCACCGTTTCGCTACACCTATCTCGTGGATACGTCAAGTCCCGCCGCCAATCTCGGGAGCGTGGACAAGATGGTCGAGATGGTCGGGCACTCGGTGTTCTTGGACCTGACCAGCGAGTTCCAGCGCCAGAAAAAGTCCAACCGCGACAACTTCGATCAGTTCCTGACCAGCCCCGATGACCTCGGGTGTGCCCAGAACTACCTCGCTATGGGTTTGGCCGCGATCCACTTCCCCAAAGATAAGGTACTCCACGCCTGCGCGAGCCGCTTGGCGCGGCAGATTCTCACCCGCTGGACCGAGCCCCTGGCGCGTGTCAGCAATGTGGGCGCATTTGCCGAGCAGGAGCTGGGGCGCCTTGGCCTCGATCCCGAGAATATCCAGCGCGGTATTCAGGTCGCCAATATCGAGTCGGGGGAGCTGCTGCGCGATTTAGCCTTGGCCTACTGGAACGGGGTGAACCGCAGCTATGGCGCGGCCTATCCAGGACACGAAAATGTCGGGGCTTTCTTAATGGCGCGGCAAGAGGAGCACCAGAGCCGCTTCACCGACACCGACCCGAACCCGGATATTCTCTCCAAGCAGCGTGCCAACCTCGGGGAGTATCTCTTCCAGATGCAGCAGAACCTGCGTGGGACGATCCCGGCCAAGGAGAACGCGCTCCGCAACTTTATCAGCGAGTGCGTTAACGATCCCAACCGGCGGCACGGGGTCGCGCGGGCCTTTCTAGACCATGCGGTCGAGCGCTTCCGGGCTTACGCCACGGAGCTGGGGCGAATGCGTGATGAAGCCCAGCCCACTCTGGCTCCGATTGCCGAGAGCCGGGACACGCAGATCTCCGAGATGAACCGGCTGGCCAAAGATGCGATGCTCTCGCTGATTATGGGAGCCAAGCGCAAAGAGATTGACGAGAAAAAAGAAGAGTATCTCACCCGCGCTCGACAGTGGGAGACGACACTTCTTGACATCCGGACGGCGGAGCACGCGATCTACTTCTACACCGGAATGCTGGGGGTACTGGAAAACCTCAAGACCGAGATGGACGCCTATATCGAGCGGATGAAGGGCTTGGAGGCGTTCTTTCATAAAGAGGAGCAGACCTCGGTGGAGAACCCGGTGGATGTCAATGGCCTGGTGATCTTTGACCGAGGGCAGCGCCAGGAGAAAG
>NZ_JANNYP010000682.1:0-7578 GCF_031410135.1 Armatimonas sp. | reverse complement strand
CGTCCCTTGGACCCCCAAAATGCCCGAGCACTGGGAGACTGCCTACGGCGATGACCTCCTCGCGCACCTGCCGGAGATTTTCTTGTTCCCCGACGGCCGGAGTGTCCATCCGACTAAGTGGAAGTACGTCGAGCTTTGCCTGAAGCTGTTCACCGGGAACTTCTGCAAGCCCATGGACGCTTGGTGCAGCGAGCACAATCTGGTTCTCACCGGGCACTTCCTCCACGAAGACAACTTAACCTCCCAAGTAGCGATGAACGGCTCGATGATGCGCTGTTATGAGTTCATGCAGTACCCCGGCATGGACTTGCTCACCGAGGGCAACAAAGCCTTCTGGGTCGCCAAGCAGCTCCAGAGTGTCGGGCGGCAGTTCGGGAAACCCTGGCTGATGAGCGAGCTCTACGGCTGCACCGGCTGGCAGATGGGGCTGGAGGGGCATAAGCACGTCGGGGACTGGCAGGCGCTCTTTGGCGTCAACCTGCGCTGTCACCATCTCTCGTGGTACACGATGGAGGGCGAGGCCAAGCGCGACTACCCCGCCAGCATCCTCCACCAGAGCGCCTGGTGGAAAGACTACAGCACCGTCGAGACCTACTTCGCCCGCCTCGGATTTCTTCTCTCCCAAGGCGAGCCCATCTGCAATGTGCTCGTGATTCATCCCGTCGAGAGCGTCTGGGCGCAGATCCACCCCGGCTGGTGCAACGGCCTCGGCCCCAAAGCCCCCGCCATTCAGAAGCTAGAGACCCAGTTCGCCGAGCTCTTCCACTGGCTCCAAGGCGCACAAATAGACTTTGACTACGGCGACGAAGGCATCCTCGCCGAGCACGGCAAGGTCTTCGGCACCCAAAGCAAAGCCTCGCCGCTATTTGACGTTGGAGAATGTAGCTACGAAACAGTTATTGTCGGTGGGCTCACAAATATCCGCTCCACTACCCTTGAGCTTTTAGAGGAGTTTGTTGCGGCAGGTACAGGGGGGCAGGTCATCTTTGTCGGTGAGCCTCCTACCTCTGTGGATGGTGTGCAATCGGATCGTGCTAAAAAACTTGCTGCGAGATGTCAGGGCAGTAACTGGGGCAGTGAGGCACTTCTGGAAAAACTGTATAGAGGGCAAAGGACATCCTCTCCGTCTCCTGAAGTTTTTGCGCAGTCCCGCCGCCTAATCGCGTCAGATGGTTATCTGCGCGACGAAGCAATCGTTGCATTGAACTCAAACCGTGAAGTCTCTACCCGGCTGGACGTTGTGCTTCGACAAGGCGAAGCGGTTGAGGTGTGGGACTGCCTGACTGGGACAAGACTGGAGCCACCGATTCGTTATGTTGGCGGCCCGATGTTGCGACTGAGCTTGCTCCCTGGTGAGCTGGTTTGTGTGATTCTGCGTGGGAAAGATGGAGTATCCCTTACAAAGGAAATATCTGAGAGTCAGGAGGGAACCGAACTTCCGGGCCCGTTTGCCTACTCTCTCGATGAGCCCAACACACTGGTTCTCGATACCGCGACGTGGGAGTTGACTCCTGCCAACCCCCTAACCCCCGTCCGATGGGGGGACAATGCGGAAGAGATTTTGAAGATTGATCAAGCTGTGCGGCGGCACTTTGGGCTGGAGGTGCGCGGCGGGGAGATGGTGCAGCCCTGGTACGCCGAGAAGTTCCACGGCGAGCCTCCTGTATTAGGAAAACTCACGCTCCGGTTCACCTTTGAGGTCGAGACACTGCCCGATGGGCCTCTCGCACTTGCCATTGAACGTCCCGAACGCTTCACTGTTTTGGTAAATGGAACCTCTCCCAGATTAACCTCTCCCCAAACCCCTCTCCCGGGCGCTCGTTCCTCGCTGGGAAAGGGGCTTTCGGAAGACCACCGTATCCCCCTTCGCGAAGCCGGAGGGGGTGGCGAGGAACGAGCCGGGGGAGGTTGGATCGACGCCTGCTTCAAGCTCCTGGAAGTGCCGGATGGAGCCCTCAAAGTAGGGGAGAACACAATCACACTGACCACGGAGTTTCGGCGCGACTCCGATCTGGAGACGATCTATCTGCTCGGCGACTTCGGCGTGCGCCTCGACGGCCCGAAGCGAATAATCATCCCGCTCCCGGAGACCCTCTCCGTTGGTGATCTATGCGAGCAAGGCTTGTCGTTCTACACGGGCTGCGTAACGTATCACTTACCCGCTTTCGAGGGAGTGTTGGAGCTTCCCGAAATCGGCGGAGCGTGCGTGCGGGTGAACGACCAGACGATTCCTTGGCCTCCATACATGGCAACGATGACGGGAGAAGGCTGCGACGTTACCGTTGTGCTGACCCGCCGCAATCTCTTTGGGCCGCTCCATCTCATTCCCAAGCTGCAAGTCGCGTACGGGCCGGGGCACTGGGTGACAGGTGGCGACAACTGGAGCGACGACTACCAACTCTACCCCTCTGGGCTACTGGCTCCTCCTCGTGTGTCCGTCGGTTAAAACCGGCGTCTGCAATGGCACTGCGTGCCGCAAAGCCCGTGCCGGGCTCCCGAGCGTATTTCCCCCTTCGCTTGCCGGAAGGGGTCGGTGGTGATGCCGCCGGGGGGGAGGCCAGCCCGGAACGGGCTTTGCAGCCGCAGGCTACTGCAGACGCCTCATTCCATGGGGCGGCTAAAAAGTGCGCGGGCGATAGCGGCGATCTCGTCTAAGTGCAGCGTCTCGGCGCGGCGCTGGGGATCAACACTTGCTTTTTCGAGCGCCGCGAGAATCTCGTCGCGGGGGCGATCCATGCCGTGTGAGAGCGCTCCGAGAAGCACTTTGCGGCGCTGGCCAAACGCGGCGCGGCTCACGGCGAAGAAGGCTTCGGGCGAGGGAACGTCCACTGGAGGCATAGCATGCGGTGTTAGGTGCAAGATCGCCGACTCTACTTTGGGGGGTGGGAAAAAGGCGTTTCGTGGGACGTTTGCGGGGACGCTCACGGTGGCGTAGAACTGCATAAACACCGAGAGGGAGCCGTAGGTACCGGAGTCAGGCGTCGCTTTTGCCCGATCCGCGACTTCTTTCTGTACCAGTAGCGTGATGGACGAGAACACAGGGCGGTGCTCCAGCATCTTGACGATCAGGGGGGAGGTGATGTTATAGGGGATATTGGCCACCACTTTTGTTGCCCCCAGCATGCTCCAGTCATATTTCAGGGCATCCGCCTCGATCAAGCGCCAGTTATCAAACTCCACCATCACTTCCGCCAGAACGGCGGGGAGGTTGCGATCCAGCTCAATGGAGACGACTGACCCGGCGTGTTTGGCAAGCTCACGGGTGAGCACACCCGCGCCCGGCCCGATCTCCAGAACCGTGTCGTCGAGGGTGAGCGCGGCAGCAGCGATAATCTTGTCGAGGTGGTTGCGGTCCACCAGAAAGTGCTGCCCAAAGCGCCGGGCGAGCTGAAGCCCATGCCGCTCTAGCAGGGCCTTCAGCTCCGTCGGACGTGTTAATTCCAAGGTTAAAGCAAGCTATCTGAGGGTTTGCGGGGCGCAGGCCGAGCCGGGGGACGAGCAGCACCCCGTGGCGGTGGCGGTGGTGCGTCTTCATCGGCGAAGGGGTCGTCCAGGCCATCCAGATCTTCATCGCCGCCCGGATCGGGCATCTCACGCTCGGGCTCTCGGACGCGCTGGATTGGGGCATTCGCTGAGACGGGACGCGCTTGCATGGCAGGACTAGGGTCACTCGGGATCAGGCGCGGCGCTGGTCGCGGGAGCGATGCAGCCGTGCGCATGGGGGGCAAGTCGGCTGGTAAATCGGCCTGGGGCGGAAGGGGACGCGCTGGTTGGGGTGAGGGAGCGGGTCGCGGCGCAGGAGCACGAGGTGCTTCGTCTTCATCAAAGGGCGGCGGCAGCTCATCCCGCATTATCGGAGCGGGTGGGCGCTGCTGCATAGGTGGAGCGACTTGTGGCGCCGGGGCAACACGCTGAGGAGGGCCGTAGTTGCTCGGACCAGGAGGAGGGGGGGGCATACGAGGGCCGGTCGCGGCACCACGGCGGGGGCCACTCTCCTCAAGCTCTGGCGCGAACTGGGCACCGTAACCACACATTGCTAGGGCACGTCCGACGGAGCCCGTCTCTGCCTTCTCAATATAGTCGCCAAAGCCTTTCACGTCCTCTTTCTTCGTGGCTGTGGCGATGAGCCTACCGTCCTCGTTGAAGATGCTCGCACGGAAGATGGCAAACTGCTTCTCATGGTTGATCTCGATAACCTCGGTGACAATTCCCCAGTCGGGGTGCTCACTTCGAAACCAGATGAGGCGGGCCGAGACAGGGAGGTACTCACGGTTTCCCTGGACTTTGATGACATAGCGCTTGGGGTCAAAAGACATAGTTTAGGATACTCGATTCTAGGGTTAGGCACCACGAAGTGGCGTTCCTTCTTTGTGCGGATTTAATCTTTTTTTAGGATGGGTGAATTATGAATAACTGTCAAATAATACATATATAGTGAAGGATAGGTTGACAGTAACAATCTCTAGGGCTATACTCTACCGGTTTTAATAAAAGCGGAAACGTTTTTTTTGAAGCACACCATGTCGGCAATCCTGCCGATTGGCGGACCCAAATTGGCGTTCGTCTCTGACTGCGGAGGGTGACCTTGTGTCTCCCCACCGAGAAAGGAGGCATCCATGCCCTTCACAACTTATACGCGCTCTGTCGCTGCTACCTTGGTCGTTCTGACCAGCCTTGTAGCCTTTGCACAGACGGGCGCAACCAAGGTGCAGACCGTGATCCTGATGATCAAGGGGGAGAACCACGTTCTCCGTACTAGCGCACTGACGGTGAGTCAGCTTCTGCAAGAGCAGAAACTCACCCTGACGGAAGATCAGAAGATCTCCGTTCCCCTGACTGCTCCTCTGAGCGAGGGAATGCAGGTCTCGATCGAGTCCAAATCACCTGCAAATGCTCCCAAAGTTGCTCCTACGCCCATGAAGGTCGTCGCACCGGCTAAGAAAGAGACCGCAGCCTCCCGTGGAGCACTCAGCTCTCGTGGGACTTTGGGAAGCCTCTCCCGCTACGAAGGTAAGCGCGTTCTCACCCTGACTGCGACCGGCTATGGGCCGGGCGAGAATGGTCAGTGGGGCGATCGAACTTTCATGAACACCCGCGTGCGCTACGGTGTGGTTGCTGTGGATCCCCGTGTCATCAAACTCGGAACGCGGCTGTATGTCGAAGGTTACGGCGAGTGCCGTGCTGAGGACACCGGGGGCGCGATCAAGGGAATGCGCATTGATCTAGCCTTCAACTCGGATCGTGTGGCCAATCAGTATGGTCGCCGCAAAGTCCGTGTCGTTATCCTAGACTAGACTAGACTCCCCAAGAGGCCCGCCGGATTATGGATGATTTCGAAGCGATCTATGCTTTCGTCCGCACAATCCCGGCGGGCTTTGTGCTGAGCTATGGGGAAGTGGGAGACCGGGTAGGGGCCCGTCCCCGAACTGTTGGGAGTGCGATGGCGCACTGTGCCCAAGAAGATCACGTTCCCTGGCACCGTGTTGTGGGCAGCGATGGAACCCTGCGCGTGGGGCGTTACTCTCCTGTGCTGGCGGCAGAGCAGCGCCGTCGTCTTGAACAAGAAGGGGTTGTCTTTGATACCAAGGGGCGTGTGCCCCATACTTTTTTCTGGTAAAAAACACGCAATTGTGCGGCAATTTCTGTGCCAGAGAAGCTTTTTTTTAAAAAATGAGTATAATGCCTTTCATGGAGGATTGGTGGCAGGCAAGGCAACTTCTTTAATTTCCGAGGTGGACTCACTTCCCCTCCCCGCGGACGAGTGGCGCTGGCTTCATCAAGCCGATGCGCTGGCTGCGTCCGGGCGGATTGAGGAGGCTGTGGCTCAGCTCAAAACCCTGGTGCACGCACTCCCCGACTCAACTCGTGGCTACGTCCGCTTGGCAAACCTGCTTCGGCAGTGGCGTCGTGCAGGAGAAGCCCGCGAGATCTTGGAGACGGCAGTGGCGCATGTCCCGGATTGTCCCGTCTCTCGCGAAGCCCTCGCCGATGTCTGCGTTGAGATTGGGCGCTACGACGATGCGATTCGTCATGGACGAGCGCTTCTAGAACTCAAGCCCCGCTCGATTCATGCCCGTGACCTACTCTCGACGGCGTACCTGCACCGTGGCCAGTACGATCGTGCTCTGCGCCTCACCGATGAGATGATTCGCCTCGATCCTTTTGAGCCTGCACACCACTTCAAGCGCGGCGTCGTTCTCCAGCAAGCAGGCCTTCTCTCGGGCTCCTGTGAGGCATTCCAGCGTACCTTGGAGCTAAACCCTGAGACAGAGCTTCAGGAAGCCTGTCGTATGGCGATTGACCTTCTGGAGCGCTACCAGATTCGGCAGATCCTTACGATTGCTTCAGATGACATGCTCTTTCGGCTTCGGCTTCTTCGTGACCCACTAGATGCCTCCCAACAGCGCGGTTTTTCTCTTTCAGAGACAGCCATTGCAGTACTGGCAGCACAGCTTAGCCATCTTGTCCCTGATAACCAACCGGGCTGGCGACAGTACTACTATCACTAGGATTTTTTCACCATGGCTATGAATGTAAACGTCGATGATGCTTGGGCACCCGAGCCTGAGCTGATGGATACGACTCCACGACGTCTTATCGCTTTTGAGGACTACCCCGACCGTAATCGGCCGAATGTGGTGCTTCTCACGGGAGTGGCTGGAGTGCTACTTGCGGTTGGCTTTGCTCTTTTTGGTCTTGCCATTACGAAGCGCGGGGGCAGTATTCCCTTTAGTATTCCGTTATTGTTAGCAGGAATCGCTGGCCTGGTGTACTTTCCCCTGAAACTTCGTCAGCACCTCGCACGGGCAGAGCATCTGGTTACCAATGGCGCACCCGTGATGGCCCGGCTGCTCTCTGCGGATAACCTCAATGGTGATACCTACGCTCGAAGTGTTAAGTACCAGGTCTCGCTGCCTGGAGGTGAGCTGGCCCATCGTGACGTGAACGTAGACGATCGCGTTTTACCCAAGCGCATTCCCTCTAATGCCACGGCACTGATGGATTTTAGCTCCGGGGACGTGGAACTCTACATCGCTCTGCCGTTTCGCGCCATTGCACGTACGGTTCCGATCGGTTCGCCTTTGATGCAGCCCAATGTGCCGCAGACGCCGCAGGCTCAGGAAATGGGGACGATTAATGTGGCGAATGCTCCCGAGATAAAGCGCGAAAAACCTAAAGAGGAAGGTACTGAGCCAAAGCGCGAGACCTTCGAGTAAGGTTGGCAAGTCCGCCGTGGGCGTGCTACACTGACTCCAGACAACTGTAAATTGCCTTGTAAACTACCCCGTGAGGTAGACACTGTCCAGAGAGACAAACAAGGATGTGCGTGAGAACTTAGTGTCAACAAAGTCGTTGGTGCGGCTTTTCCTGCGCCTCCCTGCTTCCTCTCATAGAGAATCAGGGAGGCGTTTTGCTGAGAAAAGCATTTTTATGAACGAGACACAAGTCATGGATAGCGGCGATGTCCGGCGGGCTCTTACCCGAATCGCCCACGAGATCGTTGAGCGTAACAAAGGCGCATTGGGAATCGTGCTGGTGGGCGTACTCCGGCGTGGAGAGCCGCTCGCCGCCCGCCTC
>NZ_JANNYP010000681.1:0-16387 GCF_031410135.1 Armatimonas sp. | reverse complement strand
GCCAGAAAGCGCTGCTGGGTTCGCTGGATCGCATTGCTCGCGTCGCGCACCTCCAGCTCGATATTGCGCTGCATCAGCTCCGCTTCTCGCGTGAGCTTCTGCTCTTTCTGGAAAGCCTCTTCCCGGCGGCCCTTGGCATCGTTTTGGTAGAGGGGAATCGAGGCGGCAATACCAAACTTGTAGTTTAATCCCACACTTTTGTTGCCAAAATCTGCCCCAGGAGAGAAGACCAGATCCACAGCGGGCTTGAGATCGTTCTGAGCGAGCTTGCCCTCTAGGCGAATGCTCTCTGTTTGTAAGGCGATGAGCTTCAGCTCAGGCCGTAGCTCTTGGGCACGCTGGAGCGCGGTTGCCACCACACTCTCGGCCAGAAGTTCTGGAGAGCTGAGGGGCTCCGGGGAGAGCTTGAAGAGATCCACCCCATCCCAGGCGAACTTGGCGAGCTTAAAAGTCGCTTTATCCAGATCACGCTGTGCCTTGATAAAGCTCGCTCGTCGCCGCTCGACCTCCGCCTCGGCCTCCGTGATAATGATCCGAGCCTGTGCGCCCACGGCCAGCTCTTTTTTCAGACCCGTAGCGCGAAAAATCCCCACATCGAGAAGCTTCTGGGCGATCTGGAGTTTCTGCACGGCCCCCGACCACTCGAAGTAGGCCAGCGAGACCTCCAGGAGCGTGTTTTGCCGCAGCCCTACCACACTGAGCGTCGCTGCGGGCTCTGCCAGGCGTGCCTGGGTGAGTGCGACAAGCTTATCGTTGATCCCCCCGCCGCGTCCCAAGGGGAGCTTGCCATAGAGAAAGTAGTTGCCCTCGTTGCCCGTGGCGGAGTTGGGCGACTTCACCCCGCCCGCGTTCCAGTCGCGGCCCGCCGCCAGCTTCAGACCGTAGGGCGTTGCGACCTCAACCCCGATCTCATTGTTGGCACCCGCCGAGGCTTTTCCCCGCGTCGAGGCGCTGTTGTAGCGCAGAGCCTCGGTTCCTACGGTGATCTGAGGGTCAAATGCGCCCTGCTTGGCCTGACGCTTCGCCGAGACCGCACGGCGCTCCGCCTCCGCCCCAATCAGCTTGGGAAAGCGTTGTTCAACTTGGGCGAGAAAACCCTCCAGAGACAGGATGGTAGGTTGCTGGGAAATCACGATAGCAAAAGGCATTGCGTATAATATACGACAATAACTTCGCATTAGTTCCTGATTTTGTGGGTCGGTGATAAAATAAAGACATGGGAAAGCTTCGGGTTGTCCTGGAGATGATCAAGATTGAGCACACGCTCTTTGCCTTACCGTTTGCCTTGATGGGAGCATTGCTGGCGGCGCGAGGCCTGCCTGATATGCGGACACTCTTCTGGATTCTCGTAGCGATGGTTGGGGCACGCTCGGCGGCGATGGCCTTTAACCGCCTTGTAGACCGAGACTACGATGCGAAGAACCCACGTACCGCGAGCCGGGCCATTCCTGCGGGGCTGGTTTCCGTGGGGTTTGTGCGAGGCTTTACCGTGGTGACCGCACTTCTGCTCGTTCTGGCAGCCTGGCAGCTCAACCCGCTGGCGCTGGCGCTCTCACCGCTTGCGCTCGGGATCGTCTTTCTCTACTCCTACACCAAGCGCTTCACCCACTGGTGCCATGCCTTTCTGGGGCTCGCACTGGCCATTGCACCGGTGGGTGCCTGGGTGGCGGTGGCGGGGAATCTTACACTGGTGCCCCTCACTCTCGGAGCCGCTGTGGTCTGCTGGCTGGTAGGCTTTGACACGATCTACGCCTTGCAAGACGCGGACTTCGATAAAAACGCAGGGCTACACTCACTCCCGGTTCGCTTTGGGGCAAAGACGGCTCTATGGATCGGGCGGGCTAGCCATGCACTGATGATTGTCCTCTTGGTTCTGTTGGGAAAGCTGGCAGGGTTGCACGGCTGGTACTTTACCGGAGTAGGACTGGCCGCCGCGCTGATCACCACCGAACACGCACTGATCTCTCCAAGCGACCTCAAGCGGTTCAATATTGCCTTCTTCAATGTCAATATCGCGGTCTCCTGTGGGCTCTTGCTCTTCACCGCCCTTGATCTCATGGTAAGATAGGGGGCATGATTTCCCCCTGCTGTTTGGAGGTTCACTAGCCGTGGCCTCACACAAGTCTGCCTCTATTCCGATCCCCGACGAAAACGTCGTTGTCCTTGATTTCGGGGCACAGTACACCCAGCTGATCGCCCGCCGCGTGCGAGAGTGCAAGGTCTACTGTGAGATTCTTCCTTGCGAGACGCCTCTTGCGGAGATTGCCAAGCGAAAGCCCATCGGGATTATCTTCTCGGGGGGGCCTGCGAGCTGCTACGAGCCAGGCGCTCCCGAAGTGGACATGGCCATCTACGATCTTGGGATTCCGATCTTAGGGATCTGTTACGGCATGCAGCTCATGAGCCGTCAGCTGGGCGGAAAAGTGCGTGCGGGAACGCAGCGAGAGTACGGCAAGACGGCGCTCGATGTCACGGACAACACCGATCTGTTTCTGGGCCTGAACCGGGAGCTGATCTGCTGGATGAGCCACGGCGACACGGTCGAAGCGCCACCGCCGGGCTTTAAGATCACCGCCATGACGGCCTCGACTCCCGTGGCCGCAATGGCAGACACCGCTCGCAAGTTTTTTGCTGTGCAGTTTCACCCGGAAGTCGTGCACACGCCGTGGGGCACGGAGATTATTCGCAACTTCTTGTACCAGTTTTGTTCTGCCAAGGGTGAGTGGACCATGGCCTCGTTTGTGCGCGAAGCCACCGAGGCGATCCGTCAGCAAGTCGGGGATAAGAAAGTGGTCTGCGGGCTCTCCGGCGGCGTAGACTCCGTTGTCGCTGCCGCGCTTGTCCACCGCGCGATTGGCGATCAGCTCACGTGTATCTTTGTGAACACGGGCATGATGCGCAAGGACGAAGGCACCCAAGTTCGTGAGAACTTTGCCCGGACATTCAATATCAACCTCGTCTATGCCGATGAAAAATCGCGCTTTTTAGACAAGCTCAAAGGGGTGATTGATCCTGAGCAGAAGCGCAAGATTATTGGCAATGAGTTTGTGGCCGTTTTTGATGAAGTGGCGCAGACCATTGAGGGCGCAGAGTTTTTAGCGCAAGGCACGCTCTACCCTGATGTGATTGAGTCGGGAAGTGGCAAGGCGCACACAATCAAAACCCATCACAATGTCGGGGGCCTGCCGGAGTACATGAAACTCAAGCTGGTCGAGCCGCTGCGTTACTTGTTCAAAGACGAAGTCCGTAAAGTCGGCGAGGAGCTTGGCGTCCCTAGCGAGATGGTCTGGCGACAGCCGTTCCCTGGCCCTGGTCTTGGTATCCGCGTGCTGGGCGAGGTCACCCGCGAGAAGATCGATATTCTGCGCGAGGCCGATGCCATCGTAGTGGACGAGATCAAGAAAGCGGGTCTCTACCGACGCGTCTGGCAGAGCTTCGCCGTGCTTCCCGACACCAAGTCCGTGGGCGTTATGGGCGACAAGCGTACCTACGAGTACCCCATTGTCCTGCGTGCCGTGAGCAGTGAAGACGCCATGACCGCCGACTGGGCACGCCTGCCCTACGAGCTTCTGGAGAAAATCTCCAGCCGTATTGTCGGAGAAGTCTCAGGCGTCAATCGCGTCGTCTACGATATCACCAGCAAGCCCCCCGGAACCATTGAGTGGGAGTAATATCGGTGAGGTAAATCAACTCATGAGTGCTCTACATCCCGACCCAACACAGCTTCTTAAAGACTGGCTGGATCAGCCCGAAGTCAAGGCAAAGTTTCAGGCCGTCTCCGATCGAGCTATGGCGGCGGTCTGGGAAGATACTCAACTCCGTGTTCCACGCACTACTGAAGAAAAAACAGATGAGTTCACTTTGTGGTTAGCGGGACATCGTGAGCGTTATCTGGAGTTTTTACATCAGGAGTTTGAAAAAGAGTTTCCTGGTATTGGAAAGCATCTAGAAGATCCTTATGATCTGTGGCGTATGGTAGTTCAGGGCGTTTGGAATATGATAGCGACGGAATTAGTCTGCTATGCCATCCGTGGAATTGCTTTTAGCTGGGTACGAGATCGCTATGTTGAGACGATTTATCCTGGAGTTCCTGATTTTCGTGAAGGTATTTGGGACGTACCCCTCCTTCAAAAAACTGAGCTGGGTTCTGAGCCAATAGGCAATTTCACTTTCGATGGAAGTGGTAATTTTCTAGTAGTAGAAGCAACTATCTCCCCACGAGAGCCTCGTCAGCGCTTGCCACACCTCGCATCCCGTCGTATGGTGGCATGATCGCAAACTTCCCCTGCCGTCGGCAACGTGGTAATTTTGACTGTTTGTTGGCGGCTGTCGGCGCTGTTCTTGAGTGGCAAGGAACGGCTAGTTCTGCTACAGAGCTTGCACGATGGTGTGGGGCACAACCAGGAGGTTGCTACTGGGATGATGCCGTTGATGGATTGGCCGAGGCGGGCTTTGAACTTCACGAGCTCCTAGAGATCTCAGAGGTTATTAGCTTCGTTGAGGATGCCTCAGAGCCATTTCCTGTTGTTTTAGCCGTTATTCTTGACCCACGGCAGCTTCAATCCGGCTCTGATCATGCCGTTGTTGTTGTCGGAGTCTCCGAAGAGATTGTCTCTTTTATGGATCCCGTCACGGGCGATATTCGTCAGCTTTCTGAAGGGCAGTTCTGGCAGGCGTGGGACTTTGCAGGCAAGAAAGCATTTGCGATCCTGGGATAATACGATGGCACAACAACGTCACTATCCCGTTTTGCTGGAATGGGGTCCACAAGGAGCCCGCCGCGCCGCCGAACGCCGTGACGCCGTCTTCATAATTGATGTTCTCAGCTTCTCCACGGCCTCCGTCACTGCCTGTAGTTATTACGGACGAGTGTTTGTTGCTAGCAACGAAACTGAATTTCAGGTGCTACAACAACAATCTAGCTACCGCTTTCAGACGTTTAACCTATTTCATTTTGTGTATAACTCTGGCTTGCGTAGGCATGTCCATGGTGCGGAAGATCGTGAGCTAGATGATCAAGACGCGTTTGTTATGCCCCGGAATATTGGATCACTTTGTACTAAAATTGCTGCCCATGCTTACGCTGCTGCTATTGTAAATGCTAAGGCATGTGCAGATTTGATCGTTGATTTTATTCAGCAAGATATAGATCATATTGGTGGAGTTACATTACTCATGTGTGGTGATTTTTATCCTGCCATCGCTCATCCGTATTTTACTCCTGATTATGTTTTTTTCGTTGAGGATCAGCTTGGGGCAGGGGCAATTCTGTCCTATCTGCCTGACAATATCTCGCTCACTGCTGATGGTCTTGCTGCAAAAGCTGTTTTTGAATCAGCACGAGGCGATCTTAAAAATTGGATTTTCAAAGCTATAGGGCCTCGTGCAGACAAAGAGCAAGAGTGTCTAGAGCATTCGATCTCTCTCGATCTTTATGATTTTGTTTCATTTTTAAGCGAGGGCTGTTATTGGGACACGCCTGATGTTGTTCTGGATAGAGTTGCTAAGGAGCGATCTCTATGAGCACCCCTCGAATTGGAATCATTATTGTGTGCTACAACGGGGTAGTGGATACGCGGGAGTGTCTGGAATCTCTGCGGAATCTGACCTACCCCAAGTTTTTTACCGTAGTGGTGGACAACGCGAGCAGCGACAATACGGCAGAAGTGGTGCGCTCTGAGTTTCCTGAGGTGACATTGATTGTCAGTCCGCAGAACACAGGCTTTACGGGAGGAAACCAGACCGGGGTGCGTGTGGCGTTTGATCAAGGCGCGGAGTTTATTTTTCTCCTCAACCCCGATACGATTGTTGTGCCCGATCTGCTGGAGTGCCTGATGAAGACCTGGGAAGCGCAACCCAATCTGGGCGCACTTGGGCCGCTGATGCTACTCTACGATGAACCCGAAATCGTCTGGTCTGCGGGTGGTGAGCTGGATGCACGGGGACAAGTCAGGCACCTGCTTCAAGGAGAGCCCGCTCCAACGAACATGGTCTACCAGCCCTGCAAGTTCGTCTCGGGCTGTGGGCTACTTTTCTCCCGCGCGATCTTTGAGCAGGTCGGCTTCTTTGATGAGCGCTTCTTTTTATACTACGAAGAATCCGATCTCTGTGCGCGTATCCGCAAGGCGGGCTATGAGATTGGAACGGCGTTTCAGGCCCGGCTCTGGCATAAAGTGAGCCGCGTGACGGGAAAAGACTCCCCACTGACGCTGTACTACATGCGCCGAAATCAGCTTCTTTACCTCCAAAAACACGGAACCCGTGCGGGGCAGTTGGCGGGCTTACTAGATACCTTCCGTCTGCTCGTGGTCTGGACTCTCAAACGAAACCCAAAGCGCACTGTTCTTCTAAGAGCCCTACGTGACTTCCAGGCGGGCCGCTTCGGACGCGCTGACGGGATATAATGAGCCGTGCCTCGGCTTCATCTCTTTCATACCAATGATTTTCACGGCAGGCTCACCGATGAGAAAGCGGCGAAACTAAAGGCCGAAGTTGCGCGGCTCTCGGCAGGTGAGCCGTTTGTTCTTCTTGATGCGGGGGATGCTATCTCTGCGGGGAACCTGGGATTTAACCCACTGGGCGAGCCGATTCTGAGCCGCATGAGCGCACTGGGCTACGACGCGATGACGATGGGCAACCGTGAGACCCACCCGAGCCTCGCTGTCGTTCGTACCAAGCTGAGTAAAGCTACTTTTCCGATTCTCTGCGCCAATGGCTATGCCAAGAACACGGCTGGGAACGTCCCGTTTGTGCCGTTCGTATTGCGAGAGAGTGGTGGCCGAAAAATTGGTATCTTTGGGGTGACCGTGCCGATGGCGACGCCTCAGAAAATAGACGCGGCGCTCTGGGATAATCTTTTTGCCCCGCCAATAGAAACTGCCAAACACGTCGCCGCCGAGCTGCGGCCTCAGTGCGATTTGCTAATTGCACTCACGCACATCGGGATTGCCCAGGATCGGAAGCTTGCCGAAGCCGTCCCAGAGCTGGACTTGCTCATCGGAGGGCACACGCATGTGGTGCTGGAGCAGCTGGAGATTGTCAATGGAGTGCCGATTGTTCAGGCGGGGAGCCACGCACGCTATCTCGGTCATGTTATTTTTGAAGACGGAAATGTCACAGGAGCCTTGCATTCTTTATGAGCCGACGCTATGTCGAGACAACTCTGACCTGTTGTGTCTGTGGAACCCGCGCCGCCGTGGCGTGGCGACGGGCAGGTGACCATATCCTCGGAGGGCCGCGTGAGTTCCATGCGGTGCAGTGTGCTCGCTGTAGTACCGTGCGCCTTGATCCGCGCCCCGCGCCCGAGGAGATGAATAAGCACTACACACCGCTGACCTACGCCCGCGCCGAAGACGAGGCGGGCAGTGGGCTCGCCGAGCGCCTCGACGAGTACAACCGCCGTATGGTCGAGCGCACGCTGGCTGCCGTCTCCGATGACACACCACGCCGTGCTCTGGATGTTGGCTGTGGCGATGGCCGTTTTCTGGCACAGCTCGCCGAGCGCGGCTGGACGGTCGAGGGGCTGGAGACCGACCCCGTCGCCGCTGAGCTCGCCCGCAAGCGCACGGGCGGCACGATCCATGAAGCACCGCTTGAGGAAATTACGCTCCCTCAGAATGCCTTTGGGCTCGTCTCCATTCTCCATGTCCTAGAGCATGTCCCTGAGCCACGCGAGACGCTCACTGCCGCCTGGAACGCGCTTGCGCCGGGGGGGATCCTTCTCATTGCCGTTCCCAATGTCAACTGCCTGGAGGCGCGGCTTTTCCGCTCCTGCTGGTACCCGCTGGATCTGCCGCGTCACTACTGGGGCTTTGCCCCGCGCACACTCACGCGTCTGACCGAGGAGTGTGGCTTTCAGGTGCAGCGTATCCGCCACTTCCCGTTTCTGTTCGGTATCCAGAGTGTCCGCTACGGCTTCAAGGCTCTCTCTGGGAAACCTATTGGCGAGGAAGAGGGGAGCGCTGGGCCACGACGAGAAGGGGGCAAGCTCCGCACACAAGCCTTTCTCTCGCTATTGACAGCCTCCGAGCGCATCGGCCACGAGCTGCCCGGTGAGGTAATGGAACTCCTGGCGGTCAAGCCATGATCGGCATTTTATTTATTGTTTTGCTGGCGGCGCTGGCGTTTGGGATCGGGGCATTTTTTTTGCGTCGCTTGCCCACGCAGAGCCTGCTGGAGAGAGCTGCCTTTGCAATTCCTCTGGGAATGGGCGTTATTTCTTACACGATTCTAGCGCTAGGGCTGCTGAAGCAGGCCAAGATGCTCCCGCTGACAATAGGGGTTTTACTGGTTGGCTTGCCGCTGGCATTTCTAGGTTATCGGAGCCTGCCCAAGCGTGAGAAAACCGAGGAGCAGTCCGCAGGTGTGCTTGGAATTGCGGTCGCGCTGATGCTGGGGCTCTGCGGACTGATCACGCTGGTAGGAGCGCTCAACCCTCCAGGAGTGCTGGAGTGGGACTCGCTCTCGTATCACTTGGCGGCCCCGAAGCGCTACTTGCAAGAGGGGCGTATCTACTACATCCCCGATGATCACCACAGTAACTTCCCCTTCACGCTCAACATGCTCTATCTCTGGATGCTCTCGCTGGGCTCCGTGAGTGGGGCTAAGCTCTGCCACTGGCTCTGTGGGGCGCTCCTCACTCTGGCGGTCTACACCTGCGGCGCACGGCACTTCAATAAGACTGTCGGGCAGGTGGCTGCGGTGATCGTCGCCACGACACCGATGTTGCTCTGGGAGTCCACCACCGCCTATATCGACCTGGCACTGGCACTCTTCTCGTTTCTAAGCTTTTACGCGGTTCTGAATGCACATGAGCAGCCGCGCTGGCTGGTAATCTCCGCCGTGCTAATGGGTCTGGCGCTGGGCACCAAGTCTACCGCGCTGGCCTTCTGGGCGATGGGAGTGCTGGGGCTCTTGGCAATGCGCCTTCCGTTTCGCCTCGCTCTTGTCTGGGCAGGCATTGCGCTGGCGATTGGCCTGCCCTGGTACTTGAAGACCTTTCTCTATACCGGCGACCCGGTATATCCCTTTGGCTGGAAGCTCTTTCACGGGCGCTACTGGAGCGACGCAGCGGCGCTGGGCTATGCGAAAGATCAGGCGGCGTTTGGGCTGGGTAAAGATCCGCTGCACTTGCTCTTGGCTCCCTGGAACGTGACCATGGAAGCGAGCGTAATTCCAGCAGGCCGCTCGTGGGTCTTTACCGAGTATGTGATCTTTGGGCTCTCGCCGGTCTACCTCGCGATTGGTATCGCGCTGCCACTGCTGGTCAAGACGTGGGATAAGAAAGCAGTCGCGTGCTTGCTCTGGGGCCTTGGCATCTCGGCGACTTGGTTCTTCATGATGCAGCAGACCCGCTACCTCGTGCCCGCACTGCCCGCCTTTGCGCTGGTCTGCGCTTGGGGGCTGCTACAGGCGGGAAAACTCGCCCGCGTGGCAGGGGGGATCTTGGTAGCACTCTCGGCGCTCTGGGGAACCTATCTTGCTCTGACACAGCTTCTGCCTGTGGCACCTCTCAAGGCGCTTGAGGCAGCGGAGACCTGGATCAATGTCAATGCTCCCAAAGATGCTAAAGTGGCGCTCTTCGATGAAACCCGGGGGTTCTGGCTAGATCGCCCCTATGTCTGGGCACAGCCCAATCATGCGCCGGGTTTATTGCCTTACAAAACCTATGAAAACACCGATGCATTTCTGGCGGACTTCAAGCGCCGTGGCTATACCTACTTGTTGATCAACACTGAAAACTCTCCCAAAGACAGCTCGGAAGATGCTGAGTGGGGCCGTTGGCGTCCGCTCTTGCAAGAGGCGGTTGAGTCTGGAAAGGTAGAGACAGAACTAACGCTTACCATGCGACGGGATGATAAGGTTTTCTATATCATTGTCTATCGGATCCCGTAACAAAAAATCGCCCCGCGACTTGGGGAAACCCAAGTCGCGGAGCGATTTTATAGCTAGATGCTCTTAGACGCCGATTTCAATCGGCGGCATTATTTGGCGCTCAGAACCGCATCGTGCTTCTTAGCGATCTCGTCGAGTGCGTCCTTGGCAGGCTTCGCACCGGAGTAGGCCGCAAAGAGTTCTTCCTGACAGGCTTTGAGCAGCTCGCTGTACTTGGGCGAGTTGTCGAAGTCTTTGAGGAACGGGACGGACTTGGCAAAAGTCTCGTTGTAGGGATTGGCCTTCTTGAACTCGTCGGTCGCGGAGACTTTCTTGTTGGCGGTGAGGCCACCGAGCGCAACCCACTTCTTCTGGGTGTCCTCTTTCGAGAACCACGCCATGAACTTCTTGGCATCGTCTGTGTTCTTGGAGTAGCTAGAGAGCGAGAGCCCCTGGCCACCCAGAGAGACAAACTGACCGGCAGGGCCCTTGGGCACCATGAAGTAGCCAGTCTGATCGGCGAACTTGTTCTTGGCCTTGTCTACCAGTGCAGGCATGAACGCAAACCAGTTCTCCGCCATCGCGACGGTTCCTTCCTGGAAGGCTGTGTTGCACTCACTGAAGTAGAAGTTCTCGCCGCCGGGGGGACAGAACTTCTTTAGGCCCGCATAGAACTCCAGCGCCTTGAGGGCCTCGGGGCTGTTGATCGCGCCCGTCGCTTTGCCGTCTTTGGTGTAGGCTCCGCCAAAGCTCCAGAGAACCTGATCAAAGCCCATCGTCGCGCCGTCGTACTCCTTGGAGTAGAACAGAGCGCAACCGAACTTGCCGTCTTTGGTGAAGAACTCCGCGACTTTCTGGAAATCGTCCCAGGTCTCGGGCACCGCAAGATCCTTGGCGTACTTGGCCTTGAACGCATCTTTGTTCTTCTGGTCCTCGAAGAGGTCTTTTCGGTAGGCAAAGCCAATCGCATCGGCCATACAGGGGATGGCGTAGAGCTTGCTCTCGTACTCGCCGTAGTTCTTGATTGCAGCTTCTTCGTTATCGGCCTTGGGGAAGTTGGCAGGGTCATTCGTCCACTCGGTCAGATCCATATAGTGCCCGCCGGTTGCCGCGTTGCCCAGCCACTGTGAGTCGCCCACGACCATGTCAAACTCGGCAGACTTACCCGTCCAGGCCGCATTGATCTTGGTCTCAAAGTCCGACCAGGGAATCTGGTTGACCTCCACTTTGATCCCCGTCTCTTTGGTGAACTCTTCGGTTAGCTTCTGTAGATTATCAGCAGGATCCCACTTGGCCCAAGCAATCACCAGTTTCTTATCACCACCAGATGTGGTGTTTGTCGGGGCCTCGCCGCCGGTCTTCTCCCCACCGCCGCTGGGGCAGCCGGTGAGAGTGAGTAGGGGCAGGGTCGCAAACAGTGCGGTCAAAACGCCGCGTCGTGTCATTCGCATCATTGTCCTCCAAAAAAAAGTATACCCACCCCACGCAGTGCGCGGGGTGGGTTTTTGTCTATCCCGTGATCTTACGGGTTTTGGGATCGAAGTTCATGGCCTTACCCAGCCGCTGGCTCATTTCGGCCAGCGAGATAATGGTCTGAACCTTCATGGCCAGGTCGAGATTGGCGTTGCAGTTCATCGGGTTGTTTGTCCGAATCGAGTCCAGCCAGTTCTTCTGGTGATCCGGAATATTCTCCGTGCGGGCGTAGCGTGCCAGGTCGGCGGCACTGGTGTCAATCTTCTCGCCCTCGATCTCCTCGGTCCAGGGGCGCTCAGGGCGAACTTCGACGCCATTACCAAAGTAGATCGTCGCCTTTTCGCCGCGGAACATGTCCTCAAGCCCTTGCTCGTTGACCGTGGAGCCCACAAAGAGCATGGACCAGCCCGACGGGAACTCGGCGATAATCTGCGACGTATCGGCGACTTCGCGGTCTTTGTTCTGAACGCCATGCGTGCCAATTGAGATCACGCGTGTCGGGTACTCCGGGTTGCCAGAAGCAATCAGGAACGGGTGCAGGCGGTGGGGCGCAAGGTCGCTTAAGATACCCGAGGAGTAGTCCCAGTACTTGCGGTAGCGGCGGAACAGTGCGCCACTGTCGGCACGCTCGGGCTGGATGTTTTGCTCGGCGGGGCCGGTAAAGTTCCAGGGGCGCTTGGGAGCACAACCAAGCCAGAGATCCCAGTCAAAGGTCTCAGGAGAGATCTCTTTCTCGATCTTATAGTTCCACTCACCGTAGCGGTTGTTACGGGTGTAGGAGCTCTGTCCCATCACCAGCTTACCTAGCTTGCCCTCACGGATCGCCTTGGCGGTGGCGTGCCAGCGGACATCGCTACAGCCTTGCGAGCCCACTTGGTAGACACGCTTGGTTGCCTTGGCCACATCGTAGACCTGGAAGGCTTCATCGAGATAGCGGGTCATGGGCTTCTCAGAGTAGATGTGCTTGCCCGCTTGCATGGCATGAACCGCGATCTGCCCGTGCCAGTGCTCGGGCGTTGCGATCACGATGGCGTCTATATCGCTTCGCTCTAAGAGCTTACGGTAGTCGCGCTCGGCCTGAACCGCCTTACCGCCATTCTTGCCCTTGATGTAGTCCACGCCACGGGTGTTGTAGAGGTCGAAGGCATCCGAGACCGCCACGGGAGCGACATTCCACTCCTGCATCTTGTCGGCGTAGGAGCGCAGGTGGGCGTTGTAGCCCTGTGTGCCCACTCCGACAAAACCAATGGTGATGCGGTCGTTGGCCCCAATGGCCCGGCCTGTCGCCAGCTTTGTCCCCATGGGGTACTTAGCGGAGGTCATGGCCTTGACATCAACAGCCTGCACGGGAATCTGCATCTTACCCGCCGTCTTTGCGCCTGCTACGGGAGGAGCGGGCTTTGCAGGGGTGGCCTTGGTTGCCTGGCTAGCCACGGCACTATCGGCGACAAGTGCCCCTGTTGCGACTGTGGTAGCCACTTTAAGAAAATCGCGCCGAGAGCTCTCGGCATCTGTCCGTTTTTCGTCCATGATGAGTTCTTTCGCCTAAAGAGCGAACATTTCCTTTGAAAAAGTGATTTTGTTTCCGGTGAGCGCCGCTTCGTTAGCCTTGATTCCTACGACCGTTGCGGCAAAGCCTGCCTCAGCAGTAGCGTACATCTTGACTTCCTCACCGGGTGGGGTAGCATCTGTCGTCCCTGTCGGCTTGCCAATGCGGATGGAGTTTAGGAAGGTCTCACAGGCATAGCGATTCGGAGATTGCTTTGCCGTTTGCTGTGCGACTTTAGCAGGCTCTAGTCCCTGCGCTAGAGCCTTGGAGGCATTCGCAACCAGCATGATGCCCGACTCATCTCCGACCTGCTCACGCCGAGCGTAGACTTCCCAGCCCAGAGCTTTGGTATCGGACTCTTTAAACATCCAGCCACGCTGACCACGGAGAAGAACCGTGGCGTCTGATCCCTGGAAGAGCTCGAAGTTACCGCCAAAGTTGCTGCCGAATGTGGCATCGTAGGTGAGGTGGACGCCGCCAGGATACTCTAGGATACAAGTCAGGCTTGTGGGGAAGTCGCCGCCTGTGCTAAAGCCACTGGCTGAGAGCGGGTACGACTTCAGGTACCAACTGGCACTATCAATCTGGTGCATCCCAACCTCGCCGATAATGCCATTGGCCCGGCTTTTATCCACGCGCCAGTTGAGGTCACTCTCGCGCTCTGGGGTAGACGCACCACGCTTCCAGCCCGTTACCGACTTCAGGTTCCACTGCGCGGAACAGCGTGCCACCGTGCCAACAACCCCGAGCTCCATGAATTTTTTGACATGGTGGTGCTGAGGATTTGTCCGGTTTTGGATGCCTGCCTGGAAGATCTGCTTACTGTTCTTTCCTGCGAGGGCGATTTCTTTAGCATCGGCAATGGTGTGTGCCAGAGGTGCCTCACAGAAGACATGCTTTCCTGCGGCGATGGCATCTAAGACGATCTGTTTGTGCAGATGAGTGGGGGTTGCGACAAAGACTCCCTGAACTGTTTTGTCCTCCAATACTTTCTTGTAGTCGGTGACAAACGTGGCTTTGGGAGCGTTCTCCATCGCTTTTTTCTGAAAGAGCGGCGAGGAGTAGGAGTCGCAGACGTACTTAACAATAGCACCATCAAGATAGGAGAGAGACTTAATGATCTCTTTGCCATGATCGCCTGTTCCGATCACAGCCACTGTTACTGGAGTGGGGTCAATGTTGGGCTTGACTTGGTAGTCCAGTTCCAGCTCTTCGGCATGGCCCATGCTCTTGCTGCCCAGGAGCATTCCCAGGGCCAGAGCGGAGCCCCGCCCTAGCAAATCGCGTCGTGTTACATCACTCATAATGTGCTTTCTTCCCGTAGGTTCGTAATCTTCGTGCCGGTTTTCACGGCCTCGTTGGCTCGAATCGCAACAACAGTAGCAGCAAAGCCTGCCTCCGCTGTGGCGTACATCGGATATTTTTCGTTTGGATACTTGTCTTTTGGCAAGGAGGCACTGGTGCGTCCGGTTGGCTGGCCCTCACGAATGGAGTTTAGGAAACCCTCGCATGCAAAGTACAACGGCGTATGGCGCGGATTGGTGTCTATATTTTTTGATGGCTCCAGCCCCTCGGACAGAAGCTTAGAGGCATTGGCGACCAGTATGTAGGCGACATCATCGCCTAACTGCTCGCGCTTATTATAGACCTCCCAGCCGATAACTCTGGGATCTTCTTTAATCATCCACCCACGTGTACCCCGGATCAGAATGCTGGAATATTCCCCGCAGAGCAACTCGTAGCCGCCGCCGAAACTGCTGCCAAGGGTGGCGTTGTAGGTGAGCCGAATCCCTTTGGGAAACTCAACGATAGCGGTGACGCTTTTCTCGTTGCCAAAGCCTGTCACCGAAACTGGAGACTCTTTGAGGAGCCAGCTGATGGTGTCCATTGCGTGAATGCCTACCTCACCCAACAAGCCGTTGGACTGATTCGGATCAAGCCGCCAGTTGATGGCTGTTTCGCGCTCCGGTGTTGGGGCAGTGCGCCTCCAGCTTGCTTTCTTATTCCAGCCCGCCTCTGCCCGTGCGACATTGCCCACCATGCCAATGTCCATGAAATGCTGGACATGGCGGTGCTGGGGATTGCTACGGTTGTGCAACCCCACTTGAAAGATCTGCTTGCTGCTCTTGCCTGCGGTTGCGATCTCTCTTGCTTCTTCAACGGTGTGTGCTAGAGGTGCCTCGCAGAAGACATGCTTTCCTGCGGCGACGGCATCTAAGACGATCTGTTTGTGCAGATGAGTTGGTGTTGCCACAAAAATTCCCTGAACTGTTTTGTCCTCCAATACTTTCTTGTAGTCGGTGACAAACGTGGCTTTGGGAGCGTTCTCCAGCGCTTTTTTCTGAAAGAGTGGCGAGGTGTAGGAGTCGCAGACGGACTTCACCGAAGCATCGGGAAGCAGGCTGAGCGCGGCAAGGATCTCTTTGCCACGCTCGCCTGCACCGATAACTGCCAGTGAAATCGTTTCGTTCATTACTTCTTTAGAACAGCCGGAGTCGCATCTGGTTTCGGGAGTTTTGCACTGCCTTTAGCTTCTTTCAGCGACCAGAGGATTCCTCCGAGTACGTGCTCCTGGTACCAGGGCTTCTGCCAGACATCTACTCGGTGGCCCAGCGATGTGTAGAAGACGCGACCCTTGCCGTACTCTTTGACCCAGGAGAGGGGGTAGTAGCCGGGCGCTTTGGTGTTGGGGTGCTTGTCCATCCCGATCAGCGCATGGGTCTTGGCCCAGTTGTAGCTTTTGTAGATGTAGATCTCATCAAAGACTTTGAAAGATTGTTTATTGAATGGCTTGGTAGCTGCATGGTTGTCGTCTTCGAGCAAGCCTTCGACCTCTACCTGTGGCCCATGAGTCTGGAACTCCCCGCCGATCATCTCGATATAGCCGGGAAAGTTATGGAGCGTGTCCGCGGCAGCATGGGCTCCACAGAAGCCTTTACCACTCTTAATCCAGGCGAGAAAGCCCTCTTTGTCGGGCAGGGGCAGATCGCCCGTCGTGGAGGCGAAGAAAACACCATCGTAGTTCTTGAGGCCCTCGACGGTCATTTTCTGTGCCATCTCTTCATCGGTGCGCACGTAGTCAACCTCGAACTTGCCGCTTTTAGCGCCTAGCTCGGCGATGATTTTCTCGGCCACAGGGATCGAGTCGGCGTGGCGGAAGCCCTTGGTCACAGTGACCACGAGCAGCTTCTTTTTGGCGCGTTGGGCCATGCTAAGGCCTGTGGTAGCGAGAAAAGCGCCTCCGAGAGTGAGAGTGGCAAGCGTGCCTAGGAGAAATAAGCGTCGGTGCAAGTGGGGCATGGTAGTCCTTTCGGTGCTGATAAAAGACGCGCAAAGCTGCGCCAACGTTCAGTATAGCGCAAAAAAGGCGTATCGGGAACCTCCCCGATACGCCTTTTAGAACTTAAAGTGGAGCTAAGGGGATTCGAACCCCTGACCTCTACAATGCGAATGTAGCGCTCTCCCAGCTGAGCCATAGCCCACTACAACTTG
>NZ_JANNYP010000680.1:0-2532 GCF_031410135.1 Armatimonas sp. | reverse complement strand
ATCACATTACCCGGGGAGCTTGAACGGTTCTTAACGACACAGGCTCGGCAGATGGGAGTGCCTGTTGAGACACTACTTGTTCGCACGATCGTTCAGCACTGGGATGGTATGCGACGAACATCCGGCTTGCCAATCGAGGAGACAGAGCTTTTTCTTCGTCTGCAAACACTATTTCCGCAGGAGCAAACTCAAGAGTACCACGCTCTCTGCGAAAAAAGCGATAGGGGGGTCATTACGGAATTGGAGCGCATAGCGCTTCTCTCTCTCATCGAGCAACGTGATCAGCAGAACGCGGAGCGTCTTGCTCTGATCGCCGAGCTGGCGCAACGACGTGGGGTTTCCTTTCGCGAGATGATGACGGAGCTTGGGATTCGCCCGGATTAATTTTTATGGCTGTTGTCTCCGAGCGGGTGCGTGAGCAGGTTGTTCAGCAGGCCGATGACATTTGTGAATACTGCCGCTATCCCGAGGAATTTAACTCCGGGAGATTTACTGTGGATCATATCGAGCCGCGTGCTCAAGGAGGCACAGATGATCTCAGTAATCTGGCACTGGCCTGTCGTAGCTGCAATGAGCACAAACAAGATGCGACACAAGCTCCTGACCCTGCAACCGGAGTCATCGTACCGCTCTTTAACCCTCGGCAGGATCGCTGGGAGGATCATTTTGCCTGGAGTGGCGATTATCGCTTCATGTTGGGGTTGACCCCGACCGGGCGCGCCACGATTGCGAGGCTACACACAAATCATACTGGAGTGGTACGCCAGCGAGAGATACTCCACCAGCTTGGGCTACATCCCGTTCAAGATATGTAACGCCGCCGCTTTTTCTGCCGCGCGGAGTGTCCGACCCGTTCCCTGGCCAAGTCTCTCGCCGTCGCAGAGTACCTCAACGGAGACAGAGTCGGTCTCGGTCTCAGAGGCGAGCTGGCGGTACTCGGGCTTCTTGCGGCCTTGGGCCTGGAGTGCCTCTTGCAGGCGGCTCTTGGGGTGCTTGGCGGCGGGGTTCTGCAAGACAAGCTGGAGCGGCTCGGCCAGCGTGGTCTGGACAAAGGCAAAGGCAGCGTTCTCACCGCACTCCAGGTAGAGTGCCCCGACCACGGCCTCATACGCTCCCGAGAGCAGGCGGGTCTGCTGGGCGAGTCCCATCTTCTGACCGCCGGGATCGAGGCGGAGTAGCTCGGGCAGGCCCAGTGTCTGCGCTACATCGGCCTGGGTCTCGCGGTCTACGACACTGGCGCGGGCGAGGGTGAGCGTGCCCTCGGCGGCATCGGGTAGCGCGTCCATGAGTATTCGGGCGACATAGGCACTGAGCAGAGCATCGCCGAGAAACTCCAGGCGCTCGTTGGAGTGGGGATGCGGGGCCGCCGAGCGGTGGGTGAAGGCCTGAGTCAGTAGCACACTCTCCGGGGCAAATCCCCACCGCTGGGCGGACTCTCTCACTTAAGCGCCGCCACGGCAGCCGCGATCCGGGCAACACCTTTCTCAATCGTCGCACGGCTGGTGGCATAGCTCAGGCGCATGTAGTCGTCGGCTCCAAAACCCGAGCCAGGCACGACCGCGACTTTCTGGGTGGCAAGCAAGTAGTCCGCCACATCGTCGCCGCTCGCAATTGTCTTGCCCTCGGGCGTGGTCTTGCCGTAGAGGCCGCTGACTTTTGGGAAGACATAGAACGCGCCCTCGGGCATCAGGCAGCTCAGGCCGTCAATGCCGTTGAGTCCCGCAACAATGAGTTTTCTTCTTGCATCGAACTCGGTGCACCACTCCGCAAGAAAGCTCTGGTCGCCGGTGAGCGCGGCGAGGCCCGCCCACTGCGCAATGCTGGTCGGGTTGCTCGTGCTCTGGTCTTGCAGGCGGTTCATGGCGCTGACATACTCTAGCTCCGCCGCGACATAGCCGAGGCGCCAGCCGGTCATGGAGTAGGCTTTGCTCATGCCATTGACCGTGAACGTCCGCTTCTTGATCTCCGGCCCAAGCGCGGCAATCGAGACAAACTCATTGTTATCGTAGACAATTTTTTCGTAGATCTCGTCGGAGATGACGAAGAAGTCGTGCTGAATCGCCAGCTCCGCCAGCGCCTCAATCGTGGCACGGGGCCACATCGCGCCGGTCGGGTTGCTCGGGGAGTTTAAGATCACGATCTTGGTCTTGGGGGTGATCGCGGCTTTAAGCTGCTCGACGGTAGGGGTAAAGTTGGTGGCGTCGGTGGTCTGCAAAATCACGGGCGTGCCGTCGGCGAGCTTGACCTGCTCGGGGTAGCTGACCCAGTAGGGCGCGGGGATCACGACCTCATCGCCCTCGCTGACCATGGCCTGGAAGATGTTGTAGAGCGTGTGCTTGCCGCCGCAGGAGACGATCACATTGCCGGGGGCGTAGTCGAGATTGTTATCAGTCTTAAGCTTCTCGGCGATGGCCTTGCGTAGCTCGGGAATGCCCGCCGAGGGCGTGTACTTGGTCTTGCCTTTTGCCAGCGCCTCGATGGCAGCGTCTTTGATGTGCTGCGGGGTGTCGAAGTCCGGCTCCCCGGCACCGA
>NZ_JANNYP010000679.1:0-1174 GCF_031410135.1 Armatimonas sp. | reverse complement strand
TTCAAATTTGTCTTTGATTTGTTGTACAATTTCTTGGGAGTTGGGGGTCATGACAGTCTCCTGGCGTTATTTTTGTGGTACAGACATTATGCCTGAAACTGCCCCCCCAACTCCTTCAACCAAAATGAGTCACACCCAATTCAAAATCCGCCTCAGAAAGTTCTTTTGTGACACCAAGAGCTGCTCGAAGAGAATCTTCGCCCAATGTCTCCCCAAGATCGTACGGCGTTATCAGCGAAAGACAACGCGATTGGAAACCGTTCTCAAGCAGATTCTTTGGGAAGTGGGAGCCAGTGCCGCTGCGACCATCGCCAAACTCCTGGGATTGCTTCTCAGCCACGATGCCATCCTCTATCAGTTTAACAATGCCCCGCAGCCCTGCACGGCACAAACGAGTCCACGAGAGCTTGGAATCGATGACTTCGCCTTCCGAAAAGGAAAAACCTACGGCACAATTCTCATTGACCTCAAGACCAGTACCCCCGTGGATTTGTTGCCTGACCGAGAGAAAATGACCGTGGAGAAATGGCTTCGTGAACATCCCGGAGCCAAGATTGTCAGCCGAGATCGCTCTGCGGTTTATGCAGAGGCCATCCGTGAAGGAGCACCCGAAGCCACCTCGGTTGCTGACCGTTTTCATCTGGTTAAGAACTTGATGGAGACACTTCAAGAGCAGATGAGCAAAGAATCCAAGGCGATTCGAGAGGTGCTTTTACCCCAAGTCCCCTCTATGGTAGATGATGGCCCCGTCTGTTTAACGCGTCGCCAGAAGCAGGCGCGAGCACTGAGTCGTCAAAATCGCTTCGAGAGATGGCAGCAAGTGCATGCTCTCTTTAAGGAAGGCTATGCCAAAAAAGAGATTGCCCGCATGATGAATCTGGACACTCAGACGGTGCGAAACTACTTGCTGGCGGAGACGTTTCAGGAGAGGCAACGCACCTCACCGGCTAATGGGCCTTTGACTCCGTTCAAGGATTACCTTTTGAAGCGGTGGCAAGAGGGCTGTCAAAATGCCTATCAACTATGGCGCGAAGCTCAGTACAGGACAAAAAATACTGGTAATTTCTACAGGATGAAAGGCACCGCCTTGGTATGATACGACAAGGTCGCTTAAACACAGATCGCGACCAAAACGATGCCCAAAAAAAATTGTATCTCACAGAGCCAAAATGCT
>NZ_JANNYP010000678.1:0-7244 GCF_031410135.1 Armatimonas sp. | reverse complement strand
CGCCGCCGATAATCAGGCTGTCGACTTGGGGAAGCAGGTTCTCGATCACCGGAATCTTATCCGCGACTTTCTTGCCGCCCAGGATGGCAACAAACGGACGGGCGGGATTGATTACCGCGCCCCCGAGATAGTCCAGCTCTTTTTGCATCAGCAGACCACTCACACACGGCTTGCCTTGGCTTTTGCAGACCGTCGCCACGCCTTCGGTTGAGGCATGCGCTCGGTGGGCGGCCCCAAAGGCATCGTTGACATAGACATCAGCGAGGTCGGCCAGCTTGGCACTGAGCGCCGGGTCGTTGCCCTCTTCGGCATCCGTGAAGCGCGTGTTCTCTAGGAGCGCAATGGTTCCTGCTGCAGGCGCCACTGCTGCGATTCCCAGCGGGTCGCTCTCGGATGCCGTCGCGAGATTTACCGTCACGCCGGTAAGCTGTGCCAGGCGTTCTGCCACGGGTTTCAGGCTGTACTTGTCGCTGATCTTGCCCTTAGGTCGCCCCAGATGGCTCATCACGGTTAGTGCCGCGCCTGCCTCTAGGAGCGCCTTGAGGGTCGGAAGCGCCGCCTCAATCCGCCGGTCGTCGGTAATGGCCCCGGAGTCGTCCTGAGGCACATTAAAGTCCACGCGAACCAGCACCCGCTTGCCCACCACATCCACATCTGAAATCGTCTTCTTGTTCATAGCGGCATTATTGTACCGCTACGGGAACGCCAGATTATGAAGGATCGTAAAGAACGTCATGCTTGATCTGCGCCGCTTCTGGCTATTGGTAACGCTGAGTGCGAAACTCACTCTCCGTGGCTACCTCAGTAGCAAGCCTGCCTTGCTAGGGGCGATCATGCTGTTGCTGGTGGGAATGCCCCCCCTGATTCGGTTTGCCTCAAACCTGCACCACTATCCGCTAGAACTGTTCTTGCTTGGGCTCTTTGTGGTACTTGTCCTGACGCCTCTCACCCTCACCAGTATCTTGCCCGGCTCTGGTGATCCTGTACGGCTTCTGCACTACCCGGTAATGCCAAGGACGTTAGCGGCGGCCCTGGCAGCGGGTGCGTTTCTTGATCCCGTAAGCCTGCTCCTGCTCTCCCCGATTTTGGTTGCCCTGCCTCGCCACTTTGGTCTGCGGATGCTGGTTCCTCTCATGCTACTGACTCTGACCGCGATACTTTTAGGCCAAGTTTTGCTCTTTCTGGGGGGAGCACTGGCACGGAGCCGCCGGGTGCGAGAGAGCTTTTCTTTCGTGATGCCCTTTGTCGCCGCTGCTGTCTTGCTACTGGTCTCGCGTGCACCTGCCCGGGCCACCACTACCAATGCACCTGCCCAGCCCACTCTCAATCTCTCCCTCACGCCGCCGGGACTGGCGGCACAGCACAGTATCCCCGGCTGCCTGGGCCTGCTGGTCTGGAGTGGGGGAGCACTACTGCTCGCGGGAAAGCTGGCCGCCAATCGGGCGGGTGCAGAGACCGAGCAGGGAGGAGGCAGGGTTGGGGTCTCGCCACTGGTACGTCTTGCCCATGGCCCTATTTTGACCATTGCCGCCAAGGAGCTTTCGTATTTTCTGCGCGAGCCCAAGCTACGCGGGGCGCTCAGCCGCTCCAGCGCGGTGATGGTGGCCGTGGGCGTGCTGACTCTCTACCCGACCAATGCCCCACGGGTGCTCTGGGACTCGATTCTGGGGACAAGCGTCGTGTTTTATCTTCTCTTCTGGCTACTAGAGCGTGCTTGTAACCAGTGGGGCACGGAGTCCGCGGCGGGGCGGTTGCTCTGGAGCTTTCCGGGGGAGCGCCAGCGCTGGATTCTGGGTAAGAACCTAGCGCTCTTTCCGCTCCTTCTCGCCTGTGTTGCCTTCACGCTCACGGAGTATGCTCTCATCGCCCACCCCCCTGCATCGGCAATGCGCGGCTACTTGAGTACGGGAGCACTCTGGATTGTCGGACTCCTGGCGCTGGGGAACTTTGTGAGCATCTGGCTGCCGTTTCCGATGCTGGGAAAAGCCGTCTCCCAAAACCCCGGCCAGGACTTCACCACCGCGATTCTCTATATTTTCATCGCCGTCGCCGCCGCCTACCTCACCACCGAGAGCTGGCTCGCTCCCCTCGCCTGGACGATCTCTGTCCCCCTCGCAGGCCGCTGGCTCCGCCTCCGCGAGCCACGAGTTATCGAAGCTCTGGAGTAGCGCTCACTCTCGGACGATGCGGAAGCCGACATAGGGGCTCTTGAAGCTGGGGAGGTTGCCGCCGCGCTGGCTGACGCGCTGTTTGACAGGATCAAGGGCGAAGCAGCCACCGCGTAGGACGCGCTCGGTGGCGCTAGGGTCACGGGCCACGGGGTCCAGGAGCGAGCTGGTGGCGTAGAAACTCTTGCTATAGCTATCCTCGCACCACTCCCAGACATTGCCGCAGACATCAAAAAGCCCCCAGGCATTAGGCACTTTCTGCCCGACCTTATGGGTTTTCTGCCCGGAGTTGGCAAAGACCCAGGCAAGCTTGGGCAGGGTCTCCAGAGTTATCTCGCCCGTTTCATCCATTTTCGTGGCAGGGAACAGCCCCGTACTTCCAGCCCGCGCCGCGTACTCCCACTCCGCCTCGGTGGGCAGGCGAAATATCGCGCCACTGCGCTTGCTCAGCCACTGACAGTAGGCCCTGGCATCGTCCCAGCTTGTCGAGTCCACGGGAAGCTCGTCTCCCTTAAACGCCGAGGGGTTTGCGCGGAACTTTCGCCACTGTACTTGCGTGACTTCTGTCTCGGAGATAAAGAAGGGTTTGCTGATGCGAACCGTGCGGGCTGGCTGTTCCTCCAGCGCCAGCTTGCTCCAGAGCCCTGCTTTTTGCAAAACGCTCTTCTGTGGCTCGGCGAGGCCGCGCGTGAACATCCCAGCGGGAATCTTGATAAACCAGATGCCGCCAAAGCGTGCCCGACCGAAATCAGGGACTTTGGTAGGATCACTGTCTGCCGCATCCAGAGCTAGGCCGGGCGGCGGCGGGTTGGGTGTTCCCGCCGCCAAGTTCACGTTGCTAATCCAGAGCGTCGGGTTTTCGGTCGTGGTCTTGGCGATCGAGAAAAGCAGGAGGTTCTTCTCAGGGTCGGGGTTGCTGACGGTGAACTGCACCGCGAAGGGTTTCTCCTCCGTGGTCAGCCGGAAGCTCTCCTCCAGCCCGATATTGCGCACCGTGCCTTGGCTGTCGGCGGTTGTGGTGGCAGTGAGAGGAAGCACATACGGCTGGCTGGCGCGAGCAGTGAACCAGAGCGTGTAGGTCTCGCCATCTTTGAGGCCCTCCAGCCGGTGGCTCAGCCGCGCAATCGTTCCAGGGCGGCGGGCCAGATACTCCAGGCGCATGGTCTCGCCCTCGTAGGTCACCGACGGCCCATCGCCGACTTTCTTGGGACTCACTTCCCACCCTGAGCCCGTCCGATCCCGCAAGTCCGAGAGCAGACCGCGCTTAGGATAGGTTAAAACGGGTGGCTCGACAAACCCGGCGAGACTGTAGTTGTTCTTAGCGTAGTAGAGGCCCCGCGCGTTGTTCTCCCCGCCCCCTTTTGCCGTCACGTGGCAGAAGATGCAGGGCTTCATCTCTTTCTTAGCGTAGCCTGGCGTCGCGTGTGCAGGAAGGGCTAGAAGCCCTCCCAGAACCCACCCGGCCACTCGCACAGCTCGCGTCCACCCTCCCTCTACGAAGGAAGGTACTCCCCCGCCTAGCCGCCCTCTCTCCCTCTCCCCCTTCCCCCGTCGAGGGATGGGGGCCGGGGGGATGGGTTCTGGGATGGGTTCAGAGCGAAAACGTCTGGTAGTCGCTCTGGTCGGGGGGGCCGTCGGTGAGGTGCAGAATCTTTGCATCCAGATCCATAATCGCGCTGGTAACCGTGACATAGTGTTGCTCCGGGGGCTCTTCCTGATTCCGGTGGCGGCAGAGCCCAAAAGGTTCGTCGAGCGTGTCGCGAAGCGCGGTCTGAATCTTGTCTAGTGTGGTCGGCTTTGCAGCTAAGAGCAGCTCTGCCAGACGGGCTTCACGGCGGCGCGAGTAGATGCGGCGCGGGTTGGGTGGCTCGGTGAGGCCGAGCGCTTCCGGGTTGACAAAGTGGTTGGCGTGGGTCAGCACCCCGTCCACGGGCATCAGCATTCCTTCAGTGTCGGGTGCGGCTTCGACATCCAGCACGAAGCCGGGGGGCTGCGCGATCAGAAAGTTGGTCGAGCAGGCGCGGGGCTCGCTCGTAATCACGGAGACGGCGTCGTTGAAGTCTCGCTGGCGCAGGATCTCATAAAAACGGACGTGGGCGGGCTTGTTAAATCGCGTCCAGTCGTCGTCAGTGGTGGTGATCCCATTGATCGCCAGCCCGATTCCCGCAGAGTTGAAGCCCAGCTTCGCCCCCACAATCCCGGACTCGGTAAAGGCCAGGGTCTCTAGGCCATCCGGCTCATGCGTGTGCAAGACCGCGCCCTGCACCTCGGGAATCCAGTCCCAGTTCTGCCCGATGATCAAGTGCCCCTCGGTGGTCGCCTCGGGAAGCAGGGCAAAGAGCGTGCAGCCATCGGCCTGCGCCTCGCGCGCCATCGCCATCTTGCCAAACTGGTAGTAGAGAATCTCGTAGCGCACGTTTAGCGCGACAATATCGAGAAACTCGAACCCACCGCCCTCGGCCACGCCTTGCATATTGACAAAGTACGCCGGGCTCTGGCGCTCGATATGCGTGGCGTACTGCGCCGCAATCTCATGGACTTGCTTGCGCTCTAGTAGCGTCTCGCGCAAGAAACGATCAAAGTACACTGCGATATTGGCCGCGACGCGGTCTTTGAGCTGCGCACCGTGCTGGCGGCCTTGTTCCAGCGGCGTGCCCGTTAAAGTAACAAGAGGAAGCATTGTCGCTATTGTACCTTGTGCTGAAGTGTCCGGAACCACGAGGGTTCCGGCTTAAGAGGGCGACGGCTGCCTTCGCAGCCAAGTGGGTCTACTGCGTCCGAAGGGACGCGTCGCCCTCTTAAGCCCGGAGACTTGTTCTCAGGGGCTTATGTTCACGGTTCGCTCGACGGGCTTGGGGTCTTCCGCGCCGACTCCGAGGCGGTGGATGGCGAGAAGATCTTCGAGGAAGTGGAGCTTGCGCACGAGGACTTCGACGGACTCCGCCGACGGCGCTTCAAAGTCTAGTCTGAGAACGGCGATTCCTTTGGTACGATCCGAGCGGGTGTTGATGCCGAGGATAAAGACTTTGTTCTCGGAGAAGAAGTCGGTGACATCGCGCAGGAGGCCCGTGCGGTCGAGGGTCTCGATAATCACGCCGGTCTCGAAGCGCTCTGTCTCTAGCGGGTGCCAGTCAATCGGGCTGAGGCGCTCGGCTTCGTAGGCGGCGACATTGGGGCAGCCCTCCCGGTGGAGGATCATCCCTCGCCCACGGGAGACATAGCCCAGAACTTCGTCGCCGGGGAGCGGCAGGCAGCAGCGGCCACGGCTAATTGCGACCCCGTCCACGCCGCCGGGAGCCAGCGCGAGCTTCTCTTTGGCACGGGGCCGGGAGAAGTCTTCGCCCGCCTTTTTCTTCTCTTTTTCCAGCTCCGGGCGCAGGCGGTTGACCACCATCCCGAGCGCCACATCGCCAAAGCCCAGCGCCGCGAACAAATCCTCGACACTCTCTTTATTGAGAGTATTTGCGACCGGGAGCATCTTTTTGTTGTCTTTGAGGATCGTCGTGGAGAGCCCGAGACGCTCCAGCTCCTCCATAAGGCGCTCGCGGCCCTGGGTGACATTGTCGCTGTAGCGCAGCTTGCGGAAGTAGTTCTTGATCTTGCCGCGTGCATGGCCGGACTTGGCAAACATCAGCCAGTCCAGCGACGGCGTGGCCTGCGGGCGGGTGAGCACCTGGCAGATATCGCCGTTCTGGAGCTTGTAGGAGAGGTTCACGACGCGCCCGTTCACTTTTGCCTGCACCAGGTGATCCCCGACATCGGAGTGCACGCGGTAGGCAAAGTCAATCGGGGTTGCGCCTGCGGGAAGATCCAGCACATCGCCTTTGGGGGTGAAGACAAAGACCTGGTCGGTGAACAGATCGGCGCTAGCGCGGGAGAGGAACTCGCCGGGGTTGGCTTCGGCCTGCTGGGCATCGAAGAGCTGGGCGCGTAGAAACGCCATCTTGCGCTCAAAGACATCTTTCCCGGCCTTTGCACCTTCCCCCTGCTCTTTATAGGCCCAGTGCGCCGCGACCCCGAACTCCGCCGTTTTGTGCATCTCCCAGGTGCGGATCTGCACCTCAAGCGGCTCGCCACGCGGCCCATAGACTTTGGTGTGGAGACTTTGGTAGAGATTGGCCTTACGCTTGGCGATGTAGTCATCGAACTTGCCGGGGATGGGCAGATAGGTCTCGTGGACGACCCCCAGAGCGCCGTAGCACTCGGGCATGGTTGGGGTAATGACGCGCAGCGCGATGAGATCGTAGATATCGGTGAGCTCCAACTCCTGCTTGATCATCTTGTTGTAGATGCTCCAGAGGTGTTTGGGGCGGCCCTGAATGTCGGCCTTGAGCCCGGCGCGCTCGAAGCCATCGCGCAGCTTCTGGATCGCATCGCGGATATCGTCCTCGCGCTCCACACGGGTGCGGGCGATACGCTCGCTGAGGTCTTTGTACTCGGTGGGATAGAGGTACTTAAACGCAAGATCTTCCAGCTGCCACTTCACCTGCCAGATCCCGAGGCGGTGGGCGAGCGGCGCGAAGATCTGCATGGTTTCTTCTGCCACCCGCTGCTGGCGCTCGGGGCGCAGGCCTTGTAGGGTGCGCATGTTGTGCAACCGATCGGCGAGTTTGATGACCATCACCCGAAAGTCGCGCGCCGTGGCTAGCAGAATTTTCCTGAGGTTCTCCGACGACGAGTGGGTCTCCAGGCGCTTGCGGCGGCGCGGGTCCACTTTTCCGGTCTCAGCCTCTTTAGCGGCGGCTTCTTTGGCGGCAGCGGCCAGTTCAGGCGCGAGGCGCTCAAAGTCGGCGAGCTTGAGCTTGGTCACACCATCCACTAAAAGCGCGATCTCTTCGGAGAAATTTTCTTTGATCTCGTCGCGCGTGACCCCACAGTCCTCAACCACGTCATGGAGAAAGCCCGCCGAGATACTCGCCTCGTCCATCTCCAGCTCCGCGAGGATATCAGCAACAGCGACCGGATGAATAATATAGGGCTCGCCACTCTTGCGGAACTGCCCATCGTGCTTGGCGGTGGCGAAGTCATGGGCGCGGGTAAGCAACGCCACATCCGCGCCCGGGTTGTAGCGCAACA
>NZ_JANNYP010000677.1:0-10055 GCF_031410135.1 Armatimonas sp. | reverse complement strand
AAGATCGAGCGGTTCTCGTCGGTGGGCGCAACTAAGGGCGAGGACTTTGGCACGATTCTGATTCCGATCTTAATCGCCGCGCTGATTGTTCTCAATACGATGTTGGGTTCGGTCTTTGAGCGCGTGAAAGAGATCCATATCTTTAGCTCCATTGGCCTCTCTCCCAGCAATATCGGAACACTGTTTATGGCGGAGGCACTGGTCTACGCGATCCTTGGCTCTGTATCGGGCTACGTTCTGGGTCAGGGAATCAGTAAGATCCTCTCAACGTTTCACTTGATGCAGGGGCTCTCACTGAACTTCTCGTCGGTGAGTGCGGTGCTCTCAACCCTGGTCGTGGTAGCCGTTGTGCTTTTGTCCACTCTCTGGCCCGCTAAGAAAGCCTCCGAAGTCGCCAGTCCGTCCAGCACGCGTACCTGGTCTGTCCCCGACCCTGTCGGCGATGACTGGGCTATCCGCCTGCCCTTTGCGGTCACGGGCGACCAAGCCGCCGGAGTAAATGGCTTTCTTGCCGAGTGGTTCCAAAGCTACGAGGGCTACTCGGTCGGCGACTTTATCACTGAGGGGATCGTCCGCGAAACCTTTGAGTCCGAGAAAGGCACCGGCTACCGAATCGGGTGTAAAGCCTGGCTCGCTCCGTTTGATCTCGGCGTCTCTCAGATGATTCGCTTGGAGACGGTTCCAACCGACTTTGAGGATGTCTTTGATCTTAAACTGACGCTTCACCGGGTCTCGGGCGATGTCTCAAACTGGAAACGCGTCAACCGGCGCTTTATGAACACACTCAGAAAGCAATTTCTTGTCTGGCGCACCCTGAGCGGCGCGGAGCGAGAGCGCTACTTGACCGAGACTGAGTTTGCGAGTGTGGAGGCGTAAAATGGCAAACGACATGGACAATATGAGCAACAAGGAAAGCCTTGGCAACGAGGACGTGGCGACGCCGCACCACACCGACAATCAAGATCACAGCGTCGCAGACACGCGTGACTTCATTGAGGCAGAGTCACAAGGAGATGACAACACCTTCGACGAAGGCTTTACCGCTAAGACCATCATTGGCTCCATCTTTGTAAGTCTCATCATGACCGCCGGGGCGATCTACCTGGGTCTTGTCGCGGGATCAGGCCTCGGGGCCGCGGCGCAGTGGGTGACCATCGTTCTCTTTGCCGAAATTGCCCGGCGCTCGTTCTTGCCCTTAAAGCGGCAGGAGATCTTTTTGCTCTACTATGTCGCGGGTGGCCTCGCCGCTGTGGCAGGAGCAGACCGTGGTATCTCCGGTGGCCCCTTCGGCTGGCTCATCTGGAACCAGTACTTCATCCAGAGTCCACAGGCCGCTGCTATCGCGAAAGAGATCCCCTGGTTCTCCACCCCACAACCCGGCTCTGCGGGACTCGATCAGCGCAACTTCTTCCACCCCGACTGGTGGATGGTCGGTGGCGTGCTCGGCCCGATTCCGGTGATGATGATCCACCAAACCCTGGAGCGCCTCTCTTGGCTTCCGGCTGGCTACCTACTCTTCCGTGCCACCAGTGATGTCGAGCGTCTCCCCTTCCCCCTCGCCTCTGTCGCCGCCTCGGGGGCGACCGCACTGGCGGAGGCGGGCAGTAAAGAAGACTCCTGGCGCTGGCGTATCTTCTCCACGGGAACCGTGATTGGCCTGATCTTTGGGGCCGTCTATGTCGCGATCCCTATCATGACGGCTACGGCCTTTGGAAAAGCCGTCACCCTGATTCCGATCCCCTTTATTGACTTTATGGCCTCCACCGAGACCATTCTTCCGGCAGCACCAGTGGGCTACTCCGGTGATCTCGGAAAGATTCTTACCGGGTTTGTCCTCCCCTTTGAGATGGTAGCGGCGACTTGTATCTCCTCGCTCGTCTTCCAAGTCGGGCTAAACCCCGTTCTCTACAAACAAGGTATCCTGCACCAGTGGCACCCTGGCACCGAGTCTATCGAGACCCGAATGGTCAATAACTTTGACTTCTGGCTCTCTGCGGGGATTGGAATCCAGCTTGCCATTGCGGTCATTGGAATCTATATCATTGTCAAGGGCTCGATTGAGGCATCGCGTGGCCTGAAGCGTAGCTCACGAGGAGCCTGGCACGAAGTTCCTGCGGGGCGCGGTGACAAGGCAGGCTGGTGGAAGATTGCCCTGGGCATCTGGCTCCTGGCGACCCTGGCCTACATTGCTTTCACCCACTTCCTGATCCCGCAGTTCCCGATCACACTGCTCCTAGGCTATGGTCTACTCCTCACGCCGCTGAACTCGTATGTAGCGGCCCGAATGTTTGGCCTTACGAGCCAAGACGCGCAGTTTCCCTACGTGAAAGAGCTGACCGTGATGGAGTCGGGTTATAAGCGAATTGATGTCTGGTTCGCTCCCATGCCCATCCATGACTACGGCTCGCTCGCACAGCGTTTCCGGGAAGTGGAGCTGACGAAGACCAAGTTCACGTCAATCTTAAAGGCGGAGCTCCTGATGTTCCCCTTGATCATGCTGGGAGGATTTATCTACTGGTCGTTTATCTGGGGAACCAGCCAGATTCCTTCTAGTCAGTATCCGTTTGCACAGCGTATGTGGCCGCTGATTGCGTCCAACCAAGCAATCTGGAACCAAATCAATAAGGCAGGCGGTGCGACCTGGGTACTCGACTCCATCAAGCCAAGCTTTATCATCGGCGGCGGCGTGGTGACTCTGGCGCTCTACGGGGTGATGTTTATGGCAAAACTCCCGATGCTCGCGTTCTATGGTGCGGCGGGTGGTGCCAATGCTCTCCCGGCTGACACAGTTCCGTTGTTTGTTGGAGCGTGTCTGGGTAAGTTCTACTTTGCCAAGCGCTACGGTGTCGAAAAATGGCGTAACTACGCACCAGTGCTCCTTGCGGGTTTTGCCTGCGGAACTGGTCTTATTTCGATGGCGGCCATTGCGCTCGCCCTAATTGCCAAGGCGGTTCAGCCGCTCCCGTTCTAGCCAACTATGACTGCTGCCCCTGCTTCCCCAAAACCAACCAAGCGTCAGACCAAGCTTTTAGGCTGGCAGGGCTTCACCCTGCGTGTCCCGGAAGACTGGGATCTGACGGGCTTTTCGGGTAGCTACGACGAGGGCTACCTGCGAATTGACGATGGTGAGGAGCAGGGCTTGGAGCTAAAGTGGGCCACCGAGCCGAAGAAGACCAAGAAGCCGATAGACATCGAGGTGCGCGGCGAGTCGTATCTGGCGTCTCTGGCACGCGCTGCTAAAAAGAAACGCCTCGCTTTTGAGAGCGAGCTGACTCCCCTCCCCCGAGGCGTGCAGCGCGATGAGCGCGAGGGCTTTGGCTTCAAGTGGACGGGTGACCGAAAGGCTTTTGGAGCGCTCTGGCACTGCAGAGAGACGCGCCGTGTGGTGATCGCCCAGGTGCTTGGTGACCGCAGTGGTCGCAAAGGACTCGCGGGTGCCTCGGAGACCATTCTTGCTTCTATCGAGAACCGTGATGCCGAGCCGGGCTGGCGACTCTGGTCGCTCTATGATCTCAAGATCGAGCTCCCGAGTCGTTTCCAGCTTGCAAGCCAGCAGCTGATGAACGTGTATCTGCGGATCTCACTGGCCGATGGCACGGATCGTCTCAGTGTGGAGCAGTGGGCCGTTGCCAATGTCGCACGAAAAGATGCCTACTTAGATGCCTGGCTGGAAGTCAATGCACGTGGTGAGCTGACCCAAGCGCGCTACAAGGCAGAAGAGGCGACCGTGGCCGGGCATGAGGCTGTGGCGATGCGCGGGGGACTGGCACTTGGCCCGGCTTGGGTGCAAGCGTCACGTGAGCTGATGAGCCTGCGGATTCCCGCGACCCGCTTCTCTGCCCGCGCCTGGCACTGTGAGCCCTCCAATAAGATCTATCTCGTCCAGAACCTACGTCCGTTTCGCACCGCCGACGCCATGGACACCCTGGTAAGCCGAGTGAGGTGCCACGGATGAGTAGCATGATCGCGCAGCTCCGCGCAGCCGTGGAGGGGAAAAAGAATCGGCCTAGCCGGGGCCAAGTTCTGGCATCACGGCCGGTTCGTCACCCCAAGATCGTCTGGTCTCGCGAAGTGGCACGGGAAGAGGGCTTACCCGAGCTGGTGCTGATACGCATTCCCCGTCGGCAAGATCGCTGGGGCAACTTCGTGGCCCGGTGCTTCAAGCTCCCCGACCACAAGAAAGTCGAGCTTGATCAGATTGGCTCCGATGTCTGGGAGCTCTGTGATGGTGACCATAGCGTGGATAAAATCGCTCGACGAATCAGTGAGAGCTACAAGCTCAATAAGCGCCAGGCAGAGACATCGGTGACCGCCTACTTGAAGATGCTAGCGGACCGTCGGCTAATCGGCATTCAAACTGGAACGACAAAGAAAAAATGAGTAATAGTACAGAAATAAGCAAGAGCGGCGTTAAGAAAGGCGTGCAGCTTCCCTTCAAGAAGGCCTTTGAGTTCGCGCTCAACACGATCAAGATTCGCTTCTGGCGCTCGATGATCACGGCAGGTGGAGTATTCTTGGGGATCGCGTTTCTGGCCTCCGTGCTCACCAGCAAGGCCGTCGCGGGAGCCAATGCGTCGGCGGATGAAGTGGCGCGGAGCAACTGGTTGGTAGGACTCTCGCTCCTCGTCTGTGCGGTGGGAATTACCAACGCGATGCTCATGAGTGTCACCGAGCGCTTCCGTGAGATTGGAACCATGAAGTGCCTCGGGGCGCTAGAGCAGTTTATCGTCAAGATTTTTCTGATTGAGGCAGCGCTGATGGGCGCAATTGCTTCTAGCTTAGGCTATATCGTCGGCACACTTCTGATGATTGCCACAAAGTACTTCTCCTTTAATCCGAAGACCGCTTTTCATGGTGAAACGTGGTCTGGTTCTTTTACAGGTGCGGCATTTGGTACGAATTTAGTATTCTGTATCGTCCTTGGGATTGCACTGACTATGGTTGCAACTCTTTTCCCTGCCATTAATGCATCACGCATCCCCCCCGCCGCTGCGCTGCGAAGCGATGTTTAGAGATCGAATAATGACTAAAGCAACCAAGATTCAAACAGGACAAAACCATCTGGAATACCTAGATGGCCTACGTGCGGTTGCTGCACTATGGGTAATGCTGTATCATGCCTATCTCATTTTACTCGGATCCCCAGATATTCCTTGGTATCTAGGTTTTCTTGATTGGATCCGACATGGACATTTCGCCGTTGGACTTTTCATTGTCATCTCAGGATTTTGCTTAACTCTTCCTATCACAAAAAAGAAGACAATGTATCCCCAACCAAAAATATTTTATCTTCGGAGAGCCATTCGCATCTTACCTCCTCTTTACATTACATTAATTGTAGCTATATTGTTTCAATTCACATACCAAATATTTTCAAAAAACCCTCCACAGACAGACATATTGGCAATTATTTATTCTATATTTTTGATCCAAGACATATTTCCAAATCGTTCATATCCTGCGCAATGGTTATGGACCGTCAATTTAGAATTCAGACTGTATTTATTTTTCCCACTTATTATTCACTTACTACTCACAAGAGGACCCTATATCCTAGTACTAGTGGGATTTATAATAGGAGGTATTCTTACTAAGTTTTGTGCATTTTACGCATCATATGACTCATGGGAATTGTGTAGTCCTTGGTATTTCTTCTTATTCACTTTAGGTATTTACTCTTGCTGGGTATCTCACAAGCCTGAAATTAATTCATTTGAAGAAAAATCTCATTTATTATGTATATTCACAATAATGTCACTAATTATTTTATGCCAAATGATACCAATATCTAGTAAAATGGGAAAAATTCTTCTACCAGTCAGTGATAGTTTATTAGGTATAGCTACGGCTTCTGGCATGATTGCAATATCGAGGAATAAATCTAATGTATTTCGTCGTTTTCTGAAAAGCAAACTACTTACCAATCTAGGGAAAATCTCATTTTCTCTCTATTTAGTTCATTTGATTTTTATTTTCAATTTCCAAACACTGTACAGGAATCAACATATAATTGATAATAAATATATAGCATTTTGCATCTCTGTATCTGGATGCTTGTTATTAGCATTGATTTTTTTTAAAACTGTTGAAGAACCTTTCATCAGTTTATTGAGTAAATTAAAGAGTAGGACGGTTCAAGAATGAGCAACGAAAAAAGCACTGGAAGCGGCAAGATCGAGTATGTCGTTCGCGCCAAGGATCTGACCAAAGAGTTTGTGATGGGCAACGAGACAACTCGTGCTCTGAAGGGTATCTCTCTGGACATCAAGCGCGGGGAGTATGTCTCCATTATTGGGCCGTCTGGTTCGGGTAAGTCCACGTTTTTTAACATGATCGGGGGGCTGGATAAGCCCAACTCGGGGACGGTGTTTATCAACGATGTGGACATGGCACAGCTGGATGCCAATGAGCTGGCGTTTTTGCGCTGCCACACGATCGGGTATATCTTCCAGACGTTTAACTTAATCCCTGTGATGACAGCTCTAGAGAACGTGATGCTCCCCACGGTCTTTGCGGGAAAGCCGAGCGACGAAGGCACGGCACGGGCAATGGAGCTACTCGATACGGTCGGTCTTGGCCACCGCTACCACCACAAGCCGGGCCAGCTCTCAGGCGGTCAGCAGCAGCGTGTGGCGATTGCACGCGCACTCGCCAACAACCCCGCCATTGTTCTCGCCGATGAGCCCACCGGAAACCTCGACCAGAACACGGGCACCGAGATTATCGCACTTCTTCGACAGCTCAACCAGGAGCACAATGTTACGATTATCACCGCCACCCACGACCCCAAGATGATTCGGGTCTCGGACCGCGCCGTGATTATCCGCGATGGTCTTGTGGACAAAATCCAGACCCGCGCCGAAATCGAAGCGGACCCCAGCCACAGCGACCACTAAATTCACGAACTTTACTTTCTTAGAGAGCTTCCCTAAACCATGCCTTTATATTACATCCCTGCTCTTGTTGCTCCTGCGCAAGCCACCACCAAACCCGCTGATCTGCATACAGCTCGCCTCATGGCGGACAAGGTAATCACCGCGGAAAATCTGCGTGGCTACCTGACCTTTATTGCCTCCGATGCTCTTCAAGGCCGCGACACGCCGTCGCAGGGCTTGGATGTTGCGGCGGAGTTTCTTGCCTTTCACCTAAAAAAATGGGGACTCAAGCCCGCAGGTGACAACGGGACTTTCTTTCAGAAGATCCCAATGATTAAGACTGGCTTTGATGACGCGAAATCAACCCTGACTATTGCTGATACTGCACTTAAGTCTGGGGAGAGCTTTGCGATTGACCGTGGTAATGGCAGTGCTACCGGTGAGTTGGTGAGCATTACTGAGGAACTTGGCTCGACCGATGTCAAGGGTAAGATCGTCCTGCTTGGCCCGGAAGTCCGCGATACGGTACTAGCCAAGGCACTGGAGGCAGGAGCTGTTGCCGTCTTGCGCACCTCGACCAACCAGAGCTGGTGGCGACGGCAGGCTAGCCTTGCGAGCAGAAGGACGTTCTGGCGCATGGAGCGCACTCCCACCCCAGAGCCAGCCGCAACACCACCGGTGATTACATTGAGCCCAGAAGCGAGTGTACAAGCCCTTACTAGCGTGGGAAAAAGTACATCGGTGACGGTTCAGGCCAAGATAGACCGTATCTATACACAAAACGTGGTGGCGATTGCGGAAGGCTCTGACCCGAAGCTGAAGAGCGAGTTCGTGGCTGTGGGAGCACACTACGATCACGTGGGAACCGGTGGACGAGGCACGGACACGATCTTCAACGGTGCGGACGACGACGGCTCGGGGACGGTAGCAATCCTCTCCATGGCGGAGGCAGCCGTTCGAGCGCGGCCCAAGCGCTCGATACTTTTTGTATGGCACGCGGGCGAGGAAAAAGGGCTCCAAGGCTCGTCGTACTTTGTCGACACCCCAACCGTCCCGATTGGACAGATCGTCGCGCAGCTCAATATTGACATGATCGGTCGTAGTAAGCCCGCAGGCGACACAAAGCCCTCAAATAAAGATCTCTCGGGGCCAAACTCCATCTATGTGATTGGCACCACCATGATGAGCACCGAGCTTGGCAAGCTGATTCATGAGACCAACGCCAAGTACCTCAAGCTCGACTACGATCCCAAGTACGATGCGCCCGATGATCCCAATCGCTTTTTCTATCGCAGCGACCACTTCAACTATGCCAAAAAAGGCATCCCGGTCTGCTTCTGGTTCGATGGTGTGCATGAAGACTACCATCAAGTAGGCGATGAAGTGAGCAAGATTGACTTCAATAAAATGGAGAAGATCACGCGAACGGTCTTTCTGACGGCGATCAACGTGGGAAACCTGCCCCAGCGCCCCAAAGTGGACAAGCCACTGAATCGGTAGACTGCCGATTTCAATCGGCGGGGGTATTTATGTACAAGCTAGTCTGGGCCGAGGAGTTTGATAAACCCGGCCCGCCTGATCCAAAAAACTGGAAGTTTGAAAAGGGCTTCGTGCGCAACGAGGAGCACCAGTTTTATCAAGAAGCTAATGCCTGGTGCGAAAAAGGCAACTTAATCATCGAGGCGCGACGCGAGAAGATCAAGAACCCCGCGTTTAAGCCCGGTAGCAAAAGCTGGCGGGAGAACCGCGAGTTCGCAGAGATTACCTCGGCGAGCTTGAGCACATCTGGTCTCCAGAGCTGGCAGTATGGGCGCTTTGAGATGCGCGCTAAGATTGACACACAGCTCGGACTCTGGCCCGCATTCTGGACACTGGGCGTCGAGGGCGAGTGGCCCAGCAATGGCGAGATAGACATCATGGAGTTCTACCGCGGCCAGCTTCTCGCCAATGTCGCGTGGGGCACGAAGCAGCGCTGGAATGCGAAGTGGTCTAGCAAGAAGACCCCTCTTGAGTCGCTGGGCAAAGACTGGAGCAAGAAGTTCCACACCTGGTGGATGGACTGGGATGAGACCGCCATCGAGCTTTCCGTGGACGGGAAGGTTCTCAACCGAATGGAGCTGAAAAACGCAACGAATCCTGATGGCAAGTGCCCGTTCAAGCAGCCGCACTATATTTTAGTTAATCTTTCAGTAGGCGGTCAGAACGGCGGAGATTTCTCAAAGACGGCGTTCCCAACACGCTACGAAATTGACTACATTCGGGTGTATCAGAAAGCCACCCAATAGCATTGGGTGTCAGCAATGGCCTCTGGCCGCAAAGCCCGTGCCGGGCTACAAACCAATTTTCCCAGCCCGGCACGGGCTTTACGGCGCTTGCGCCACTCGACGCCCCGTTCACGGGGCGGAGCACGAATCTATGAAAACAACACCTCTCCGAACCACGGTGATTGGCAGCTACCCCTTCCCTGGCTGGCTGGAGTTTGCCGCCGCCAATTTAGATAAATTTGGCCCCGACGATCTCGCGGAGCTGCAGGAAGACGCGGTAATTGCCGCACTCAACGATCAGAATGCGGCGGGGCTGGATGTGATCTCTGACGGTGAGCAGACGCGCCTGGACTTCAACCTGAGCTTCTACGGCTACATTCAGGGCATCGAGCTAGAGAGTGCGCCGCCGCGCCACTTTGGCCCACCCGCTCATGATCAGCGTGGAAAACACCCGATTGTGGCACCGCTGACGGCTCCCAAGGGCCTCGGGACGGTGGACGAGTTCAAGCGCCTAAAACGGCTTGCCGGAAAATCGGGCGCGACACTCAAAGCTTCGGTGCCGGGGCCATACACGCTCTCGGGGCGACTGCTTCCAGGCGCACTCTACGCCGACCGCTGGGCAATCACCGAGGCGCTTTTGCCGCTGGTGCAGTCGGAGCTGGTGGCGCTGGTGGTGGCGGGGTGCACGGAGATTACCGTCGATGAGCCCTCAATGAGCTGCTATGCCCATAAAGAAGACCCCGAGCGCTTCGTGGAAATTTTCAATCGCACGGTTGCGCCGATTGTGGGCAAGTGCCATCTCTCTACCCATCTTTGTTTTGGCAACTACAAAGCCCGCGCTGTCGGGCCGCGCCAGTATGCCCCGATGTTTCCCGCGTTTCTAGGCTTTGCCGCCGATGAGATCCATGTCGAGATG
>NZ_JANNYP010000676.1:0-2971 GCF_031410135.1 Armatimonas sp. | reverse complement strand
TGACCAAATCTGGGAGTCTTTTCCTGACGATATTCCTGTGTATCGTCCTCTATTCGAAGCCATTGCAGACCCACAAGCCACTCCCGACTCCATCCGACTAAAAATTGCATGTATCCCTCACTCCTATATCGTCACTGAGTTTACTGACACCGAGCGCTTCGAGGTTCACCTGACCGGCTACACCTACTGGTGAGTCTTATATTCTGTAGGCCCATTCATGGGTCTTGCCGCAACAGCGGGCTCATTTATGCGCCCGATTCTCGATCCCCCGGCGTTTGCCCCGGGTTCCCGTTGAAGAACGCAAAGGAGCGCTCTCGGGGCGGAGTTCCTAGAGGTGTGGCGGTGGCAAAGGCAAGCTGTCGCCATGCCTCATAGACTGTGATGGCGACGGCGTTGGAGAGGTTCAGGCTCCGACTGCCTGGCATCATCGGGAGCGTCAGCACGGTCACTTCAGCGAGAATTTCCTCCGGGAGGCCGCGGGACTCGGAGCCGAAGAGAAGCGCGTCGCCGGGCTGGAACTCGGTTTCGTAGGGGGTTGCTGTCCCGCCGGTCTCGATGGCAAAAATACGGCTTCCCGTAAGCGCCACTTTGCACGCTTCCCAGCCCGCGTGGCGCTGGACTTCAGCGAACTCCTCGTAGTCTAAATGCGCCCGGCGCAGGCGCTTGTCGTCCCAGGCAAAGCCCAGCGGCTCGATCAGATGTAGCGCCGCGCCCGCGTTGGCGCACAGTCGGACGATATTGCCGGTGTTCTGAGGCATGTCGGGTTCGTGGAGAATAACGGAGATCATAGAGCCTTGATCTCAACGGCACCACCATCGCGCACTTCCAAAAAAAGCGAGAAGTCGCGTAGGAGGTCAATGCCAATCATGGGCTCACCCACCATCTCCACGGCTTCTACCAAGCGCTTCTCACCTGCCCACTCGCACTCTGCCGCATAGATTTCATACGGAGAAACACGACCGTCTGCCATCGTAAATTCTTCGTTCCAGAGTTTGGGGAGACGCAGTGTTCCAATCCAGTAGGGAGAGAGCTTGATTTCACCCGCAAATCCCGTATCGATCAAAAATTCGATATCAAAAGCGACTTCATCGGGCCGATAGAGTCGCAGAGTGATTCGGCCTGCGTTGCGGGAGAAAGACCCCGTCATTGCGGACGCTCTTGTTGAGAAATCTGCTTCTCTGCCTCTAGGCGATAGAACATACGGATGTCATCTTCCGTGGGAGGGCCGATCCGAAAGACAACAATGCTGCCGTCTTTGAAGCGTTCCCAGAGGGCCATTCCTGCCGCTTTTCGGGTTTCTCCAATGGCATATTCTCCTGTACCTGGATGAATCGCAATCACTTTTCCGAGGTAGGTTGGCTCCAATAAAGCTTTAAGTTGCTCTTCGTAAATCTGATGCGCACGAGTACGTTCGTCAAAGCTGGAAACGGTGGACATGATGATTTAGTATACCGCCTGAAGAATTTTGGCTTTTGGGCAGGATTCTGGCACGGCTCTGGCGTAAGGTTTTACCCGGAAGGTTTTTTCAATGGATACAGAAATCACAACAATCTCCGAGGGCACTGCTGTTGAGGCCAAGCCCCTCCGTGTCGGCTTTATTGGCTGTGGTGGGATCGCGCAGACCCACATCGGCTACATGACCAAGATTCCGGGTGTTTCGATTGTCGCGGGGGCGGATATTCGCCAGGTGGCACTCGACGTGATGCACAACAAGCATGGCGTCGCGACCGATCATCTCTTTACCGATTTTAATGAGATGCTCAAGACCGTGGGCGACGATATTGATGCGATCTCGGTGTGTACGCCCAACGGTGTGCATGCCAAGGCAGCGATTGCGGCGGCCAATGCAGGAAAAGACATTCTCTGCGAGAAGCCGATTGCGATGAACCCCACCGAGGCACAGGCGATTGCCGATGCCGTTCATGCCAATGGCGTCAAGTTCGTCATGGGTTTCCAGCACCGCTACGAGCCCAAGAGCAAGTACGTCCGTGATCTCATCGAGAGCGGCGCACTGGGCAAGATTATGTATGTCCGCGCTCAGGCCCTGCGCCGCCGTGGCATCCCGAACTGGGGTGTCTTTGGCCGCAAGGAGCTGCAAGGTGGCGGCCCGATGATTGATATTGGCGTGCATATCCTGGATACCGCGCACAGCCTCATCGGCAACCCGACCCCGATCACCGCGACCGGCAACACCTGGACCTGGATGGGCAACAAGCCCAGCGAGGTCAAGAGCCAATGGCCGGGCTGGGATCACGAGACCTACACGGTCGAGGACCTGGCCGCCGGTATGATTCGTTTTGACAATGGCACCATTCTCACGCTGGAGTCGAGCTTCTGCAACCATATCAAAGAGGATGTCTTCGACATTCAGATCATGGGCGAGAAGGGCGGCGTCATCTGGAGCACGTCGGAGACCTACACGGACTGGGAAGGCTACATGATCAACGCTACCCCCGCGTACTACCCCAAGTGGGACATGTGGCAGTACAAGATCCAGCACTTCATCGAGGTCGTGAGAGACGGTCGCCCCAACGAGTGCCCCGTCGAGCACGGTGTCATGGTGCAGAAGATGCTCAGCGGCATCTACGCCTCCGCCGAGCAGGGCAAGGAAGTCAGCATCTAGGCCCTCACCCCCCAGCCCCCTCTCCCAATAACAAGCCCGCTACGCGGGTGGGAGAGGGGGTGTTTTTGTTTTGGGGACAGGTTTGATAAATCCCTCTCCCGTCGATTGAAAGCGGCGTCTCTAAACCTCGTTCCTCAGCTGAGAAGTCGCTCCGCGACTGATCCACTCAAGGGGTACGTAGTGTCGCGGAGCGACTTCGTGGCCAAAGGCCCTCAGACGCCTATTTTCAGTATGCGGGAAAGGATTTCTAATTAGAAAAAACTGTCTCAATGGGAATAGCCTTTTTCACGAATCGGGTGGATGCCCAAAAGGTTTCAAAATTTGGTCAGCAAACAAGACCAGTACAGC
>NZ_JANNYP010000675.1:0-2849 GCF_031410135.1 Armatimonas sp. | reverse complement strand
GCGGCGGCGGCGGTGGCGCAATGGGGCGTGGAGAGTCCGTCAGTTCCAGGGCACGCTGCCTCGCTTCATAGAACAGGCGATCCACATTGCGAGCGATCGTGTCCTGAGGCCGCAGAAATCCCCGTCGCTGTGCCTCGTATGCCGATGTACTGACCTGTCCACCCATCACGAGCTGAAGAACAGAGCGAGCATCTCCTACCCGCGTGTACAGCTCGGAGATCCCCCCAAAACTAGGAAGCAAGCCCGCACTCACCTGAGTTAACCCCATGTAGGTCTCTGGCGAGAGGTGCAGTGTGGGAAGATGCAGCGCCAGCTCCGCCCCTCCCCCTCGCGTAAAGCCCTGAATCGCCCCCACCAAAGGAATCGTGGCGTGGGCAAGCCGCAGGTGCACCGCCTGCGCCACCGCGATATCATCCTCAATCTGTGTGAAATCCCCTTGAGAGATCGCCTCCCACCAGCGCAGTAGAGAGAAACCCGCCGTGAAATCTCGGCTCTCCCCGGTCACGACCAGGGCAAGAAATTCACGTTCTGCTCGCTCCAGAGCCTTCAGCAGTAACTCCAGAGTGGGTAGGGTCAGACGATTGTCCGGGGGGTGCAGCGAAAAGCAGGCGACACCATCTCCCAGGTCCCGAAACGCTCCCAGTGCGCTTTGTTCCACCACAGGCCAGTGGCTCAGGGTCAAGTACTCAGGTGGAGGGGAAGGAGCGGCGTAGAGCCGTCCCCGTCGCTCTGCCTCCAGTACAAACGGCCCTTTACTCCAGCCAAACCCCCACTCCATCGCCTGATCCACCGCAAACTCCGTCGTGGCAATTTGAGGACGGATCGCATCTAGGTACGCAAAGAGGCTCTCCTGCAACCAGACCAGAAAGGGGTCATCTGAGTCTACAGCAACGGTCTGAGGGGGGCGGTACTCACCGGTTTGCAGATCCAGAACCAGGTTACCTTCCCGTGGCCAGAACCCACGCCAGTGCTTTTCCGTAAGAAGTGCCTCCAGCACGGGAGGGAGGTGCATACGGTTGTGTAGCGGATCGTCGGGAATGGCGGCAGAGAGGGCACGAGCCTGCTGAACCAGCGCCTCTAGGCCAAGACGATCGGCCAGCTGAAAGATACCAAAGGGCCTCCCCATCAGCGGGCCGGTCAGGGCATCCACTTTTTCAATGTCCAGCTCACTCTCCAGCGCGAGATGAAGTACATCAAAAAAGTGTGCGGTAAAGACCCGCATGGCCACAAATCCGGGGCTGTCGTTCACCATCACAACACGGTGCCCTAGGGTCTCTTCCGCGAACGCACAAAAACGCTCTAGCAGAATGGGATCGGTGGTCTCTGTGGCCGCTACTTCCAAGAGTTTATGGTAACGAGGCGGAGTGGAAAAGTGTGTCGCAAAAAGCCGCTGGTGAAGCATGTCGCTACTCCCCGCCAGCAGACTTTTCAGAGTAAAAAACCGTGTTGTTGTCGTGAGGATGGTCTCCGGCCCAAGAAACAGCTCCAGCCGATGTAGGAGCCGATGCTTCAGCTCAAAGTTATCCGCAATAGCCTCGACCACCCAGTCTGCGTCCCGACAGACTGTCAAGTCATTAAGCCCCCCCAGCTTGATTTGGCTGAGATACTCAGGCAGGAAGAGGAGCGGCGGACGCATCACACGAAGCTGTGCCACCGCTTTTCCCGCAAGATCCGGCGAGGAGTCCAGTAGATGAACCTGCCACCCCGCATTCAGAAGCTGAGCCGCAATCCCAATGCCCAGTGCACTTGCGCCAATGACAACCCCAACACCCTTTTCGCTCATGACAACCCCCGTCTTTGAGAATCGTCTTCAGTATACTAATAATTTGCTCAAAATGGGAAAGAATCAGTTTCGGAGTGGTTTCCCGGTCTCCAGCAGGTGCCGCATCCGGGCAATCGAGAGCGGCTCCTGTGCCAGCTGCTGAAACGCAGCACGCTCACGAGCGAGAAGCACTGTCTCCGTCGTTTTCTCTTCCGTCAGCACCCATGCCAGAGCCTGTGCAATCCTCCGATCATGTCCCGTCAGTGTGGCAGGCAGGACTATCTTGCCCGGTTCCCGATCCGGGCCAGACCAGGGCTGTGTTGCGTCTTGCGCCAGCCGAATAGCCTCCGTCAGTAGCTGATCCGCATTGGCGACGATCACATCGGTGGGACGAAACCAGCCGCGCTTTCTCGCTTCGTGAGCGCTGGTGGAGTTCTGGTTGAAGAAAATCGCCTCAAAGGCGGCTTGGGCGGAGCCAAAGCGGTAGAGCGCCTCTTTGACGCCGCCCCCGCAGGGAATCACGCCGACCGCGCACTCGGGCAGGCCCAGCACGGTCTCGGGGGAGGCGACGATGCGCCCACAGTGTAGCGCCAGCTCACAGCCTGCCCCCAGCGTGTAGCCATGAATTGCGGCGACAGTGGGGATTTTGGCGTGCTTGACCCGCAGAAACGTCTCCTGACACTGCTTCATGTCGGCCTCGATCCCCGCAAGATCGCCCCGTTCCATCGCCGTAACCAGCCGGGCGAGGTTGTAGCCTGCCGAGAAGCACGCCCCCTGCCCAGTGAAGATCAACGGAAGCCCCAGCTCCTCCGCTTCGTCCACGGCGGCAACAACCGCGTCGCACTGAGCGGGATCAAAGACATTGAGCTTGCCGCGTAGCTCGAAGATCAAGGCCCCTTGCTCCTGACGCAGAGCGGGATAGAGTGGCTCTTGGGGCGCGTTTCTTGCCAGTGCAAACGGCCCCTTCTCCCAGCCAAAGCCCCAGCACATGGCGTTGTCAATCGCATCATGGCTCTCCGCGATCTCATCGGCGATGGAGGCGGCGTAGTCACAGAAGCGCGGCAGAACGGTGGCAATAAGAGCTTTG
>NZ_JANNYP010000674.1:0-9910 GCF_031410135.1 Armatimonas sp. | reverse complement strand
TACCTTGCTAAACTCAGATTTTCATGCTCTGTGGTGAAGCATCTTCATGAGGACTGTTGTCAGATTGGCTGAAATTTTCAATGTCACGACTACGCCAATGTGAGATCCTACCCTTGTTGGTCGAGGCCGATTTTGATGAGTTTAAGTGGAATGAAGTCGCCGAATCATTGCTTGAGCGCATGTCCTATAGTAAGGTGATCGGACGTAGTATCAAGCCGTTTCGTTTACTTACTTCGGATGAGTGGGAGTATGTCTGCGCTGCAGGGACACGTACCCTCTTCCGCTGGGGGGATAATCTTCCGCCTTTAGAGAGTCACTATCCTGGGCAAGAAACAATTTGGAAACAACATCGACAACCAAATGCGTTTGGACTCCAAATGATTCCTGATACCTATTGGTATGAACAATGTCAAGATGGACGGATTCGTGGAGGTGATGGTGGCTGTACCGTGTGTGGCTCGTACTCAAAGCTGACCAATTGGCTACCCCTCGCGAGTTGCGCGCTTCTGCCTAAATCAGAGCATGCAGACTGGGAAAATGAGGGATTAGTACGGCGCGTTTGGCCCCTCGTAAAATAGAACCGGGCTGGGATCGATTCCCAGCCCGGCACGGGCTTTACGGCGCGAAGCGCCACCCAGACGCCTCATTTTATGGGGCGGCTACTCGGCGGGCTTCTCTGCTATTGTGATGCCTAGCTCCTTGAGTTGCTCAGGCTCCACCTCCGATGGGGCGTCCATCATCGGGTCGTAGCCGCCGCCCATCTTGGGGAAGGCAATCACCTCGCGGATGTTCTCTTCGTCGCAGAGGAGCATGACAAGCCGATCCAGACCTGGCGCCATCCCGGCGTGGGGGGGGGCGCCCAGCGCGAAGGCGTCGAGCATGTGCCCAAAGCGGCTCTGGATCTGCTCGGGCGTCAGGCCCATTTTTTCGAAGACCTTCACCTGGATCTCGGGGATGTGGATACGGACTGCGCCCGATGCGCACTCGGTGCCGTTGCAGACCATGTCGTAGCACTGGGCGCGCATGGCTAAGGGGTCAGATTCGAACTTGTCGAGATCCTCGGCCTGGGGCATCGCAAACGGGTTGTGTGCAAATGTGAGCTTGCCCGTTTCTTCGTCTTTTTCGAAGACCGGGAAGTCCACGATCCAGCAGTAGGCGAGCTTGTTTTTATCAATCAGTCCCAGCTTGCCGCCGATAAAGCGGCGCAGGCGGTCCAGCACTTTCGCGACCGTCTCGGGCTGGTCGGCGATAAAGCCTACCAGGTCACCTGGCTTGGCCTCGGCGGCAGCAACCAGCGCCTCTTTTTCGGTATCACTGAGGAACTTGGCGACGGGGCCACGTGTAGCTTTGCCCTCTTCGTCCACGAGGAAATATGCCATGCCCTTGGCACCCCAGTCGCGGCTGAGATTGCCCAGCTCGTCCATCTCGCGGCGGGGGATGCTCGCGCCACCGGGGTAGCGCACGGCTTTTACTTGCCCACCGTTGGCGAGCGTCTGCTGGAAGACGGCAAACTGTGTCTCGGTGAGATGCGGGGCGCAGTCGATCAGCTCCAGCCCGAAGCGGATATCGGGTTTGTCGGTGCCAAAGCGGCGCATGGACTCATCAAACGAGAAGCGTGGGAAGGGCTTGGAGAGAATCGTCTTGCCGGTCTGAGGCGTGAATTTTTCGATCACCTCAATGACCATGCCCTCGACCATGCCTAGTACATCGTCTTGGGTAGCGAATGCCATCTCCAGGTCAATTTGCGTGAACTCGGGCTGCCTATCGGCGCGCTGGCCTTCGTCTCGGAAGCACTTGGCGATCTGGAAGTAGCGCTCCATGCCGCCGACCATCAGGAGCTGTTTGAACTGCTGCGGCGCTTGGGGCAAGGCGTAGAACTTCCCAGCCTGCAAGCGATAGGGCACTAAGTAGTCACGAGCACCCTCCGGCGATGATTTTGTCAGAATCGGAGTCTCGATTTCCAGAAAGTTGTTCTTGTAAAAATACTCGCGGACGGCGCGGACGACCTCATGGCGCAGGTGCATCTTGCGATACATCTCGGGGCGGCGTAGGTCCAAGTAGCGGTACTTGAGGCGCGTCTCCTCGTTGATGTTCTTGTCGTCCAGCTGGAAAGGAAGGGCACGAGCCGTATTGAAAACCGTGATCTCAATGGCCTCGATCTCCACACCACCTGTCTCTAAATTGGGGTTCGCCAGCCCATCGGGGCGAGCGGCAACCCGGCCACGGATAGACAGACAGTACTCGTTGTGAACTTTCTCCGCGATGGCGTGGGCCTCGGGGCCAGTGACATTGCGCGTCGGATCGGCGACAATCTGCACGAGCCCGGTGCGGTCTCGCAAGTCCATGAAGACAACCCCACCGTGGTCACGGACACTATTGGCCCACCCATTAACCACCACTTCCTGTCCCACATGCTCGGCGCGCAGTGCGCCACAGTCTACCGTCCGCTGCCAGCTTGCAAATGCCACAAAAACCTCCTGGTGCCTCAACCGAGGCGCGTAAGCGTCATTATATCGCGGGCATCCCCCCGGTTAGAGCGTGGGGACTGGAGAGCGCTTCGCGCTACAAAGGGCCACCCAGAGGGTACCCGGCCCATATCAAATTCCTATGGCCGGAACGGCCTTTGTAGCTTTAGCTCTCCAGCACCGCCGTTCTAATCGGCGGTGCTACTCGCCCTCTTTAAGTAAGAAGCGGTTGGAGATCACCTTGAACGAGAGCCGTCCGGCAAGGAGCAGGCTGTTGCGCTCGGATTTTGGCCGAATGACGATTCCCTCACGCTCGTTTTGCGTGCCGTCGTACTTGCCCTCGGCGAGGGCGAGGAGCGAGTCCTGGGTATGGGCGAATGCCTCGCCTTCCTCAAGAACCGTGACGGCAGGGAGGTTCGCTTCTGCCAGAAACGCTCTCGCGTCGTCGTGGCTGAGGTACTTGCCCTGCTGCTGGTCGTAGACATTGAAGACGAAAAACTCCAGCGTCTTGAGTCCCAGGCGGTTTGTCTGGATGCCAGGGCCGCAGATCTCGCCCTGCACGGCGAGGTGTGGGAACTTGCGAAGCGCGGCCTCGATCTCATACTTCTTGGCGAGGTTCCAGTAGTGGTTCGCGTCCTCTAGGATGCTCTGGTTACGGCCACAGGCATGGAACTCGTCGGTGCGCGGGTCAATGCAGTAGGTCGCGCTGGTGCCGTCGCACTTGAGTGTAATGACATACGGCAGGCCACGCAGCTCATCGAGCACGCAGGGAACACTCTGCACCCGCATCTCGTCGGTCTTGCGCACCAGCGGCGGGAACGGGCCACGGAAATCGCCCATGCCCGACGGCACGGGAGGCTCCCACTTGCCGACACTCAGAAACGCGGTGAGATCATCGCCCTCACTCAAATTCTCTGGGAGGACAAATTGCGCCAGCGGCATGAGTAAGCCCTGCGAGAGAGTGCCGCGCAGGCGCATGGTCTTGATGCGGAAGCTCTCCGGGCGCGGTTGCGGCTCTGTGGCGTTGCGCGAGGTCCACAGAAACGCGAGCTGCGGAAGCTCCGGTGGGATGGCGTCTATCTCAAAGAACACCCCAAGCGCCCCGACAGCAAACTCGCCTTTCTTGACCACGCACTGCCAGCCATTGATCTGCGCCAGCTCAATGGCATCCGCGTTCTCGATAGGACGGAGCGCCAGCACGCGCTGAACACTCGCAAGTTTTCTTTCCATGATCTTCATTGTCGGCGGTGGGCACACTTTTGGTAAACTGGAAGCGAGATGTTGAAAATGCTCCTTACCGTCGCCGCTTTTCTGATGATCATTCCTGCGGCATTGGCGCGGCCCGAGTACGGAAAAAAAGAAGGCCAGAAGTGCAGCTACTGTCATATCAACTATGCGGCGGGCTACTTTACCTACCGGGGGATGTACTACAAGCTCCACAACCGCTCGTTTGCCAGCTTTGACAATCTCGCCGAGGCCAAGCTCGCCGGTGTTGCGCCCGACTCCGAGGGGGATGCCTCGGCTCCTACCAATTCCGACTACCCGAACGTCAAGGTCGCCCCCTCGCTGAACTTCACTGTCAAGGACATTCTGGGGAACCCAGTCAAGCTCTCTCGCTACGAGGGAAGCGTTATTATGGTCGTCAATGTGGCGTCCAAGTGTGGCAACACGCCCCAGTACAAGAGCCTTGAGGCGCTGTACGAAAAATACAAGGAGAAGGGGCTCGTGATCCTCGGCTTTCCCGCCAACGACTTTGGCGCTCAGGAGCCGGGCACGGACAAAGAGATCAAGGAGTTCTGTGAGCTGACCTACAAAGTGGCGTTCCCGATGTTCTCCAAGATCACCGTCAAGGGCGCGGAGCAGGCTCCCCTCTACAAGTTCCTAACGGACAAGACGACCAATGCTAAGTTCGGCGGCCCCATTGAGTGGAACTTTGCCAAGTTTATCATTGGCCGCAATGGTGAGGTGGTTGCTCGCGTCAAAGCAGGCACCGACCCGCTGACTCCTGCTGTTATTGTAGAGGTCGAGAAGGCGCTTGCTGTAAAGTAAGCGTGTGATACTCTAAACCGAAGCCGCCTGTCGTTTGTGAAAGGCAGCTTGTTGGTTTTTGGATCAGAAAGCTCACTATGCGTCGCCTTGGGGTTGCTCTTATCATACTGTTGGTGGCCTGCCTTCCCTTCGAGGCGAGGCGCGTGCTCGTTCGCGGCAACGATGTGCGAATCATCGAGGCGATGCAGGTTAATGATCTACAGAGTGGTGCCTTATCACTTGAGGGTTCGTACGATTGGGAGGAGCTCATTGCTTTGGCAAAAGGGGACAAGGTAGTTCTTAAACGCCTCCTAGATGTGCAGCTTGTCTACTACACTCGGCCTGGTTGGGATGGAGGGCTCGCTTATCCCGAGAACCTCGCGGCAACCCGAAAACTACTCTCATTGGGAGTCAAGCCGACGTACGAAAATCTCGTGCAGGCGATCGGACAAGATAATGTGCCGACTGCTTGGCTTTTCCTGGAGCACGGTTGCCCAACAGGTGGCACGGATAGTTCTGCACTTTCAAATGCTGCCTACCAGGGGGATCTTGGTTTGGTGAAGGAACTTATCCAGCGCGGGGCGAGTGTGAACAAAATGCCTACTCTTGGCGTTGCGAATCGTCCACTTTTGCATGCGGCATGGCGTTGTAATGTTGAAGTGGTGAAGTTGCTGCTGGCCGAAGGAACTGATCCACGCCTTACTTGTGAGAACTGGGAAAAGAAACCAGAGCCCATCTGGATGACAATTAAGGAGCGAGCGCGCGTATATTCTGGGGATCATCAGCGTGTCTGGGAAGTTGTCAAAGCCCACCTATGAGTAGCGACCATCAGGTGTTGCTCAAACGCCTGCTACGCATTTCGCCAAATACGCCGCTCCACGATGACGATGTGCTGGGGACGTTTATCAAGCTGCCTACTTGGCTCATGGCGCTGGATGACTACCCCTCGCCTTACTACGATCTCGTGGATCATCTATTTATTCACACGAAGATCTTAGAGACGCTAGGGCACTTGAACGATGTGCGCAAGCTAACCGTGGGCGAGGTTCTGGAGGCAATGAAGCTGGGGGAGCTTATGCGTATGATCTCCGAGCACCAGAGTATCCGTCCCGAAAAACTTACTGCCGATCGGTCTCTTGAGGATGACTTAGGGATCACAGGAGACGACTTCGACGAGCTAATGGTGTATCTGGTGGAGGAACTTGGGCTGACGTTTGACCTGAATACCATTCACCTCTACCGTGGCCCAGAAGCGATGTTTGCTCGCTCCTATAAAACAACCGACCTGCGTATTCGTGACCTCCTGCGCTGGATGCCCTAGAGCTTCACGCGCCAGATACGGCCTGCCCAGTCGTCGGTGATGAGTAGGGAGCCGTCTTTGTCCCAGGCGAGCCCGGCGGGGCGGCCATTGACGGCGTTGTCGTCGGCATTTTTCAGCCAGCCGGTGATGAAGTCTTCGGGCTTTTTGGTGCCTGCGGGGACTTTGATGATCTTGTAGCCGGTGAAGCGACTCCGGTTCTGCGAACCGTGGAGCGCGACGTAGGCACTGCCGTCTTTGTCGAAGACCAGCCCGAGGGGGGCGGAGTGGGCGGGGATGAGTACATCAGGAATCAGGGTGCGCTTCTTTAAATCCGGGCGCTCCGGTAGGCGTGGGTCGTGGTGGGGGCCGAGGTAGTAGTAGGGCCAGCCGTAGAAGCCGCCCTCTTTGACCTCCGTCAGAAAGTCCGGCACCAGCTCGTCGCCTAAGTAGTCCCGCTCGCTGACCACGGCCCAGAGGGCGTTGGTCTTCGGGTGAAAGGCCAGGCCAATCGGGTTACGCAGGCCCGAGGCAAAGATGGCAAGCTTGCCGATGGGCTTTCCTGTCTCGTCGAGGGCGTAGCGGACGATTGTGCCGCGCTCGGGCTCCTCGATGTCCGCGTTTTCCTTGCTGCCAATGGTCACGTAGAGCCACTTGCCGTCAGGGGAGAAGGCGAGGTTGCGGGTCCAGTGCTGGCGCATCCCGATCTCGGGAATGTCGGAGATCACGGTCTCGGCGGGCTGGGAGGCGACTAAATCGCCGGATTTGTAGGGCCAGCGCACGACACTTCCCGTGTTGGCGACATAGAGAAAGTCTTTGTGGAAGGCGATCCCAAAGGGAAGATAGAGCGCGTCTGCGTAGACACGGCGCTGATCGGATTTGCCATCGCCATCGGTGTCACGAAGCACGGTCACGCGGTTGGGCTGCTTCTTTTTCTTGACTTCGAGCCGGGACTCCACCACGAAAATATCGCCGTTCTCCGCCACGGTCAGCCAGCGTGGATGCTCTAGCCCCTCCGCGACCAGAGTAACCTCCGACGCTCCCTTGAGAAAGTCTGTCGGTGGGCTCTCCACTTGGCGCGGGAGCCGGATCACGCTCTTGCCGCGCTTTGTGGGAGTGTAGCTTGCGCCTTCACTGGCATTTTTGAGCAGCCCTGGATCGTCGTCTGGCCCGCGGCTGACATGCAGCTCCGCTTTGGTGCCCGGCTTCACCGCCACACCCGCTGCCGGAATCTGCTCCGCCACTTGGCCCTTCGGACGCGTACTGCTGCCCTCACTCACCTCCCCGACGGTCAGCCCTAATTTTACCAGAAGCACCTTCGCCTCCGAGAGAGGCTTTCCCACCAGATCGGGCATCGTCACCCTGGTTTGCTGCGGCGCGACTGCGAGGGGCGTGGGTGAGGCCGTCGGCTGTGTACAACCGAAAAGAGGTACGAGGACAAGAGGGAGAAAGCATCGCATGGTTTAGGATACCTTTTTGGCGACCTCAAGAAGCTCTAAACATTCCTGCCGAACTAAATGGACACGTTTATTAGGGCACGCAACATCGAAACGCACAGCATCGGCATCCCGGTGATCTGCAATTGTTTCAATGGCTAATAAAGTTGCAATCGCCAGGTCTTCATCGGGGATTTTCAGAAGGCGCAAAAGATAGTGATGTTGGTCAAGTGTTAGTGTTTGTACCGTAGAAATATTGAAGTGTGGTAAGAGCCTCGTAAGAGTACGTTGGAGAATCAAGCTTTGCTCGGGATTTCCCATGCAGACTGCTACTTCGAGTATGATAGGAAGCATCGAAGGAGATGTTTGTGGCAAGAGGGCTTCTAGAGCCCAGATGAGCTTTTGCCGAAGGATTTTCGTACGAAATGGCCATACTTGACGCATCAATATACCGACAAGAAATGCGGGGATCAGCATTGTCAGGCTGAGCCACTTGAGGGTTGGTGCAAGAATGAGGGCAGGAACTAACGAAGAAATCAAGTCAAGAACAAGCATCTCTCGCCACTCCTTAAGGTTGTATCTGGCGTAAAATCGACAGTTTTTGAGAAGTTCGGCAATTGTCTCAAGTGCTGTTTCGGTATCCCAATTCGCAACACATTGGGCTGCCGCTTTTGCATCGTTATGAGCACTCAGGAACGAGTGAGCGAGCTTGTACTTTACCTCGTCTCTGAGGGAGTGTGGTTGCCTTTGTTGCGTTTGTTGGCGTTGCGGGATCATCTGCTTGTGAGGATACGATACCATAAGCATATGCCTGTTTCCCGTTACTTTATCTCCGCTATGGACTGCCCCACCGAGGAGCAGATGATCCGCAATCGCCTGCGCAGTGTCTCGGGCATTGAAGGACTTCAGTTTGACCTGATCGAGCGAATTCTCACGGTGACGCATGCCGACGAAGCAAAAGCCACGGCGGAGAGTGCACTGGCGGAGCTGGGGATGCATGCACGGCCTCTGACGGCGGAGAATGCGGGGATGTTGCAGGTGGCACCGGTGCTCCCCAAGGCAAAGCTAATCCGGCTGGGGCTTTCGGGCTTGCTGGCGGCGAGTGCGGAGGCGGGAGCCTGGATCATCGAGAGCCGCACCGGACAGCACGCCGATGATGCGCGTCCTGTGGTTCTGATGGCGCTGGGGTCGCTGGCGCTCTCAGGCGTGGAGACGGCACGCAAAGGCTGGATGGCGCTCAAGACCCGGACACTCAATATTAACTTCCTGATGGGCCTTGCCATTGTGGGGGCTATGGTGATTCAGCAGTGGCCTGAGGCGGCGATGGCCTCGGTGCTCTTTGCGGTGGCCGAGGTGATCGAGGGACTCTCGCTGGAGCGTGCCCGAAAGGCGGTTCAGAGCCTGATGGAAGCCGCACCCGAGACCGTTGAGGTTCTCTCGGACTGCGGAGCCTTTCACGAGAGCAAGCTAGCGCTGGTGGTAGTCGGGGATAGAGTGCGGGTGAAGCCGGGGCAGATCGTGCCGCTGGACGGCGTGGTCACCGAGGGCAGCTCGGCAGTGAACCAGGCGGCAATCACCGGCGAGAGCCTGCCGATGGAGAAGCTTCCAGGCGATGAGGTCTTTGCCGGGACACGCAACATCAACGGGACATTTATCTTTGAGGTTCGTGCGGCGCGGGGCGACACGACGATGGACCGGATTGTCGCGGCGGTCAAAGAGGCACAGCAGCAGCGCGCTCCCACCCAGCGCTTTATTGACACATTCGCCAAAATCTACACCCCGACAGTCGTGGTACTGGCACTTCTCTACGCCGTGATTCCGCCTCTGCTCTTTGGCGGCGGCTGGCAGGAGTACTTCCATAAGGCGCTGGTGATGCTGGTGATCGCCTGCCCCTGTGCGCTGGTGATCTCGACTCCCGTTACCATTGTGAGTGGTCTCACGGCGGCGGCGCGGCTGGGGCTCTTAGTGCGCGGCGGGGCGTTTCTGGAGGCGGGACGCCATATCAAGGTGATTGCTTTTGACAAGACCGGGACACTGACCAAGGGACGGCCTGCAGTGACGGATATCTTGCCGCTGACAGATCGTGGCCCCTCCGAGCTACTGCATCTGGCGGCGAGCTTGGATGCGGCATCAGAGCACCCGGTCGCGGCGGCGATTGTGAATCACTGCGCCCGTAACCACGACTGCCAGCACCTGCCTGTGGAGGCGTTTGAGGCGGTGATCGGTCGCGGGGTGACGGGGACTCTGGAGGGACGGCGGCACTATGTGGGCAACCACCGACTGACCGAAGAGAACCATGTGTGTGGGCCGCACGTGGAGGAGTTGCTGGCCCGGCTTGAGTCGGAAGGCAAGACAACGGTCGTGCTGACTGATGCACAGCAAGCGCTTGCGGTGATCGGGGTAGCGGACACGGTTCGGGAAACCGCAGCAGAGGCGGTGGCACAGCTCAACGCTCTTGGTATCCCGACCGTGATCCTCACCGGAGACGGAAGTGCCGCGGCTCGCCAGATCGCTCAGCAGACCGGTATCACCGATGTCCGTGCCGAGCTTCTCCCCGAAGACAAGCTCTCGGCGGTGACGGCATTGGGGCAGCAGTACGGCAGCATCGGCATGGTAGGCGATGGCATCAACGACGGCCCCGCGCTGGCCCGTGCCAATATCGGCTTTGCGATGGGGCGCTCCTG
>NZ_JANNYP010000673.1:0-4564 GCF_031410135.1 Armatimonas sp. | reverse complement strand
CCTCGGCACAAGCGCTCCTCATCGGAATACCCTCTACCACGCGAAGCGAAGATGGGAAGAGGGTCGCCGTCTCAGCGGCGGGGAGATGGCCCGAAGGGGCGGGGAGATGGCTTCCTCTCATCCTTGCAATACTCGCCCTCGGCCTTGCTCTCTTTGGCATCGGTAAGCATGGCGAAGAGGCGGCAGGAATTTTCTTTGGCGCGGGCTCGCTGCTACTCATCGCCGGGATTCTGGCGGCACGACAGTTTCTGCAAAAACTGGAGATCGCGGAAGGGGCGCTAAGCCTGACGGGTGTCGGGCGGCGTAATGCGGCGCGGCGACTCTCACGGAGCACGGGCGCGATCACATTGCTAGCCTGCGGGAGCTTTCTCGTGATTGCCGTCGGGGCCAACCGCCATGACCCGCGTGAGGCCGCTCGTGAGCGCTCGTCGGGAACGGGTGGCTTTGCCCTCTATGCCGAGGCATCGCTTCCCGTCTACCAGGACTTAAACTCTGCCGAGGGCCGTGAGGCGTTTGGGCTGGATGAACAAGAGATGACCGATGCAAAGATCGTCTCGTTTCGCCTGCGTGAGGGCGACGAGGCAAGCTGTCTCAACCTCAACCGCGCCCAGACCCCGCGCCTGCTGGGAATCAATCCCAAGCTCCTCGCCGAGCGTAGCGCCTTCGGGTTTACCCAGTCACTCGCCGATAAGAAAGCCAATCCCTGGGACTTACTAGAGACCAGCGATGGGACAGACGCTATTCCCGTGATCGGGGACATGAACACCGTGATGTGGATGCTCCACTCTGGCGTCGGACAGACGATTGACTATACTGATGACCGAGGGACGACACACAAGCTCAAGGTAGTGGGGATCATCAACAACTCCGTGCTCCAGGGCAACCTTATCCTCTCCGAGCGCCACTTTACCAAGCTCTTTGCCAACCACAGCGGCTACCAAGTGTTTCTGATCGATGCCCCGGAAGCCAAAACCAAAGCACTCGCCGAGGCCCTCACCAGTGGCCTAGAAGACAATGGCCTGAGCGTCACCACCACACCCGAGCGCCTGGGAATGTTCAGCGCCGTGGAGAACACCTACCTCTCGATCTTTGCGATCCTCGGTGGCATGGGCCTGCTCCTGGGAAGCTTGGGTCTCGGCGTGATCGTCCTACGCAACGTCCTAGAGCGCCAGGGCGAGCTCGCCCTACTGCGGGCCATTGGGTTCACGAAAAAATCCCTCCACCAGCTCATCTTCTCAGAGCATGTCTTGCTCCTCTTCCTCGGCCTCGCTATCGGAGTCGCCGCCGCGCTCGTGGCTGTCTTGCCCTCGCTCAAGACTCCCGGCGTCGGCGTTCCCTTCGTCAGCCTCGGTCTCACCCTGCTCGCGGTTCTCGGAAGCGGCCTGCTCTGGGTCTGGCTCGCTACCACCGCGGCACTCCGCGGCACTCTGTTAGGAGCACTGCGGAGCGAGTAAGACAATGCTACGAATTACTGAAGGAACACGCCGCACACGCGAGCACATCCTCGCCGATCTGAGTATCGTGCACGTGGAAAGTATGATCATCCCTCAGGGGCATGTGGCCGAACGCCTCTCCAGTGACTATGGCTACGACCTCCGTCTCATCACCTTCAGTGAAACCGGCTTCCTCGAACCAGACCATATCTTGATCCAGGTCAAGGCAACCGATCATCCCAAATATCTTGCGGATAGAACCGCGATTACTTTTGAGCTAGAACGAAAGCATCTGTGGACATGGAGTCGTGAGCTCTCTCCCATTATCTTGATTCTCTATGATGCCTCAGAGGGCAGAGCCTACTGGCTACAGCTCACTCGTCCACAGCTCCGTGCGTTGACTCAGACAAACCAAACAACATGTACTGTCCATCTTCCCACGAACCAAATCTTCAACACGGATGCCGTTGAAACCATTCGCCAAATAAAGAATGATCTGGTAGCATTCTACGAGAGGCAAATTTAACTAATGGCTGAAACACTTAACTACAACGAGCTGAGTACCCTGCTCAATGAGCTTGGGTTTGTCGCGAAGCATAGCAATGAAGCCACTGTGTACCGACATGGAAATGGTGCCCTGCTCCTCGTCCCTGATGATGCCCCTAATACCCCTCTCACTCCTGCCCAGCGCCGGAATGTCCAGGATACCTTGGTTCGCTATGGCTTCCTCACGCCCCTTCAGGCGGAAGCGCAGCTGAGCCGTACTCATACAGCGAGCACCGCCGCTTAATCCTCAGAGCCGTTTGCACGAATCGAAACGAGCCCCGTGAAAGACATCGTTTTTGACGGCGAGGTGTTCGAAATATGGGCTTTCGTGATGATTTTTTCAGACATCCCGGAACCGAAAATGATTCGTGCAAAAGGCTCCTCAGTACTCTACTTTCTGGGGTCGGGCTTAACCTCAAGCGGTTGCTCCCAAAAGCCTCCGTCAATGGTCAGGCGGAGGGTGTACTTTCCGGGCGCGACCCACGGGGCTTTGGATGTGGGGGTGTTCTGCCAGATCGCATCCATGCCGAGGCTACTGGCAGGGGCGTACTGGCGCAGGTTCCAGACAAAGCGGTGGGAGCCTGTGGTTGCTAAAAGCGGCTGCCAGGGGCGTGCCCAGCGGGGATCGACCGTGAGCTTGAGCGGATCGAGGGTCTCGGGCTTGTCGGTGCTGCTCCAGCGACGGATGACTTTGCCTTGGGAGTCGCGCACTTCGAGGAGTACTTCTTTGGCTGGCAGCGCAAGGTAGTAGTCGATCACGACGCCGTCGGGGGGATTCTGACCAGCGGGCTCCTCGGGGGGAAGGGGCGTGTCAGTGTTGCGGTTCCAATCCACGAGGTAGGCCACGGTCGGGGCGTAGAGCGCGACGGGCTTGCGAGAGAGCTGGCGCAAGGCGGTGATGGAGTCCAGAATCCAGAACGAGCGCCCGTGGGTTCCGACCACGAGATCATCATCGTGGACCACTAAGTCACGGATGGAAGTGGCGGGCATGTTGTTGCGCAGCGGGTTCCAGTGCGCCCCGTCGTCGTTGGAGAACCAGACCATACGCTCGGTGCCGCAGTAGAGCAGGCCCGGCTTCTTGGGGTCCTCACGCACCGTGTTCACGGGGGCATCGTCAGAGAGACCGAGACCATAGGTGATGCGCTTCCAGGTCTTGCCAAAGTCGTCGGTCTTGTAGATATAGGGCTTGTTATCGTCACACCGCAGGCGGTTCACGGCGGCGTAGGCACGGCCCGGCACAAAGCGGCTGGCCTCCAGCTGGGCGATCTTGCTCCACGAGGTGATCTCAGGCGGCGTGACATTTGCCCAGCTCTTGCCGCCGTCTTGGGTCAGCCAGAGCAGACCGTCGTCGGTGCCGCACCAGATCACGTTGATATTCGTGGGCGAGGGCGCGACCGCGTAGATCACACCCCGGCGTTGCATCGTCTTACCATCAGTGGAGACCGCCGCGAAAGATGCGGGGACATCCCAGGTCTCGCGGCTCAGGTCGGGGGAGATCGCTTCCCAGGTTGTGCCACCGTCGCGAGTCTTGAGCAGGCGATTGCTCGCCAGAAAGAGCGTGCGGGGATCGGCCTCGGAGAAGAGCATTGGCATAGTGCGTAGATAGCGCAGGCCCTCAATCTTGGGCCGAATGCTGATCACCTCGCCGGTCTTTTTGTTGTACTTGCTGCCCTTGGAGCCGTAGATAATGTCCGGATTGAGCGGATCGGCGACGACATAGGCGTACTCCTCGGCTCCCACCGGGTGCCAGTCCCGAAACGTGATCTGACCATCTTGCCCGCGGCTCACAATCCCCACCGAGCCGCTCTCTTGCTGGCCACCGTAGACCCAGTACGGGAACTGGTTGTCGGTGCTGACGTGGTAGAGCTGCGCGGTCGGCTGGTTGTACCACGAGCTCCAGGTCTCCCCGCCATTCACCGAGATCGTTGCACCCTGGTCGGCGGCGAGCAGGATGATCTGGGGATTGATCGAGTTGATCCAGATCGTGTGATAGTCATCGCCGCCGGGTGCGCCTTTAATGCAGACAAAGGTCTTCCCGCCATCCACGGACTTGTAGGTCGAGGTATTGGCGGCATAGACCACATCGCGCTGCTTGGGATCGGCACGCACCTCGGCAAAATCGCTCCCGCGGCTCCAGACACGCGGCTCGCCGTTGGTGAAGACCCAGCTCTTGCCGCCGTCGTCAGAGCGGTAGATGCCGCCCCCCGTGGTCGCATCCACCGTGGCGTAGAGGCGCTTGTCATCAAACACCGAGAACCCGATCCGCCCGAGGCCCTGTGCAATCGTGGGAAGGCCCTTGGTGAGCGGTGTCCACGTCGTGCCGCCGTCCATGGACTTAAACAAGCCACTGGTCGTCCCCTGCCAAACCCCGTTCTCCCAAGGTGCCTGTCGCGCCGCCCAGAGCGAGCAGTAGACCGTATTGGGGTTGGTCGGATCGAGCGCGACTTCGACCGCCCCCGTGTTCTCGTCCTTGTAGAGCACCTTCTCCCAGCTCTTGCCGCCGGGTGCAGGTCATAAAAGTGGTGAGGTAGCAGGCTGAAAAACGCGGCGACTCCAAAAGGCAAAAAAGGAATCCAACTCGTTGC
>NZ_JANNYP010000672.1:0-10891 GCF_031410135.1 Armatimonas sp. | reverse complement strand
CAGGGCCGTGATCACCACCCACAAGCCTACACGATGTGGCTGGCGGGTGGCGGGATTAAAGGCGGGCTTACCTACGGTAGCACTGATGAGCTAGGCTTTCACGTGGCCGAGAATAAAGTCCATGTGCATGACTTGCAGGCCACGATCCTGCACTGCCTCGGTCTCGACCACGAGAAGCTCACCTATCGCTACTCAGGGCGGGACTTCCGCCTCACCGATGTTCATGGGGAAGTGGTGAAGAAGATCCTCGCCTGAGTCTGACTTACTTTGCCGACTTGGCAGGTTTTGTCTCTTTGAGCTTTTCTCCAAGGCGCTTTGTCTGAGTGCGGAGCCACTGGTTGTTTTTCTTGACCCAGGTATCCTCACAGTTAGTCTCGATTTCTTGTGGGATGGTGCTGGTGAGTGAGAGAATCTTGACACTATCGGTGACCCGAGCGGTTGCGCTGTCTCCGGTGACCTTACAGCTCGTGATCTTGCTTGTGATGGTGTAGGACTTGGACTTGGCAAAGACCTGAACAAGCAAAGGCTTGATCTGCGCGAGAGTCTGTTTCTGGCCCTTCATGGTGATGCTGACAAACTCAGGGGTGTTGATCGCCAGAGCCGCTGCCACGTCTTTTTTAAGGGCTGCTGCAGAGCGCTTGTCGTACTGGGCCTGGATGGCTTTCTGTGCATCCTGAGCCAGCACGGACGGCGTGAGTGCCGCAAAGGCAACAAGAGCAAGTAATGTTTTTTGCATAGTATTCTTATCGGCTACTTCTTCTTATTTTTTTCTTTTTGAACGAAATCCACGCGCGTATCGTTCTCGAAGCCCTCTGCCGTGAAGTGCTCCCAGCGCTTGATGTACCAGCTATCTGCCAGCTTGGTCCAGGTCAGAACCAGGCTGAGGATGATTAGGTTCTTCTCCGGGACTTCGTCGGGGAGGGTAATCGTATAGCGCGTCGCCTGCTCGACCTCCAGGGTGAGATCGCCGTTTTCTTGCAGCTCGGCTCCCATCAGGTAGTAGCGCACCTGATCACCTGAGATAAACTGGTGGGCCAGAGTTTCTTTTTCAATATAGCTCTGGCGTGTTTCGGGGTCTTTACCAAGACGGATAAAGGCGAAGTCGGGGGCGAGGCGCTGCTGGAAGATCTTGAAATCATGGCGCTCCTCGGCAGTGGCAAGCTCTTCCAGCAAGGGGTAGATCTTGCGGACAATGGCCTGCACCTCAGGCGACTTGACACGTTTTTCGAGATCGGTGAGGCCTGGGCTCTCTAGGAGGCGTGGCTTTTCGGTCAGAGTCTCCTCTAAAACGCGGGTGCGGGCGAGACGCCACTTGCCCGTGTCCAAGATAAAGCGGTAGCGGCAGCGTCGGTAGCCGGTGCCGGTGATCTCCAGCCACTCATGGGCGTAGGAGAGGAGCTTGACATTCTCATAGGTCTCGACCACGGCAGCAGTGCCATCCAGCTTGAAGCTGTCAATCTGGGTCTTCTGCTCCGCTGTCTTTGCCGCAGTGAGCTGTTTCTGTAGCTCGGTACGCAGCTTATCCAGAGGGAAGGTGTCCTCTAGCGCGTCTTGATGCACGTAGTCTGCTGTGCAGAGCGCAAAGTACGCCGTGGCATCGCGGGCCGCAAACGCTCGGTCACGCTCTGCTAGAACGGCGGCAATCGCGGCTCTGGCAGGGGAGATCGGTGGTGTCGCTGGCTTTTTTTGAGCCCATGCACTTTCTGCAAGACTGCCACACAGAAGGAACCACAATAAAATGACACGCCAGAGAAGCATTGGCATTTCTCCCTATTCTTGTATAAAATCAGCGGCTCCGACGGAAACAAAGTCCGTGGGTGTGCGGATTAGTTGCCGACGGGCTTGCCATCCATGAGAGACTGACTGGTGAGGGCTCGGTTTTTCTGGCGCTTCCAGACTCCGGCTTGCTTGATCCAGGTATCTTCGTTGCGGCTCGCTCCCTCCACCTTCGTGGATTTTTTCGTTTGAGGGTTGGTCAGTACAAAGAGTGACTTATCCGAGACGATGACGGTTGCCGTCTCGCCTTTGACCGTCACTTTCTCCACGGTACTGCTGAGCTTGATGCTCTGTGCAGCGCTAATGATCTGCGTTAGAGCCGCTTTGAACTCTGCCAGAGTTGTCTTTTTCCCCTTGGTATCGGTTGTCGCAAACCCACTGGTGTTGATACTGAGTCCAGCGCTAATGTCTTTTTTCATAAAGGCAGCCGCTTCTTTATTGTACTGTGCTTGAATGGCCTTTTGAACCGTAGCAGTGTCTTGTGCAACGACGGGAGCCGCCAGGAGGAAGGCTGCGGTAAGAAGAACGAGAGTTTTCATTTTAGGGGGTTCCTTCTGTGGCAGAGGCCACGCTCTTAAATGCGGTTGCAAGCGCCGGATAGAGCGCCCGGTAGGTAGGATAGTAGCGTGAGTAGATCTTGGACTGCATAGCATCAGGCTCCGCGCCAGGACGAGTCGAGACGGTTGCGGCACAGGCTTCGGGCACGCTGGAGTAGGCTCCCGTACCCACGGCGGCCAGCAGCGCAGCTCCTAGGGCAGGGCCTTCGTCTATGTTGAGCAAGACGTGCGGCTTTTCGATTACATCGGCCATCATCTGGAGCCAGAACGGCGACTTTGCGCCGCCGCCTGAGGCCCGAATCTCACTCACCGGGACACCCATCTCGGCAAAGAGCGTGAAGAGGTCTTTAAACGCATAGCTGACCCCTTCGAGAACCGCACGGGCAAAGTAGTCTTTTGTGCTCCGCAGGGTTGCGCCAAAGAAGACGCCACGGGCATCGGGATCAAAGTAGGGGTTGCGCTCTCCCGCCAGATAGGGAAGATAGAGCAAGCCCTCGCAGCCCGCCGGGGCACTTGCCCCGCCTGCCGTGATGGCATCGTAGCCCAAGCCTTCCGCAAACGTGTCGCGGTACCAGCGCAGCGAGCCGCCCGCCGAGATCACGCAGCCCATCTGGCCCCACGTTCCGGGAACGGCATGGCAGAAGGTCTGGACACGCATCTGAGGGTCAATGGCCGCCGTGTCGGAGTGGGCAAAGACGACGCCACTCGTGCCCAGCGACGAGACCACTTGCCCGGTGCTCACCACGCCGCAGCCCACTGCGCCCGCCGCCTGATCGCCGCCACCGCCGACCACGGGTGTGCCTGCTTTGAGCCCTGTCAGCGCTGCCGCTTCGGCAGAGATCACCCCAGTCTGCTCCGGCGACTCCACCACGCGGGGTAGCCACTCGCTGGGGATTCCGAGCTTGTCCAAAGCCACTTTTGACCAGGTGCGCTGACGAACATCAAAGAGCGACGTTCCCGAGGCATCGCTGACTTCGGCGGCAAACTCGCCGGTGAGCTTGAAGCGTATGTAGTCTTTAGGGAGCAAGATCTGCGCGATTTTTTCATAGACCGCAGGCTCGTTTTTGCGTACCCAGAGCACTTTCGGAGCCGTGAAGCTGGTAAAGACCGGCTGACCAAGAATATCGTAGCAGCCCTGCGCTCCTCCGAGAAGCTCGGTGATCTCAGCGCACTCAGCTCCCGTCCGAGCATCGCACCAGAGCAGCGCGGGGCGAAGAACCTGATGGCTTTTATCTAAAAATACCGAGCCGTGCATCTGGCCCGTCAGCCCTACACCTACGACATCAGAGCCGCTCACGCCCGCTTTTGCGAGCACGCCCTGAATGGCTTTAATCGCCGCCTGCCACCAGTCCGTGTCCGGGTGCTGCTCCGCCCACTGGGGGCGTGGGGTCGAGAGTGCGTACTCGATCAGCTCCGAGGCGAGCAGCTTGCCGCTCTGGTCAATCAAGACGGCTTTCGTGCCGCTGGTGCCGGTGTCAATGCCAAGAAAAATAGCCATACTTCCTTTAGTAATTCGCAAAGAGCACGCAAAAATCCTTCCCGGTGTAAAATAGCAGTCTATGACGGACTGGATTGTTCTCCATCAGCTTGGCCCATACGAGTGGGCGCACCCGACAGCGATCGCGGAGGTGGTTGGCTCCCCCGATAACCGCTGGCTGGCGTGTCTCTTACGCGACGGACAGGGGACTGTCTGGGAGCGTGCGGGGGCTCGAAAGCACCTTGAGCTTACGGCAGGCAAACATCTTGGTTTCTCCCATGACAGCGAGTCGCTTTTCTGGCAACAAGACGACCATATCGAGGTAATCGCGCTGGAAAGTGGCCAGAGCATCCGCAAGATCGGCCCCGTTGAAGGACTGCAACACTTTGCCCTCTCGCCGTCGGGCCAGCTCATGGCACTTGCAGCAGGCAGCGATGTCTTTATCGGCGAGTGGCAGACCGGCAAGCTCCTCCAGCGCATCCCTGCCTCCTCGGAGAGCGTCTGGCCAGTGCGGGTTGCCTTTTTGGACGATGAGCGCCTCCTCTGCGCGGAGGCTGTGAAAGAGCGCGGTTTTGTGCAGTTCATGCTCTGGGAGATCGCGACAGGGAAGGCGCTCTGGACGGTTCCTGGGGAAGCAGACACGGCCCGTGAGTTTGTTCTCTCCGCAGATCGGGAGCGCTTCGCCTCTCGGGTTGCGGGACACAACACGGTTCGCATCTGGCAGACCCACGATGGCACCGTCGGGCAAGAGATTTCCGTCGCTGGAGAGTGGGCGACGGCTTGGGCCTTCACGTCGGAGGGGGCGCAGCTTGTCATGGCCGGTGACGAAAACCTGGAAGTTCATCACCTGGCCACAGGGGAAGTCGAGCAGGTGATCGTCGCTCCTGAGAGCACGTGCTTGGCACTCTCTCCCGCAGGCGAGCAGTTAATCGTGGGTGGCACCGACGGACGCCTGCGGTTCTGGGATCTGCCCGGCTGGGACGTGGCTATTTCCGCTGGATCAGGGGGACACCAGAGCGGGATTATTCAGCTGCTCCCACTCAACGATGAGTGTGTCCTGTGCCGCAGCAGCGACCCGGAGCTACGGCTTCTGGCACTGGATCTCGGCGCGGAGCTGGTCTGGGGAAAAGACACCGCACGGCTGGAGTCGCTGGTCTACGACAAGCAAAATGGGCAGGTGGTCGGGGTGCGGCGCACAGAAGAGAATGTGGTAGTGGCCGAGGAGTGTGATCCCCTGACTGTGCTCACTTGGAATGCATCCGGCGAGCTTCTTGGCGAGCGGCAGTACTCCCTCAAACTTCCTGCGAATGTCTGGCAGTGCACCCTCTCGCTCTCACCAGATGCCCAGTGGCTGGCGGGCGGTGGCAGCGATCAAGTCGTGCGTGTCTGGAGCCTCGAAACGGGCGAGCAGATTCTAGAAATTGTGCTCGCGGACATAGCGGACGTAGAGAATGAGCACGATATTGCGCTGATCGAGTGGTGGCCCGGAGCTCCACTTCTTGCGGTGACGCGAATGTCAGATGGACGAGTACATTTAGTGGATGCGGAAATAGGAAAGCACCTGCGCCATGTCGGGGAGCTGGAGAGCACACCGCACCTGGTGGAGTTTCTTCCCGGCACGACGCAGTTTCTCTTTGCCGACTATGACGACGCTGGGCTCGCGCTTCATGACCTTGCCACACGGGACACGACTCTCCTCGAAAGTCCGGGCTTCCTGACCACCATGGCGGCGTTTCCGGGCGGGCAGCAGGTCGCGCTGGCCTACAGCGAAAAAGTGGGCCTCTACGATGTGGTGCAACGCAGAATCCTCATGGAGCTGAGCTTTCCGTTTGGCCAGATCACCTCACTTGCCGTCACGCCTGATGGAACTAAGCTTATCGCAGGCAGCGAGCAGGGTCAGCTCATGGTCTGGGAGCGGCGGTAGCGCAGAAAGAGTAAGCCGGGGGCAAGCAGGCAGAGTGTCCCTGGCTCCGGGATGGACTCTGTGCCTGTCGGCAGGGGATGCTTCGGGTCTACCGGAGCGCTGGGATCGGGCGACGGCGCACTGGCGACAGGGGCAGGTGTCGGTGCGGGCGGCTGAATCTTGGCACGGACATAGAAGGCTCCGACCAGCACAAGCGCAGGCGTGAGGGCAAGGCTCAGGTTGCGAAGAGCATGGCGTGGACGTGGCGTAGCCTCTCCCTCTAGCACGCGGAGCCTACGGTGCAGGTGCTCCGGCGCGGTGGGCACACGCAGCCCCTCCTGCATCTTCTCCGCAAAAACACTCTCTTCAGTGTCCAAAGTTGCTCCTAGTCTTCAAAATAATCTCTCCCCTCACGCCGCGCCGCCTCGCGTGCCTGCTGCAACAGACTTCCGACTTGCGTCGCAGAGCGCTCCAGCAGACGCCCAATCTCGGCAAGGCTATGGCCCTCCACGTACTTTAAGAGCAGCACCTCACGGTAGTCCGGGCGTAGCGCTGCGAGAATCTCGGTGAGTCGGGCACTTGCCTCCGCCGCCAACACCCCGTGCTCCTGAGTCGCGTCACTGGTCAGAGTCTCCGAGAGTGGTGTCTCTTGCCGGCGCTCGCGCAGGCGAAGAATATCGGCCACTTTTCGCCTTGCAATTCCAATCAGATACGCCCGCATCGGGTCATCGTTTTCGGTGATTTTCTCGCGGGTGGGGCAGGCGTGCAAGCGTGTAAAAGCAGCCACAAAAGTCTCTGCCGTCGCATCCTCCGCCTCAGCTCCCACGCCCAACCGAAGCGCCACGTAGCCATACACCGCTTCTGTGTAGCGCTCTTGTAGCTCGGTGGGAGTCCAAGCAATCGCGGAGTCTTTTCGTCGCCACCACGGGCGGGAAATCACACGCACCTGTTCTATCGTCGAGTCTCTCCGCATAGTCCTTCGTAGAGTATCGGAAAATTTAGGTTAGGCGACGATAAATTTCACCTAGGGGAATTTGAGCGGTGAGAGCGGAAAGATCAAGAAGGGCTTCCGGGCCGCGTAGCTCGACAAACTGCCAGATGGCTTGCTCCCCGGAAGCGCGGCTGTAGTGCTCGGCGAGCGGCTCGGTCTGTGAGAGCAAAACATAGTGGCGTAGCGAGGGAAGCTGGCGGTAGTGGCTCCATTTCTCGCCACGATCGTAGTGATCCGTGCTCTCCGAGAGCACCTCGATAATCACCACCGGGTTACGCAGGCAGCTATCGTCATCGAGAAACGGCTCGCATGCCACACTCACATCTGGGTAGAAAAACGGCCCCGCCTCGCGAACTCGCACTTTTTGATCTGAGGGGAAAGGCAGGCAGTCTCTGCCTTCCAGCACCTGTTCCAGAATCGTGAGTGCCCGGACACAGAGGCGGTTATGTGTGGGCGAGGCACCTGCCATTGCAAGTATCTCGCCGGAGATGTACTCGTGCTTTTCTTTTTGGGAGGCTTCCCAGACAAGGTACTCGTCGGGCTGGAGAAGCGGAATTTTCTGTGCGGCCATGCTCTATTGTAGCGTAATTAAATGCCTTCGGGCTTTTCGCAGACAAAGAGCCAGCGGTCGGAGCGGGAGTTGGGCGCACGGTCGCCGTAGTTGCCAAAGACCTCGATCTGAGTCCAGCCCGCCTCCGTGAGCCAGGTTTTCATCTCCGCTAGGGTGTAGCCACGCTGAAGATGGGTCTCGTGGAAGTAGCGGCGGGTGCTGGTGTGCGGATCGGTCACCCAGAAGTCCATCTCTACCCGACAGAGCCGCTGGTCTTCGTCCCAGTGCGCTTTCCAGTCGTGCTCAATCGGGCCGTTTTTCTCGTGCTGGGTGAAGAGCCCGTGGCGCAGGGCATAGACCCCGTTCATGTCAAACGTAAAGACCGCTCCCGGAGCCGCGTGGGCAAAGAGTCGCCGCAGCCCCTCGCGCAGCTTGATGGGATCGGTGACATAGTTGAGCGAGTCGAAGACACTCACCAGCCAGTCGAACTGCTGCTCGCCCAGCTCTAGCTCCGCGATATCCATCACGGAGTAAGAAATCCCGTAGGATCTTGCCTGCGCCTTAGTCTGGGCAAGCTGGATCATCTTGGGCGCGATATCAAAACCCACCACAGGCCGATACCCGCGCCGCCAAAGAATCTCCGAGAGGCTGCCCGTTCCACAGGCCACATCCAGCACCGAGCGGGGGGACTTATCGCGCTCCCGAACCGCCCGCTCCATCCGTGCCAGCCAGACGGAGTAGGGGACACCGCCCATTAAGGCATCGTAGATTGCAGGCAGAGAGTCGTATTGGTTGGCTTCTTTAAGAGGCGAGCTTGGATCAGACACAGCCTATTATAACGTGCGTCACATGATGGAAATCGCCTCGACGGAAATCGTCGGGCTTTGGGGCGCTTCGCGCCGCGCCTTCGGCGGTAGAAATTCCACCAAATCCCCCATTTTACCGACGAGGCACGAGGAGGCGGCCAAAGGCCCCCGGGTGCCCTCTGGGCGCGGATGATTTTCCATCCTGGCTTGCGGGACGTTCATCGTCCACGTGAATGGGACAATCGCCATCATCAGTGTCATGCCCGTATTTTACCGCTGGTTGGTGGTGCCGGAAAGGCCCCACGGGAGCTAGAGCCCGAGCGCTGCCCGTAGAGCGGGCTTGTCTTTCAGGGCCACTTTGGCGAGCTTGACCAGCACCGAGAGATCGTCTTTAAGAGCGGTGAGTGCGGCGTTTTGCTCTTGAGTGCTCTGCTGCGCCGCGCCTTTTGCGTCCTCTTGCACCCGGTTGGCGGCGTCGGCGGCAAGGACAAATGCCTCTTCTTCCGCAAGCTTGGCGGTGTTGTAGCCATACTGCGCCAGCCCGGCGGCGATGTCGGCATTGGCGCGGAGGGTCACAAAGAGGCGCTCGGCGCTCTCAAGGTACTCTGTGGCCCGTGCGGGAAGCGCCCCGCCTAGCCCGAGCTGTGTCAAACGTGCTTTGTCTTTGGGAAACGCCGCTTGCAGAACCGTCTTCACCCGCTGGACCGCAGGACGCGCCGCGCTGAGTTTTTGCTTGAAATCCGCTGTGGCAAGCTCCTGCGCTCCGAGTGCCTCAGCACGACGTGCTACTGCAACCTGCGCCGCTTGGTAGAGCGCCACGCCCGCTTGCAGTCGCGTTTGGTCTACGCCCATCGCCGCAAAGAGTGTCTTGATCTCTGCATTGCTCTGTGCGTTGCTATAGAAAACTTCCGCTTGCGAAAGCTGTGCATTGATTCGTGCATTTGTTAAAACAGGCATATTTCAATTTTCCGATCTCTACGATGATTCTCCGAAGTGGATTAGGGGAATTTTACCCGTGAAATGATTTTTTGTCCAGTAAATCAATTCTCCGACAATAATTACAATTCTCTGACGATAATTACAGTTCTCCGACGGTCATTTTGCATTTAGGGCACACTGCGCAAAAAGATGATCCAAAATTCCCAGCAGGCGCGGCGGGTCGGTGATGGCGTAGGTCTGCGTCCCAAACCAGCGGGCCTCGTTCCCAGGCTTCCGTCTCCAGAATCCCCACCCACTCCAGTGCACTTGCCAGATCAAACTCCGAGAAACTCTTGCGCGGCATGGACGTATTTTATCGCGATGCACCCTATTTCCACAGAAAGCGGGCCGGACTTGAACCGGCATCCTACGCCTCTGAAGGGCGCCGTTCTTCCGCTTGAACTACCGCTTTCCACGCCCATTGTACCGTCGCCAGAACTCTAGACCATTGTGGGCAAGCTGTCGCAGTTGTCGGGAGTGTGCGGGATCATCGGCCAGTACCCAGAACAAGACGCCTACCTCAGGGTTTACCTCAAACTTCAGGGCCGCAATGGAATGGTGTACGTGGCGTGACCGTATATCGAAAATCATCCGAGAGCAGAATTCGAAATCCATTTGTGAGAGAGGGGTAGTGATTGTGGAGAAGGAGCTTGTTGCCAGAAGTTTTGGTTTCTTAGCTCTTCTAGCAAGCCATCGCTGTCGCCAAGCAATCCAGTAGAGAGCTTTTTGTTTTAAGTCGGTTTCTTGAAATGAGAACAGAGCTTGTTTTGCTATGTGTGTGTCCATTTGGGCGAGTGCATGAAAAAGTAAATCGGGTGTTTTTGGATATGATAGTAGAGTGGTAATAAGAAATGGAACCGCTTTGTCGCCAAAAGACTGGACTGCTTCTTGTAAGTCTGTGCGTAACTCTGAGTATTCAATTGTTTTGAACCATGGGCCAACTGCCTCAACCACGGTACTCTGATCGAAATTTGCCAATGTAGCAATGAGGCTTGGCAGAGCTGAAGGAAAACGTGCTTTTCCAACAGCCTCCCAGAACGCTGCTTGCTCTCTTATCGAAAGGGTTTCCGGCTTAACATGACCGACATCAGGGATGTGACTCAGAAAAGTGGACAGATGAAACTGGAATCTAAAATCTGGGCTGAGGAGGTTTTGTGTATCCTGAAGCAGTAACCTAGCGCTCCGGCGCACACGGGGCCAGGGATCGTCGAGGGCTTCGAGGAGCGTGGCTTCTGATTCTTTGGGAAAGTAGCGCACAAGAGCTTGGAGGGCGGCGACTCGTCCGGGAGGATTCTCTTTTGCGGCAGCAAAAGCTCCCTGAAGTGCGATGCGACCCGCTTCGCCGAGCTGCCCGAGGCGCTGTGCTGCTAGGTGCCGAATCGCTGTTTCTTCGTAGACATCGTCAAGGACGGTACGTAGCTCCGCGACAGTTTCGAGGGCTAGAACGCGCGAGCGGGCATCAACGAGAGAACAATTCATAATTACAACGTCGGAACGGGGTAGGTAAGAATAGCCTGATCCTCTGTAACCAGTACCAGGTTGTGGTGTAAGGCTTGGCTAATGAGCATTCGGTCAAAAGGGTCACGGTGCAGGTCAGGGAGTTGCACCAGCTTCTCCACACATGCTTCCTCAAGCGGTAGCGGTGCAATGGCATGAAGCTCCCGTTGAGCCGGTAGAAATATCTCGGGGGATTGTGGGAGTGGGAGCTTATCTACTCATGGTTCGCTCATTTTTTGTGGCGGTAAAACAGATTGCTCCACCAGGCGAATGTACACCTCTGGCAAAGAATCCAGCAGTTTAAGAATACGTTGTTGCAAAAGGTTTAAGGCAGTCACATGACGCAAAACTTGACC
>NZ_JANNYP010000671.1:0-1337 GCF_031410135.1 Armatimonas sp. | reverse complement strand
TCTCTGCAAAAGCATTGCGCAGGCACACGGCGGACAAATTTCGTTTGCCAGTGCGCTGGGCCAGGGAACCAGGTGAATTGCATCTTATGCTGCCAAGACCTTCTCCAGATAGGTCACGTCCCATCCCGCCATCTGGCGCTTGGTCTGAACACCAACTTTCTCACTGGTTTCCCGCTTCAAAAGGGAGAGAGCAAGGCGACGAAAGACTCCAAGGCTAACCGCACCATTACCACTTACACGAGATAAGTCCTCACGAAAGAACACATCCAAACGCCAATGCTGACTGTTCTCTATACCCCAATGACCACGAGTCGCACGAACAAATAAGCCCGCACGACCAGAAGCACTCGAAAGAAAGTAACGAATCTGACGACTTTTCTCCTGGGTGCCCTTGTAGCAAATCCGCTCGACACAGACGACATTTTTCAAGTCTGGCCAGCGCTCGAAGGGGTCAATCAAGGCCACATCGCTTACTACCCAGCAACGACGCTCCTCACGAACACCACGATGATAGCTTCTCTGGAGGCACGAATCTGCACTGCTAAGTTTGCCAGCACGGATCTTGTCGAAAAGTTGCTGGGCAGAGTTATAGGCTTGGCCCTGGTTGTTTTTAAGTGCCAAAAGGTAGTCTGCCTTACGCTTTCGAATTGCTTGAGCGGTCTCCACCTGAGTGTGAAGAGCATCGGCAGTTACCAGGCATCCCTCCAAGTTCAGCAGAGCAAGCAGCTTGCGCATCACTTCTTGTTCATCGGCTCCCTCTTTTGCTTTGGCTACCGCTAAGATGAGTTGTGAGTCGCTTGCCCAGGCAGTTACCAGATTCAAAACGCCTAAAGCGCCTTTGAGTCGTTTACCGTCGAAAGCAACCACAGGAGCATCTCCCTGGACCGTAGCCGTTTTTGTCCAAGTTTGACTTGCCCAGTCTGTGAGGCACTGTGCTAGCAACTTCGGGTCGATCTTGGCTAGGACGCGTCCGACAGTATCGTGAGAGGGAATGGCTTCAATGCCGAAGTTTTGCTTAAGCCATTCTCGTTGTGAGTCTGCCCACTTGACGATGGCGACCAGGGAGTCTGCGGAGCAAATGAGAGCACAGAGTACGATGATGAGAATGTCTGCCAGTGGGTATTTTCGGGTTCTTTTTACTCGCGGGTCGGTAAGTGTTTTAAATTTTTCCAAGAGACTCATGGGGTCGTCCTCCTGAGGAGGTTTTACCCCAACCGATTTAGATGCGATTCACCTGGCCAGGGAACCGGGTGCAAGACATTAAAGTGGTGAGGTATCCCCTCTTCTGGGTCGGGCATTCCAGAACGCTTGAAAGACATCCCACTCACCACCCAAAA
>NZ_JANNYP010000670.1:0-19172 GCF_031410135.1 Armatimonas sp. | reverse complement strand
CTTTTGCTTGCCGTCCCAGCGCGCTGTTAGCCAGCCCGCACAGACACCGATGCCAAAGAGAAACACATACCAAGGGCAGGTGTGGCCCAGCTCCGCAGCTTGCTTGCCCTGCATCAGAAAAATATTGGTCAGGCCGTAGCCGAGAATCGCCGTCCCGGCCAGTACCAGCGCCGTGCCGCGCGGCTTGGCGAGCAGCCAGAGGAGCACGGGAAAGAGAAAATAGATCTTCCACTCCACCGCGACGCTCCAGAGCGGCTGGTTGAAGGCCACTATCGTCTCCGGGAAGAGATCTTGCAGGAGAAGCGCATGCAGTCCGAGGGCGCGGAAGTCGAGCGGGCCACCGTTCCAGAAGAGCGTGTGCGCCACCGAGGCAGCAAGTACGGCAAAGTAGGCGGGCAGAATGCGCTTGGCTCGCTTGAGATAGAACTCCCCGGCGGGACGCGCTTTTTCCGGGAGTGCCAGGCAGAACCCCGAGAGCACAATAAACACATCCACGGCCAAGTGACCATAGAGTAGGACATCCGTCAGATTGTTTTTTGCACGGATCGGAAACGACTGGGCGCAGAGCAAAAAGGCATGGTGGACGACCACATACAGCGCCGCCAGGCCACGCAGACCGTCGAGGTGGGGGAAGTAAGCTCTCACAATTCTCTCAAGTATACGCGAAAATCGCTTGCGAGGCCCTAGGAAGCGTGATAATATTCAACCCGCGTCGCCGTCTTGGTAGGGGCGAGCTTGCCGATGTAGCTCAGTGGTAGAGCGGCTGTTTTGTAAACAGCGGGTCGCGGGTTCGAGTCCTGTCGTCGGCTTCGTTTGGAGAGCTAACAAGCTCTTTTAGGAAATGGACATTGTGGGTCGATGTCCGAGTGGTTAAAGGAGGCGGTCTGTAAAATCGTCGCGCGAGCTACGCAGGTTCGAATCCTGCTCGGCCCATTAAAAAGAAAACGGGGCGCTGTACTATACAGTGCCCCGTTTTTTTGCCAGAATGTAAAGTAACTATGTTTCAGAAAATCGCCATTGTTGGGGTAGGGCTCTTAGGGGGCTCGATTGGGTTAGCCGCGCGGGAGCGCAAGTTGGCCAAAGAAGTGGTGGGGGTGGAGACCAATCCTCACACCCGTGCCGAGGCAACCACGCGCAAAGCTGTTGCCAAGTGCACCGACATGCTGGGAATTGGGATTGCAGGGGCAGATCTGATTATTCTCGCGTGTCCGGTTCAGGCCATTGTCACCGAGCTGGCCCGGCTTGCTCCTTCGCTCTCCGAGAAAGCTGTGATCACCGATGTAGGCTCCGTCAAGACCGCGATTGTCGCGGCGGGCCAAGTGCTGGGCGGGGCTTTCGTGCCAGGCCACCCGATGGCGGGCGGAGAGCGGGGCGGGATGGAGTTTGCCCGCGCCGATCTCTTCGAGGGCGCGAGCTGGGCACTGACCCCGGATAGCCGCACACGTCCCGATGCCATTGCCAAGGTCACCCAGCTGGTGGAAGGACTAGGAGCCCGGGTTATCACCATGACCGCGGACGAACATGATCGAAGTGTCGCCGCGACCAGCCACCTGCCGCATCTGTTGGCCTACGCACTTTCGGCCATAGCGGGGGAGAGTCCCAAGCTCGAAGGTCCCTCCTTTAAAGATGCCACCCGCGTTGCCAGTAGCGACCCCGAACTCTGGCGGGAGATCTGCCTGATGAACCGCAAGGCGCTAGGGGATGCGCTGGATCGCTGCATAGGCGAACTAGACGGTATGCTCAAGGCGCTTGATGCCGAAGATGCGCCGGGTCTGGAAGCACTCTTACGTAAAGGCTGGCGCGGCTAGTTTTTTTAATAAGCGTTTCTTATTTAGGAGCCCGAAAAAATTCGTGATTTTTTTCACGAACTCGGCTCTGTCGAATGGGGGATGACTAAAAGTGTGCGGTATTATACTCTCAGAAGCGAAATGGACACCCAGATCAACACCTCCCATAAGAACCCAGCCTTTGCCCGCTATGCGTGGGCGGTGCTGGTTTTTAACCTTTTGGTGATCCTGGTAGGTACCGTCGTGCGGGCGACAGGCTCTGGTGCGGGCTGTGGTCAACACTGGCCGACATGCAAGGGGGAGATCATCCCGGTCGCGCCAAACCTTCATACGATCATTGAGTTTACACACCGCGCTGTCTCTGGTTTAGACGGCCTGCTGGTGCTCGCTCTGGTCGCAGGGGCATTTTTGCTCTATCCTCGTGGACATTACATTCGCCGTGCGGCACCCGTTGTGTTGCTACTCACGATTGTCGAGGCTTTGCTCGGAGCTGTGCTGGTCAAGCGCGGCTACGTCGAGAACAATGCCTCGGTCGAGCGTGCGGTGGCGATGTCGGTGCATCTCTGCACAACATTTTTCTTGCTCTTTTCTCTGGCACTCACCGCCTGGTACGCGAGTGGCAAAGCGCGTGTGCGTCTTTTTGCCCAAGGCTCGGTGAGTGGTGCGCTGGGGCTGGCGTTTCTGGCCATGCTCGTTCTGGGGGTTTCGGGAGCGATCACGGCACTGGGGGACACGCTCTTCCCGGCACGTAGCCATGAGGAAGTGATGCGCCTCGCTGAGGCCGCCAACGCTCCGTTTTTGCTGAAGCTCCGTGTCTGGCATCCCTATATCGCGGGCTCCGTTGGGCTCTACCTGATACTGATTGCTGGGCTCGTGGCGCACCTGCGGCCTTCGACAGAGTCTCGCCGGTGGGGGAGTATGCTGGGCTGGATCTTCCTTTGCGAGATCCTGATCGGTCTGACTAATGTCTGGCTCCGGGCTCCTGTGGCAATGCAGGTCATACACCTGATGTTTGCGGACTTCACGTGGGTAGCACTTTGTTTGTTGGCTTACTCGGCGTCCATGGACGGTGTTGTGCATGTGGAGGATATTGTTTTCTCGCCAGGAATAGAGAAGGAAGCCATGGTTGTGCAGAAAGTCGTGGAGCCTACGGGGCCTGCGACTTGGCGCGACTATCTTAATCTGACTAAGCCTCGCGTGATCTCACTACTGCTCTTTACCACCTTGACAGCGGCCTTTGTGGCAGCACATGGCTGGCCTGGCTTGGGGCTCTTTGTCGCACTCTTCGTTGGTGGTTACTGCTCGGCGGGGGCGGCCAATGCCTTCAATATGGTCATTGACCGCGATATTGACGCCAAGATGAGCCGCACGGCCAAGCGCCCGACGGTTACAGCGACGATTCCTGCAAACCAGGCACTGGGTTTTGCTCTGGTTATGGCGCTGGCCTCGTTCTTCACGCTCTGGCTTGGTACGAACTTACTCGCCGCGATGCTGAGCCTGTGTGGGTTGGTTTTCTACGTGGTGATCTACACGCTACTGCTCAAGCGCCGCACGGTGCAAAATATTGTGATCGGAGGCGCGGCGGGCTGTTTTCCACCTCTGGTGGGCTGGGCTGCCGTCACGGGCGATCTCAAGGGCGCACTGGCATGGTATCTTTTTGCTATTATCTTTGTGTGGACTCCAGCGCACTTCTGGGCGCTGGCCCTCCTCATCAAAGACCAGTATGCGGCGGTGGGTGTGCCCATGCTTCCTGCGGTGGTCGGAGATAAGCGAACCGTTACGCAGATCATTCTCTACGCGGTAATTACGGTCGGAGTCTCGCTCTTGCCTGTGGCACAAGGACTGGCAGGAGGGCTTTATGCGGTTCCTGCGGTTGCACTGGGCGCAATGCTGGTGCAACAGAGCTGGAAGCTTCGTCGTGGGGCGGATCGGCTCTCTGCACTGAAAGCCTATAAGTATTCTATGTTATACCTGGCGCTATTGTTCTTAGCTTTGGCTGTGGACGCGCGCTTTGGCAGTGGTTAAGGAACAGAAATAAATGACTGTCTTAGGTCTTGCTGAAATTCGTGAAATCGTGTACAAAGTGGCGGGCTTTTTACGCCTCGCAGTTATACCGGCACTTCTGGTCGGTCAGGACTGATTATCCATGCCAAATATTTTCGCACCTAGTAGTAATCTGATCGGCAAGCTGGCCATTATCGGCGTCGCCGCTTCCCCCCTGGTAGCCATGATCACGATCTCGCAGTTTACCCGCTCTGGCTATGTCACCAAAGTAGGCACTGCCTTTGAGCAGCCGGTTCCTTTCTCCCATGAGCACCACGTCACCGAGCTTGGGCTGGACTGTCGCTACTGCCATACATCGGTGGAGAAGTCCGCCAAGGCAGGCTATCCGGCGACTCACACCTGTATGTCGTGCCACTCGCAGGTCTGGTCCAACAGCCCGCTTCTGGAGCCCGTGCGGGAGAGCTATGAGAAAAACGTCCCGCTCAAGTGGACAACCCTCAATAAAGTGCCTGAGTTCGTTTACTTCAACCACTCGATCCATATTAGCCGAGGCGTGAACTGTAACAACTGTCATGGCCCGGTGCAGGCGATGCAGATGGCCTATAAAGGCCGACCTTTCCAGATGACTTGGTGTCTGGACTGCCACCGTCACCCCGAAAAGTACGTTGGTAAGCCTGGATCTGCTTTTGACCTCTACGAGAAAATCCGCAAGACCAAGACGGGCACTGTTCTGCACGACGAAAAAACGGGTAAGAAAGAGTGGGCTGGCTCTGGCTTGACGGAAGAAGAGCAGACTCTCATGGTAGGGGATCAGTACGTCCGTAAGGGCGAAGAGCTAGAAGAAGGCAAGAAGCTCGTCAAGGAATACAACATTAAGGTGGAGCAGCTCTCAGACTGCGCCGTTTGCCATCACTAATTTGAACATTATGAAGACCAAACAGTGGAAATCCTACGCCGAGCTGGCGAAGACCGAAGAGTTTACGCAGTGGGTAGATGAAGAGTTTCCCAACCGTGCGACACTCTTAGACCTGGATCGCCGTGACTTCCTGAAGCTCACGGGGGCGGGAATGGCGCTCGCCGGGCTCTCAGGCTGCCGCATCATGCCGCAGACAAAGTCGGTGCCCTATGTCCGCGCTCCGGAGCAGCTTGTTCCCGGTCAGTCGCTCTACTACGCCACCACGCTGGAGAGCCGGGGCCTGGGAATAGGAGTGCTGGTGCGCTCTTACGAAGGTCGTCCGGTTAAGATCGAAGGCAACCCCGAGCACCCATCGAGCCTCGGAGCCACCGATGTCTGGACACAGTCCGAGCTACTTTCCCTCTACGATCCGGAGCGCGCTCAGTCCGTGATCGAGCGCGGAGAAGTTCGGACATGGGATCAGTTCTTCTCAACTGCTCGCCCTGTGCTTCAGAAAGAAGCTGCCAGCGGTGGCGCGGGGATTCGCCTGGTTACCTCGACTGTCGTGAGCCCCCTGTATGCGGCGACCATCGGTAAGTTTATCCGTGCCTACCCGAATGCCAAGTGGATCCAGTGGGAGCCGCTCTCGCAGGTTAATGTCCGCAAGGGCACCCAGCTTGCTTTCGGGAAGCCTCTTACGCCGGTCTATCACTTAGATCAGGCCAAGACCATTCTCTCGCTGGATGCAGACTTTCTGCTGACCCTCCCCGGCTCGGTTCGCTATGCCCGTGAGTTCGCCAACGGTCGTCGTGTGCGCGCCGACAAGCCCGAGATGAACCGTCTCTACACCATTGAGAGCAGCTACACGGTCACTGGAGCTTCCTCTGATCATCGTTTAGCCGTCAAGCCTACCGATGTCGAGCGTGTCGCCCGCGTGCTACTGACAAAGATCACGGGAAGTGGAGCCGGTCAGCTTCCCGCCGGTGTGGACGAAGCGTTCTTAAACGCACTGGTGGCGGATCTGAAAAACGGCAGTGGTGTGGTGATTCCGGGTGATGAACAGTCGCCCGCGCTCCATGCCATTGCCCACGCGATCAACGCCGCGATTGGCGCCAATGGTAAGGGCGTTACCTACCATGCGCCGATTGAGGCCAAGGTCACCGATCAGGCGGCGGACATCAAGGCACTCTCTGCCGATATCGAAGCGGGGAAAGTGAGCTTCTTGCTGACCCTGGGCGGCAACCCGATCTACGATGCCCCTGCCGATGCGAACCTTAAGAAAGCCTATCTCTCCGAGAAGTGTCCTCTCCGGGCGCATCTCTCCCACTATGAAAACGAGACTGCGGAGCTTTCGCACTGGTCCTTGCCGGAGTCGCATGGCCTGGAGTCCTGGGGAGATCTGAAGGCGCACGATGGGACGGTAGGACTGCAGCAGCCACTCGTCGAGCCACTCTACGATACCAAGACGCCTACTGAGGTCATTGCTCTGCTGCTAGGGCAGCCTCTGACGGGCATGGAGCTGCTCCGCCAGCACCATGCCGCGATTGCAGAGCCGGTCTGGCGCAAGGCCGTCCACGACGGTGTGCTTCCTGGAACGGCTAGCCCTGCTGCTACGGTGGCTCCCGTTGCGAACTTACTGGCGAGCCTCCCCGAGACACCGGCATCCCCTGATCTGGAAGTGAACTTCCGCCCTGATCCGACGATCTGGGACGGGCGCTATGCCAATAATACCTGGCTCCAGGAGCTGCCCAAGCCTCTCACCACGATTGTTTGGGACAACGCCGCGCTGATCTCACCGAAAACGGCCAAGAAGCTCGGCCTGATCGCTTCCGAGGGAAACAATGACGCGGTCAATATCGCCCAGTACTCCGGTAAGAAGCTCATCGAAGTGACTGTCGGTGGGGCGAGTGTCAAAGTGGCAGTATGGGTTCAGCCCGGCCAGCCCGACGATACAATCACGCTCTTCTTGGGCTATGGACGGACAAAAGGCGGAGCGGTCTGCGAGAAGCAGGGCTTTGATGTTTACCCGGTTCGCACCAGTGGCTCCCTGAACCACGCATTGGGTGTGACGGTCAAGCCAACCAATGAGAGCTATGAGCTGGCCTACACGCAGCCGCACCACCTGATGCGCTCCGAGACCACCGATCCGTTCGGGGTCAATGAAGCACTTCATGTTGTGGAGCATAAGAACCGTGATATCGTCCGCTCAGGGACCCTTGCCCGCTTTGTCGAGACTAAGGGCCACCTGCACCACCTGCATGAGGCTGATCCCGAACGAGCTGGGGTCGCACCGCATGGCGAGAGTGAGGGGGAGCATAACGAGCACCCGGTCGAGGTGGCCAAGCTTCCCACGATCCCCGCCGATGATGCCTTTGGTCTGGGCCGTAATCACTGGAAGTACCTGGCGGCGGAGCCGACGGTCAAGTCGGAGGTCAACAAAGAGGGCTATAACTCTCTCTATCCCGAGTACTCACGGGCGGGGTTCAACGCCTGGGCCATGAGCATTGACCTGACCACGTGTATCGGCTGTAATGCCTGTACGATTGCCTGCCAAGCAGAGAACAATATCCCCACGGTAGGCAAGGACCAGGTAGCGGCGGGGCGTGAGATGCACTGGATTCGCATTGACCACTACTTTGAGTCGGCAGATCTGGAGCATGTCGAGAGCCACTTCATGCCGATTCCCTGTATGCAGTGTGAGAAAGCTCCCTGTGAGCCGGTCTGTCCGGTCGCCGCGACCGTGCACAGTCACGAGGGCCTCAACCAGATGGTCTACAACCGCTGTGTGGGGACGCGCTACTGCTCCAACAACTGCCCCTACAAAGTCCGACGCTTTAACTTCTTAAAGTGGACACAGGGCGCGGGAGGAGCGACCACGCTCAACTACTTTGAAAAGCCCGTTCTGAAGATGCTCTCAAACCCCGATGTAACGGTGCGAGGCCGTGGTGTGATGGAGAAGTGTACCTACTGTGTCCAGCGCATCAACGACGTCCGAATCGAGGCCAAAAAAGAGAGCCGCGAGATTCAGGATGGCGAGATTATCACGGCCTGCCAGCAGGTCTGTCCGACACAGGCAATTGTCTTTGGGGATATCAACAACCCCAAGAGCAAGGTGAGTTTGCTGAAGCAACAACCTCATGACTACGCGCTCCTGGCCGAGCTCAACACTCGTCCACGAACGACGTACATGGCGAAGATCAAGAACCCGAACCCCGCGCTGGTAAAGCCGGTGGCGGCGGAGGGAGGGCACTAGATGGCAACGGAACCGATGGGTGGCAAGCGCACGCAGCTCATCCCCGAAAATTTTATTGACAACGAGCACGACTATGAGTCTATTACAGACATCATTGCACGCGTTGTTCTAAACCCGCGTCCGCCGCTGGTCTGGTTTATTGTGACCGCCATTGGTTTTGTCGGGCTGAACGTCATGCTGATGGCGATCACCTGGCTGATCCTGCGGGGAACCGGTATCTGGGGAAACAACCAGCCCGCAGGCTGGGCATGGGACATTGTTAACTTTGTGTGGTGGATTGGTATCGGCCACGCGGGGACACTGATCTCGGCGATTCTCTTGCTGATGCGCCAGTCTTGGCGTAACTCGATCAACCGCTTTGCGGAGGCGATGACGATCTTCGCCGTGATGTGTGCGGGACTCTACCCGCTGCTTCACACAGGGCGTCCTTGGTGTGACTACTGGCTCTTTCCCTACCCGAACATTCTGGGAATGTGGCCGCAGACGCGCTCGCCGCTGGAGTGGGACGTCTTTGCTGTCTCGACCTACTTTACGATCTCGATGCTCTTCTGGTTCTTAGGACTGGTGCCGGACATTGCAACCCTGCGTGACCGCTCCCAGAGCATGATCGCCAAAGTTCTCTACGGCGCGGCGGCACTCGGCTGGCGAGGAAGTGCCAAGCACTGGTTCCGCTACGAGCAGGCGACCAATATCCTGGCAGGTATCTCCGCCCCGCTCGTTCTCTCGGTACACACGATCGTTAGCTTCGACTTCGCCGTCGGAATTGTCCCTGGCTGGCATACGACCATCTTCCCGCCTTACTTTGTGGCAGGAGCCGTCTTTGCGGGATTTGCGATGGTACTGACATTCGGGTTGCCGCTTCGTGCGCTCTACGGTCTCAAGGACTTTATCACCGAGAAGCACCTCGACTGGATGGCCAAGATTACACTGGCAACGGGCTTGATCGTCTTCTATGGCTACGTCTTGGAGATCTTCTATAGCTGGTACTCGGGAAATGTCTACGAGCTTGCCGTGGTCAACCATAGATTTGCCGGTCCTTATGCACCGTTCTACTGGGCGCTGATCTTCTGTAACGGTATCTGGCCGCAGGCACTCTGGTATCACAAGCTCCGTAAGAATGTCCCGTTCCTCTTTGTTACCAGTATCATTATTGGAATCGGAATGTGGCTGGAGCGCTTCATCATTATCCCGATGTCGCTTACCCGTGACTTCTTGACCAGCTCCTGGGGCTACTACTCTCCGACCCTCTGGGACTGGCTACTCTTTTTGGGGACGATGGGTTTCTTCACCTTCTTGCTCTTTATGTTCATCAAGGTACTACCCTTCATCAATATCTTTGAGATGCGCGATCTACTGTATAAAAATCACCACACGTTTGGTCATGACGCTCACGCGGCCCATGAAGAGGAGGCTCACTAATGTCAGCACATGGACATGGGCCCGTTGAGAATCCAATCTACGGAATGGTCGCGGAGTTTGACTCTCCCGATGATCTCGTGGCAGCGGCGAAGCGTGCGACGGCAGCGGGCTACTCGAAGACCGATGCCTACTCGCCCTTCCCGATTCATGGCCTTGCAGAAGCACTTCCCAACGGCACCGACGACCGCCTTCCCTGGTTTGCGTTCTTTGGAGGAATCACGGGCTGTCTCTTAGGCTTTGGGCTACAGTACTTCATCGCCGTAATTGACTACCCGATGAATGTTGGTGGAAAGCCACTTAACACTTGGCCACAGTTTATTCCTGTCACCTTTGAGATGACGGTTCTATGTACGGGACTGACGACCTTTATTGCACAGTGGGCACTCAATGGTCTGCCTCGCTACCACCACTCGATCTTTAATGCACCGAACTTTGATCGTGCGACTCAGGATCGCTACTTCCTGTGCATCGAGACCAAAGATCCCAAGTACGAACCAAATGAAACGGCGGCGTTCCTGAATGGGCTAGGAGCCCTGAATGTTGCGGAGGTAGCGCGGTAGTGAAGATAACTATGCGATACACACTAGGGCTGATGCTCTTGGGCGGAAGTGCTCTTGTCTCGGGCTGTCACATTGACATGTGGGAGCAGCCGAAGATGAAGGCCTACTACGAGAGCGATTTTTACACCGATCGTCAGGCGAGCCGCGCAATGCCCGAAGGCACGATTGCCCGTGGTAAGCTCCGCACCAACGATGCCTTTACTACGGGAAAAGAAGCCGGTAAGTTCGTCGCGCAGATCCCCGCTGAGGCGGTCAAGAGCTTTGGCGGTCCCAAGGCGATGCTGGATCGCGGTGAGAACCGCTACACGGTCTACTGCGCTCCCTGTCATGGAACAACGGGTAACGGCAATGGCTTTATAGCACAGCGCGGCCTTGGGTTCTGGCAGAAGCTCCCCTCCACGCTACACCAGCCCCGTTTGCTCAAAGCGGAAGATGGCTATATCTACGACGTTCTTACCCACGGTAAGGGCGCGATGTATGGTTACGCTTCTCGCATCCAGGACTACAACGATCGCTGGGCGGTGGTGAGCTATGTTCGTGCGCTCCAGCTTGCCAGCGGTGGAGCAGTGGCTGAAGCGCCACCCGCTGTTGCTTCTCCTGTGCCCACTGTAGGCAACCCTACTCCCGCTCCTGTCGCAGCAACCCCAACACCTGAGGCTGTTAAGAAAGAGCAAGAAGATCTCGATAGTGCCATGAGTAAGCTGACAGGCGATGTTCTTTTTGACACCGCGAAGGCTACCCTGAAGCCCGAAGCACAGACGTTTCTCGCTGCTGTTGCGGAGATCCTCAAGAAAAATCCGGGCGCTAAAGTGGAGGTTGGGGGACATACCGACTCTCAAGGTAAGGCAGCAAGTAACCTCTCACTCTCCGACCAACGGGCAAATTCGGTTCGCGATTTTCTGACGAGCAAGGGAGTGCCTGGTAGTACTCTTCTGGCGAAGGGCTACGGCTCCGCCAAGCCCATCGCGGACAATAGTTCAGCGGAGGGCCGTGCGAAGAACCGACGTATTACCCTGACGGTTCAAGGAGGCGTAAACTAATGACGGAACACGAAATACACGACGCCCCCTCGGCACTTCCGACGCTGACGAAACTAGGGAACATGGCTACGAGAATGGCCGTGATCGGTGCGATTGCGCTGGCTGCGGGCTACTTCACGGACCAGAGCGCTAGCCACCGGGTCTTTGCAGGAGCCTACCACTACGGCTTTATCTTCTGGCTGACGTTGACCCTGGGCTGTACGACCCTCACGTTTCTGCACCACACGATCCGTGCCCAATGGAGCCTCTCGATCCTGAAGGTACTGGAGGCTGGCAATAAAAATCTGTGGTTGATCGGGATGTTCTTTGTGCCCATCGCGATCGCGACGGTTGCAGGACACGCAGTCTTCCCCTGGGCCGATCCGGCGTTTATGGCCAAGCTCCCTATTCAGAAACAGCAGTGGCTCAACCCCACCGCCTGGCTGATCCGCGCTGTGTTCTACTTTGCCTTCTGGATCTGGACAATGAGTAAGCTCAATGCTTCCTCGAAGGCTCAGGACTTAGATCGGGATGAAGCGCGGGGTGAGTGGCGACGGAGCTTTGCACCGCCCCTCGGTGTTGTGCATGTGATCTTGCTGACCTTCGCCTTCACCGACTGGCTGATGTCGCTCAACCCAATGTTCTTCTCCACGCTCTACGGAGCATGGCACATGGCAACGGGAATTCTGATGACGATTGCCTTTGGGACGGTACTTGTCCTCTCAATGCGAACCATGCGCCCTTTTGCCGCTGCGATTAGTCCTGTGCTGACCAAAGACCTTGGCAATATGATGCTGGGCTTTACCATGATCTTTGGGTACTTTACGATCTCCCAGTTCCTGATCATCTGGTCGGGTAACCTGCCGGAGGAGATTGTCTTCTTCGTACAGCGATTTGAAGGCCCTCTCGTCTTCGTTGGGCTTGCGATAGTGGTGTTCCAGTTCTTCGGGCCGTTTCTGGCTCTGCTCTCAGGGAAGGGCAAGCGAACACCGCACCTGCTGATCATTGTCGCGGCGTGGATCTTCTTCTTCCGAACGATAGATGTCTGGTGGCAGGTTGTGCCTTTCTTCAAGTCCGCCTCGATTGCGTTCTCGACGCTTTGGATTGACTTGGCTGCACTGGTGTTTATTGGAGGGGTCTGGATGATCTTCTTCGTGCGAAACTTCAAGCAGACCGAGCTTCTTCCTTTGCACGACACAAGACTTCAAGATACTAAGCTCGCCTTGGAGGCACACTAACTATGCATGGCTCAAATGAAATCAACGACGGTACGATCCCGGAGCTTGGCTACGAGCATCGTGATGTCAATATTGCTGCCATTGTTCGCTGGATGAGCATCTTTGCGGGATTTGTCGTGGTCTCGATCATGGCCATTCAATTTGCTGCCTACCCGTTCTTTACGCCCGACTGGACGAAACTGGAGCGTGAGGTGCCTGCGTTTGTGACAAAGCCTCGCACCCCGCCCTATCCGCAGGTTCAAGCCGATCCTAAGCTCGATATGGAAGTCTTTAAGGCGTCTGAAGCAACTTTACACGAGGGGATTAACAAGGCTAAAGCAACTCTTGCTGCTCGCGGAATCTCCGGGGTGACCGGTGAGGCTCCGAAAGAAGAGCACAGCTCCTATCCCGGCAGTGGTAAGTATGCTGGTGGAGAGGGTGAGCACTAATGTGCCAACGCGGTAAGCTCGCCCTGGTAGCAGCGGTTGTGGCATTGGCTCCCTCCGCTTTTGCCCAGGGGCAGTCTCAGCAAGCACCGTTTGGGTCGCGCCCACGCTTCGATACGGGGATCAATGCGGCACGTGATGTCTCAATCAACCAGAACCTGGATGCTGCACTTCCCTTGGAGACCATGTTTCGGAGCGAGACCGGCAAGCCCGTTGCCCTGAAAGAGTTCTTTGGGCCGAAACCTGTCTGGCTGGTGATGCCGTTCTTTAAGTGTACGGGGACCTGCCCCATGATGGTGGAGGGGATAATCTCCGCCATGCATGAGCCCGGTTTAGGCTACCAGATTGGGCGTGATTTTGAGGTTGTCGTCATTTCGATCAATCCGAAGGAGACACCTGAGATTGCAACGGCAAAGAAGCAAGAATATCTGAGCTTGCTTGGCTTAGCGGGAGCAGAAAAGTCCTTTCATTTTCTGACCGGTGAAGAAAAAGACATTCGAGCGGTTGCCGATGCGCTGGGTTACAAGTATGTCTATGATGCCAAGACGGGGCAATATGCACATGCTAGCGCAACTTTTATGGTTACTCCCAAGGGACGAGTTTCTCGTTATCACTTTGGAGTGAGCTACAAAGCCAAAGATGTCCGTCTCTCGCTAACAGAAGCGGGACAAGGCCGTATCGGGAGTGTGGCGGAGAAGATTTTGCTTTTCTGCTACCACTACGATCCGCAGAGAAATACCTATGGGCTCGCTATTTTTCGGCTTCTGCAAGTGCTGGGAACCGCAACTGCAATTGCCCTAGGTTCGTTTATGGTTATTAGCTTCCGGCGCGAGTCCCGGGAGCAGAGAAGAGAGGGCTGAGTACCGATGGGTGAAATGCCGATTATGGCTCCGGCAGCATCGGAATACGCGAAGAACGTAGACGTGCTCTACTGGGTGCTCACTGCACTAACAGTGATTTTAACAGTCCTGGTGCTGGGACTGATGGGCTTTCTGGTGGCACGCTATCAGCGTGGTAACAATGTGGATCGTTCTAACCCTGTAGATCACCACAATGGGCTTGAGATGGCTTGGACACTTCCTGCCCTGGTTTTGGGGTTAGGAATCTTTGTCTGGTCTGCAAAGCTATTTGGTGAGGTCTACCAACCACCCAAGAATGCCAAAGAGATCTTTATCATTGGGAAACAGTGGATGTGGCATATGCAGCATGCCAATGGTATCCGTGAGAATAATGAGCTTCATATCCCGGTAGATGAGCCGGTGAAGTTCACGATGATCTCACAAGATGTGATCCATGCGTTCTTTATTCCTGAGTTCCGTATGCAGCGCCAGGTTCAGCCGGGCGAGTACACGCAGATGTGGGCTAAACCCACCCGAATTGGCAAGTACCATATCTACTGCAATATGTACTGTGGTACACAGCACTCCGAGATGGGAGGCTGGGTCTACGTGATGAGCCGCGCCGACTATAATAAGTGGGCTGCCAGCGGTGGAGGACGTGCTGTCAATCCCGGTGGGATCGAAGCGACACGTGGAGGACTCTCTCTGGCACAGCAGGGCAAGGCACTGTACGAAAAATTTCAGTGTGCCGGCTGTCATGGCGGCGGCGGGTCCGATGCTGCCAAACGAGGTCCCTCGCTTGCGGGGATTTTTGGCAAGACGCGCCAGCTTGCTAGCGGTAAGATCGTGACGGCGGATGATGCGTATTTGCGAAATGCTATCCTCTATCCTGATGAGTTTGCTCTCGCAGGCTGGCCCCAAGGGATGCCTTCTTATAAAGGTGTCTTGGCAGAAGGTGATGTCGTGGCAATCAATGCCTATGTCAAGACACTTGGAACCAAAGAGGAGCCTCATGGAGGCACACCTGCGGATGAATCCATCCCGGCCAGCACCGATAATCAGCAGTTTCGTTATATGTATGGAGGAGAACAATACCAATGAGCGTGAGTACTTTAGATAGTCACGATGCCCCCGTGGTGTCACACGGTCATACCCGTGCTGCTCATGGGGAGAGCCCTTATGGTGTGGATAATGAAAACTATATCAACACCGATTTCTCAATCAAGTCCTGGTTGCTGACGGTTGACCACAAGCGCATTGCGCTCCTGTATCTCTTCTCCGTCTCTATGTTCTTCTTACTAGGAGGACTCGCTGCAGGTCTGGTTCGGCTGGAACTGACTGCGCCCAAGGGACAGATTCTCTCCAGTGATGCCTACAACCGAGTTTTCTCGGCACACGGCATCATCATGGTGTTTTTGTTTCTGATTCCGGCAGTTCCGGCAATTTTGGCGAACTTTGCCCTCCCTTTGATGATTGGGGCACGCGACCTGGCCTTCCCGCGCTTAAACTTACTCTCTTGGTATGTTTATATGGCGGGTGGAACCTGTATTCTGATCTCTCTCTTTTCAGGAGGAGTGGATACGGGCTGGACGTTCTATACGCCCTACTCAAGTATCTATGCCAACGGAAACGTGGCTCTCTGTCTGATGGGAGTGTTTCTCGGGGGATTCTCCTCCATCTTTACAGGACTGAACTTTATTGTCACGGTGCACAAGATGCGTGCCCCCGGAATGACTTGGTTTCGATTACCGCTCTTTGTGTGGGCGATGTATGCGACCTCCGTCATCATTATGCTGGGAACGCCCGTTGTGGCAGTAACTCTTCTGGTGGTTCTGGTAGAGCGAACGCTAGGATTCGGAATATTCTCTCCCGAGCTGGGCGGCGATCCGGTTTTGTTCCAGCACATGTTCTGGTTCTACTCGCATCCTGCGGTTTATATCATGATGCTTCCTGCCCTTGGAATCATCAACGAGATCATCGCTACCAACTGTAAAAAGCGAATCTTTGGTTATGAGTTTGTTGCCATGTCGTCGCTGGCCATTGCAGCCTTCGGGTTTGTGGTGTGGGGCCACCATATGTTTGCGACGGCTCAGTCTATGTACTCGAGCATGGTCTTCTCAATCATCTCGTTTTTAGTGGCCGTGCCCTCTGCCGTAAAAGTCTTTAACTGGATTGCGACGATCTTCAAGGGGAGTGTTGAGCTCTCCAGCCACATGATCTTTGCACTAGGCTTTATCGGTCTCTTTGTTATCGGTGGACTGACGGGCATGTACCTAGCGGCAATCGCTGTAGATGTACACCTGACAGCGACGTATTTTGTCGTGGCGCACTTCCATTATGTGATGGTGGGAGGGGCCTTGCTAGGCTTCATGGGCGGCTTGCACTACTGGTGGCCCAAGATGACAGGACGCCTCTACCCTGAGTTTCCCGCAAAGCTCTCCGCGATCATCCAGTTTGTCGGTTTTAACATGACCTTTTTCCCGCAGTTTATTGTGGGCTACTTGGGAATGCCACGCCGCTACCACTTCTACGCACCGGAGTACCAGATCTGGCACGTCGCCTCATCCGCAGGCTCCACCGTCCTTGGAATTGGCTTCATGATGCCGGTCTGCTACTTGTTGTGGTCCTGGTTTAAGGGTGAGAAAGCCGTTGCTAACCCTTGGGGAGCGGTTGGACTGGAATGGACGATTCCCTCTCCGCCTGTTACGCACAACTTCCTGGAGATCCCGGTGGTCACGTGGGAAGCTTACGAGTACCACGGAGAGCATCCTGCCCACGATATCTTAGATCATGCCCATGATCATGACAAGGATCCGCAGCATGCGTCTCCCGTCCGAGAGGAGACCCACGTATGAGTCTGCACGCTCTAGAGCCTAACGCAGGGGCTGAGCATTCGCACGGTGCTGGGCAGCGGGTCTCGATGCAGTACGAGAACATTCACCAGCAAAACGAGAGCTATCTGGTAGGGATGTGGTCGTTTCTGGTAACAGAGATCATGTTCTTCGGAGGGCTGTTTCTGGCGTACTCTCTCTACCGAGTTATGTACTTCGATACCTACTTGGAAGCGCACCAGTTCTTGCTCCAGTACAACTTCCTGGGCTTGATGAAAGGCGGCTTTCCTTGGCTCGGGACAATCAATACAGCGGTACTGCTGACGAGCTCGCTCTTTATGGTGCTTGCGGTCTACAATGCCCAGATCGGCCAGCGGATTAAAACGATCCTCTGGATTGGGACAGTGGTAGCCTGTGCGATGGTCTTCATGGTAGTAAAGTACTTCGAGTACACCAATAAGCTACATGAAGGTCTCTACCCGGATCGCAACTTCAACTATGCCCGTGCGCTCTATATTCTCAAGACAGAGCACGCCGGTCACGATAGTGGCGGTCATGCGGAGAATCCACGCGCCAATCGTGCCTGGACAGCGATGAAAGAGGCCGAGAAGGCAGGCGCGAAGCTGAGCGAAGAGGGGCTAGAGATTCCAGCCACACAGACTGCCAAGCTTACGGCGGGAATGGACCAGAGACTAACGTCCATACCCAATGGAACGATTGCTTTTTCTGTGCCTAATGTCGCTTTCACGCACTATAACGCAGAGGCGCAGCATGCCCGGCTCTTCATGAGTATCTACTTCTGTATGACAGGGCTTCATGGCATCCACGTCTCGATTGGGATTGCGATGATGGTGCTGCTAATGTTCTTCTACTGGATCAAGCACCCCTGTGTAGACGACTACATGCCGCTGGAAATGATTGGCCTGTACTGGCACTTTGTGGACATCGTGTGGATCTTCTTGTTCCCGCTGATGTACCTAATCTCGTAAAGGAAAGATGATGGCTGATATTGCACACGGACACGACGATCATGGACACGGGCACGGGCCTGTGAACCCTGCTGTCGAGGTTATCCAGCATCCGAAACCCTCGCTCTACTGGCTCACTTACGCGATACTTTTCGTCTTACTGATCGTCACCGTGGTTCTCTATTACATTGATCTCAGTGCGGCAACACGCTGGGTAGGGATGAACTTTGTGGTGGCGATGATTGTCGCGGTGATCAAAGCGGGTTTTGTGGTCTACAACTTCATGAACGTCCGAGGAAGCACGAAGCTGACTTGGCTCTGGGCGGTGCTAGGCTTTGTTTGGCTGATGCTCATGGCGGGAATTTTTATTGACTACCGTAATCGGCCCTCACAGGGTGGCTGGGAACAGCCCTTCGTCCGTTACTAGACAAGAAATAACCCATGCCCGGCGCATCTGCGTCGGGCTTTTGCTTTTGGAGGATCAACAATGATTGTTACAGTCTGGGGGGAAAACCTCCATGAAAAGCAGCATGAAGCTGTGCAGAAAGTCTATCCTAATGGCATGCACAACGCGATTGCCGAGGGGCTGCGTGAGCTACTGGGTGAGAGTGCCACCGTGCGAACCGCGACTCTTGATCAGCCAGAGCATGGCCTCACCGATGAGATCCTGGCGAGCACGGATGTCCTTACCTGGTGGGGACACATGGGCCACGACAAAGTGGACGATGCCATTGTGGAGAAAGTCCATAAGCGGGTTCTCGAAGGCATGGGACTGATTGTCCTGCACTCGGGCCACTTCTCCAAAATCTTCCGCAAGCTCATGGGGACGACGTGTGGGCTGATCTGGCGCGACGACGACTTCGAGCGGGTCTGGACGGTGCGCCCCGGCCATCCTATCACCGAGGGGCTCCCGCCCGTCTTTACTGTGCCCCTCACCGAGATGTACGGGGAGTACTTTGACATTCCTCAGCCCGATGAGCTCGTTTTTATCTCCAGCTATGGTGGCGGCGAGGTCTTCCGCTCCGGCTGCTGTTGGAACCGGGGACGAGGCAAAGTCTTCTATTTTTCGCCTGGCCACGAGACGTATCCCATCTACTTCCAGCCGGAGATTCGCCGTGTGATCGCCAACGCTTGCAAGTGGGCCGCACCGACCACGGAACTTGGTATTCGGGTCTGTCCGCATGCACCACAGGGCTGGTTTGAGACCAATCCGAACCTTGGTTGGGAAAAGAAATCGTGAGACGCGCACTGCTGGTCGGGGCGGGGGGAATGGGACAAGGCTGGGCCAAGAACCTCGTCGCCCACTCCGATCAGGTGATGTTGGCGGGCTGGGTGGATATTCGCGAAGGCGCCGCTGCTGCTGCTGCCGAAAAGCATGAAATTTCGGGGGTCTGGACTGGCATCGAGCTAGAGAAGGCCATCGCCGAAACCCAGCCCGACTTTGTGGTAGATGTGACTATCCCCGAGGCCCACCATGATGTGACCCTCACGGCACTAGCCCACGGGATTCCCGTGATTGGTGAGAAGCCGATGGCGCACTCGATGGAGGCCGCTCGGGCGATGGTCGCGGCGAGCGAAAAAGCCGGCAAGCTCTACATGGTCAGCCAGTCGCGGCGCTATGACAATCGTATCCGTGCTTATCGTCGGCTAATCGAGAATACTTGCGGCTCGCTGGGAATCCTGAACGCCGATTTTTATATCGGAGCGCACTTTGGGGGCTTTCGTGATGAGATGGATCATGTCTTGCTTCTTGACATGGCCATCCATTCGTTTGACCAGGCACGCTATCTCTCTGGCTCTGACCCTGTTTCTGTCTATGCGGAGGAGTTTAACCCCGCGTGGTCCTGGTACAAAGGTGCAGCATCGGCGACGTGTCTCTTTGAGATGGCAAATGGCCTGCGCTTCACCTACCGAGGCTCGTGGTGCGCTGAGGG
>NZ_JANNYP010000669.1:0-2132 GCF_031410135.1 Armatimonas sp. | reverse complement strand
GTTAAACAGAACCTCATCCAGGAGGTCATGGGAGCACTTTTCGATATGTCACAGCCCAAAGTCAACGATTGGCTTCAGACGTTAGTCCTTGTTCTGAGGGAAACTCTGCGCAACAGTGGCGACGCTCCCAGCCGCACGGTGCAAGAGTTAAAAGCCAGTGTCGAAGCCAAGAACAGCCCCCTTTTTGTCTGGACGTTACGGAACGTCCCGTTCCCAGACCTGTCAACGACGAGCGTCAACGCGCTCTTTACAGTGGAAAGAAGAAGCGTCACACTCTCAAAAACGCAATCCTGATCGATGCAACCTGCCGGGTTGTGCATCTGAGCGAGACGGTCAAAGGAACAATGCCCGACAACAAGATCGCCGAGTCGGTGGGCTATGACCTGCCCGAAGACAGCCTTGTTTTGCAGGACTTGGGTTTTCTTGGATTTGAGATTGTGGATTGTGAAACCCTGATGCCTTTCAAGAAACCTCGCTCTCGTGAGTTGACACCCTTCGAGAAAGCCTTCAACAAGATAGTAAGAGGTCGCCAAAGATTAAATTATCCATTTTTGCCAGCCATTTTAGATGATGGCAGGCACTGTGAACAGACAAGTTATTTTCTGAAAAGCCCTAAGTCGTTCTCGAGTCTATGTCGAGCATGCCATCTCTAGCGTGAAGCGTTGCCGTGCGGTGCGCGAGTCTCTTCGTCTACTTCGGGAGGGTATGGCCGACAAGGTGATGGAGATCGCTTGTGGCTTGCATAACTTTCGTTTACGCCTCTACCCTTGGCAACCCGTCCCGATGCCCGGAGAGCCTTGGTGAAACAGGATAACGTCTAATGGTAAGCGTGACAATGCCCAGAATCATTCCTGTGGAGAGTTTTGAGCGCGTTTCCATTTTAGTAGTGTACCGGAAAACTCGGATAGGAAGAGACGGTAAAATATCATTATGAAACCCCTGATGGAAGATACACCACCGGAGATCGAGGAGCGCTGGCTAGCGGGCTTGCGCAAGCGCACGCCCGCGGAGCGGTTTCGGCGTGTGGGGGAGCTCAACACGATGCTGAACCAGCTTGCTCTTGCGGAGACGCGCCGCCGCCATCCCGATGCAAGCGAGCGTGAGCTTCAGCTACGTGTGGCTTCGCGCCGCATTCCCGCGGAGCTGATGCGGAAGGCTTTCGGTTGGAACCCCGATAAAGAAGGCTACTAGCACATGCTCCTGGAGCCGCTTCAAGTTGTCCAGCGTCTGATCGAGACATTCGACCGATTGGGAATTGCCTATCTTGTTGGTGGCTCGGTGGCGAGTTCCGTGGTTGGCGTTGAGCGGGCGACGCAAGATGTAGACTTTGTGGTTGCCCTGATGGAAACGCAGGTAGAAGCACTCACACAGGCACTCGCCGACGAGTTCTATGCCGATGCGGATCTCCTACGCGAGGCAATTCTGCATGATTCTTCTGCCAATGTGATCCATTTGCCGACGATGATCAAAGCGGATCTTTTTATCTCTCCTGACACTGCGTTTGCGCACTCACAGATGGAGCGTCGGCTCCGTCTGCCACTCCTCGGTGAAGGAGCCCCACTTGTCTGTGTCACTAGCCCGGAGGATATGATCTTGCAAAAGCTGCGCTGGTACCGTTTAACAGGCGAACGCTCTGAAAAACAATGGGGAGATGTGCAAGGAATCTTTCGGATTCAACAAGCGGCTCTCGATCAGAGCTACCTGACTGACTGGGCAAAAGAGCTAGAACTCACCGACTTACTCGTGCGTGCTCGCGAGGAAGCAGGAGTTCATTAGTTTGACCCGACAAAAATCAGAGCGCGGCTGTCAGTGTTGCAGAAGAGATGGCTGCCCTCGGTGCGGTTGCGCTTGCCCGGCTCGCGGCCTTGGAGGTCGCCGGTCACCAAGAAGCAGGGCGCGGTTTTCTTCTCCCAGGAGTAGCGCACCAGAGAAACCTCCAGCAAGCGCCGCTCCGGCTTGTCCGCCCCCGATGATAGGTAGCGGATCGTGTGCACTACCTCAGGCTCGGAGAGAGTCATTCGGTGAGGCTTTCTTGGAGTATCAGATTATCCACCTCTGCCTGAGCCCGTCTGAGATCAACCCCGGTTTCTAGCTTGTAGAGCTGCATTGCCTCCAGACGCTTGCCCTGGCGG
>NZ_JANNYP010000668.1:0-5666 GCF_031410135.1 Armatimonas sp. | reverse complement strand
TTCCTCCAGAATTCATCGTGACGGAGACGAGAGGCGTGGTGGAGATCCAACCGAAAAAGTTCGTCAGGGAGTTTGTCAACTGTGAAAGTTGGGAGTTTGGATCTACTCCATTGGAAGCGAAGGCTGTAACAGAGTTGCCTGGAAAAGCCTGGATATCGCCACCAGCATTACTCAAGTAGAAATCCGCCCCGAAGGCGAAGACCTGTGTAGGGGAGCTGCTAACCGTCGCTACCAGGTTAGTGGTGGTGCCGGCGGTAGACATAGCTCCTGTATTGGAGAACAGTCCCGATGGCGGTGCCGTGTATGTGACGGAGAAACCATTGCCAGAGCGCGTTGCAGAGGCTGCAAAGATACTACCGAACGTAACACCTGCAAAATCATCGGTAAAGAAGCCTGGCTGTAATGCGGCCAGAAAACTAGCCCGGTTCGTGTACGTCGTGATCGTGGCCTGCGCGGTTTGCGGAAGCCCGGCCAGTCCAAGCAGTGCCAGTGCAGCCAGGGTGCCGCGTGTCAGCGAGAAACGAGAAACGCATAAAATCTATCCTTTTCATAGATCCGGGGGAACGCGTGGGTGCCCCGAGTCGAGACCGATGCCCTTGAACCCGTGCTCGCTGGGATTGCTGGCATTATACACATAAAACCTGCTAAAGAGACCAGCCTGCGATTTTGCAAACTTAAATCTCACAAATCCCCCAAATTAACGATAAAAGCCTATCAAAAAACCGTTTGCGGGGGTAGAATGTCGCCTATGGCAATGCTCGAAGAGCTTCCCGCTTCCGTGGAAGCGGCGCTCAAGGCCCAGCGGAACGGCCACGGTACAGATCCCCTCACCCTCGCGGTCAAGGCGGACATCAACACTAGCGGCGTGATTGGCGAGCGGTGGGTGACGATGGACGCGGACGCGATCCGGGTCTACTCTCCCAATGGCGCTTCCGCAGCACACCTGGACCTCGCAGTTCTCGTCAGCGAGATCACCGGCGCGAAGACCGAATCGCTTGTCGGGGGCGGGGCACTCACGGTGTCAAAGGGCTCGGACGTGATCGAGCTGGCACGCTACACCACGCCGCTCGGCGGGCGCATGGCCGGGGTTGCTCGCGTCATGGAGGCCATCGCAAAAGGCCGCGAGCTGCCCGACGCGGAGCTGGAGGAAGTCGAAAAACTCTGCCCCAAGTGTAGCCGCGCTCTGCCCAAGGACTCGGATGTCTGCCGCCACTGTTTTGACAAGCGCGCGACGTTTACGCGGCTCTTGGGCTACGCCAAAGGCTACAAGTGGCAGGCGATTGTCGTGACGGTGCTGATGCTCGCGGTAACGGCGCTCCAGCTCCTGCCCGGCATTATCGTTAAGAACCTCACCGATGATGTTCTGGTGCCCACAACGCAGATCGCGGCGGCAGTACGAACCGACAGACTGATCTACTGGGTGCTCGTGATGATCGGTGCGGGCGTGCTGGGCCTCGTGATGGGTATCTTCCGCTCCCGTCTGACGGCCTACCTCTCGCTCACCATGACGCGCCAGATCCGCACCGAGACCTACGCCACGCTCCAAAAACTCGGGCTCTCGTACTACGACAAGCGGCAGTCCGGTGCGCTCCTCAACCGCGTTACCTCCGATGTCAACGAGCTCAACAACTTTCTCGTAGACGGACTCCAGATGTTTGTTGTCAATGGCCTCATGCTCATCGGAACCCTCATTATCGTCTTTCGCGAGAACTGGAAGCTCGCCCTTTTGGTGATGATCCCGATTCCTTTGGTGGTCTTTGGCACGAGCAAGATCTGGAAGTTTTTGTGGGGGCGGCTTGAGAAGCTCTGGAACCTGCGCTCCTCCATGACGGCCAGCATCGCCGTCGCGCTCAACGGCACCCGCGTCGTCAAAGCCTTCGCCCAAGAAGAGCGGGAGATGGCGCGCTTTAACAGCAAAGTGGGTGCTCTCTACCACGCGAACTTAGACCTAGAAAACTGGTGGGCGACACTTCTTCCCATTCTGGGTTTTCTCATGACCAGCGGCGGGTTTATCGTCTGGTACGTCGGAGGCAAGCAGGTCATCGGGGGCGAGATCACCTTTGGCACGCTCAACATGTTCTTCTACTATCTCGGGCAGCTCTACGGCCCGCTCCAGGGCATGACCCGAATCGCAGACTGGCTGGGACGCGTCTTGACCAGCGCCGAGCGTGTCTTCGAGGTCATGGACACCCAGCCCGATGTCGCGGATACGTCGGACTCGGTCGCGATGCCCAACATGAAGGGCGAGTTGCTCTTCGAGAACGTCAGCTTCGGCTACGACAAAGCGCGGCGGGTTTTGGAGAACGTGGATCTGCACGTCATGCCTGGCGAGATGATCGGCCTCGTGGGACACTCCGGTGCGGGCAAGTCCACCATCATCAACCTCATCTCGCGCTTCTACGACCCCAGCGAGGGCCGCATCTTAATTGACGGCGTCGAGATGAAGAAAGTCAAGCTTCAGGACCTGCGCAGCCAGATGGGCATTGTCCTCCAGGAGCCCTTTCTCTTTCCCGGCACGATCTCCGAGAACATCGCCTATGGCAAGGCCGACGCCACCCGTGAGCAGATCATGCGCGCCGCAAAAGCCGCCAACGCCCACGACTTCATCCTGCGCTTCCCCGACGGCTACGACTCTTTAGTGGGCGAGCGCGGCGCACGGCTCTCCGGCGGCGAGCGCCAAAGAATTAGCATCGCACGCGCCATTCTCCACGACCCCAAAGTGCTGATCCTCGACGAAGCCACCGCCTCCGTAGACACCGAGACCGAGAAGCAAATTCAAGAAGCCATCCAGCGCCTCATCGCGGGCCGAACCACGTTCGCCATCGCCCACCGCCTGAGCACACTCCGCAACGCCGACCGACTCGTCGTCATCGAGAAAGGCCGCGTCGCCGAGATGGGCACCCACGCCGAGCTGATGGAGAAAGATAACGGCATCTTTAGAAAGCTCGTCGAGATGCAGCTTGAAGTCAACAAGCTCAAGGCCGAAAACATAGTCTTGGAGGATTAGAATGCAAACAAGCGAAAACACCGACTTTGACCTTATCTTTCTTGACCCAGCAACCGTGACACTCTTTCGCACGGGGGGCAGCGCCGTTCGGGCCACGATTGCCGACCCTAAGATCGGCTACGAGCGCACCGTGCTGGTCTGCCAGATCGCGCGGGCGTTTCCCCTCTCGCTGCAAGATCAGTACATTGGGCTACGTGATGCCAAAGATAAAGATGTCGGGATGCTGGAGACCGTGAAGGGCCTCGACGCGGAGTCGCACAAGATCTTAGACGAGGAGCTGGCACGGCGCTACTTTGTCCCAACGATTCTCAAAGTCACCAAGGTCAAGAAAGAGTACGACACCGTGAACTTCGAAGTAGAGACAGACAAAGGTGAGCGCAAGTTCTCGGTGCAGAACCTCAAGGACTCGATTCAGGAAGTCGGGGGGGGGCGCGTGCTCCTCACGGATCGCACGGGCAGCCGCTACAACATTCCCGACTACCGAAAGCTCGACGAAAAGACGCTCACGATTCTCTCACGCGTGCTGTAGCCATGAAGTCGGTGCTCTGCTACGGCGACTCGAACACCTGGGGCGCAAGCCCGATTGATATCACCCGCCTCGATGATCAGACGCGCTGGACAGGCGTCTTGCAGTGCCTCCTCGGAGAGAGCTGGCGGGTGCTGGAAGAGGGTTTGTCAAATCGCACCACAGGCTTTGACGACGCGCTCGTTCTCATGCGCAACGGCAAGGCGACGTTCCCGATGGTCTGTGACACGCACCGGCCTTTCGAGTGGCTGATCGTGATGCTCGGAACCAACGATGCCAAGTCGCGCTTTCCTCACACGCCCGACGAGGCCGCTGATGCCGTCGAGAGTATCGGGAAGATGGGAGCTGCCCAAGGAGCAAAAGTACTCCTGATCGCCCCGCCCCCGCTGCGCCTCCCCATCGCCTACCCAGAGTTTGACGAAGCGCGTGCCGTGAGCTTCTCCCGTGCCCTCGCCCCGCTCTACCTTGAGGTAGCGGAGGCCCGCGGCTGGGAGTTTCTCAACGCCGGTTCCGTGATTAGTGTCAGCCTGCTCGATGGCGTTCACGTCGAGGCGGAGGCACACACGCGGCTCGCGCAGGCCATTGCCTCCCTCTTAAGGAACGCTTGATGCAAAAGACGCTTGATGATTTTAACAGCGACGGTTTCGTCGTGCTAGAAGACGTACTAGATCCCGCGCACTGCGAGGTGCTCTGCGAGAAGATGCTGGCGGATGTGGACGCGATCCTCAAGCGCCCCGATGTCCCGTTTAACTTCAACAAGGGCAATATCCAGCAAGCCCCTCCGCCGTTTGCTCCCTATCTCTTTGAGGACATTCTCTTCAAAGTGTAGATCATCGCGGTGACAAAAGCCATTCTGGGGCCGGGCGTCAAAAACAACTTCTACTCCGGCAACACCGCGCTCCCCGGCGAGCACTTCCAGCCCGTGCACCCCGATGTCGCGCAGCTCTGGCAGGGACTAGAGCACGCGACACCTAGCTTTGGTATTGTCATCAACGTGCCTGTGGTAGACATGGGGCCAGAAAATGGCGCAACCCAGCTCTGGCCCGGCACTCACTTAGATACTCACTACTTCCACGGCGACGGCTCCGCAAGAGTCTCAGACGAGCACCTGGCGGCTTGGCGTGAAAAGCGCCCCCCGATCCAGCCGACAGTCAAGCGCGGCTCCGTGGTGATCCGTGACATTCGGCTGTGGCACGCCGGAATGCCTAATCGAACGCAGCAGCCCCGCCCCATGATCGCCATGATCCACTGGTGCGGCTGGTACGCGGACTGCGACAGTATCGAGATCCCCGAGCGCAGCCGGAGCTTCTTCGAGAACAAAGCGCTCCATACCAATATCAAAGTCATCCCAGACGACCAGTTTGACCACATCAAGCACGGCGGGGCTTATGATGTTCAAGAAGAAGCCTCCTAGGAAGCGATATACTAAGCCATGACAGAGCCTGCCTCCAAACTCACAAAAACGAAGGATTCTCCAGGAATCGAACGACAAAAACTTGGTCTGGACGAGCGCTGTGCGGCAGAGATTCGCAGTCGGGTGCTCGCCCTCTCCCGTGTGTGGGATGACCCCGTACTCGATGTTTATAATGCTCTCTTAACGAACGATGCCCCTAGCAAAACGTGGCAATGAAAATACTTGCCCTTCAGCTTGATATTGCTTGGGAAGACCCGCAGGCCAACTTTGCGAAAGTGGAGCAGCTTCTCGCCGAGGCAAAGCCTGAGCCCAATACGCTCGTCGTGTTACCCGAGATGTTTGCCACGGGCTTCTCGATGAGTATTGAGGCGACGGAGCCGGAAGGTGGCCCTATCGCGAGTTTCTTGCAACAGCTTGCTCAGCGCTGGCAAGTCACTCTGGTGGGCGGCGTGGCGATCAACGGGCACAATCGTGCCCTTGTCTTCGCGCCCAACGGCACCCGTATCGCGGACTACACCAAGATCAAGCCGTTTATCGTAGGGGGTGAGACCTACGCACCCGGCAAGCAACAGGTCGTTTTTTCCTGGGCGGAGATTCGCGTCACTCCGTTTATCTGCTACGACCTGCGCTTCCCCGAGGTCTGGCGGGTGGCGGCAGCGGCATGGCGACCTGAGCTGTATCTGGACATCGCGAGCTGGCCAAGCGCCCGCGCTCACCAC
>NZ_JANNYP010000667.1:0-6586 GCF_031410135.1 Armatimonas sp. | reverse complement strand
TGTGGAGGCAATACCTCCTTGACGACCCAGGAGCAGCAGCTATCTCTTGCGCGATCAAACTGGACGGCGAAGAAGTTGCGCTCCTACAAGTTCACGCTCCGGAAAAATTGTTTTTGCACGGAGGAGTACACCCGGCCCGTGACGATCACGGTGCAAAATGGAGTGGCGATTAACTCCCCAGAGCACCTGAAGGCCTATGATACGGTAGAGAAAACTCTAGATGTTATCGGTGAGGCGCTGACCCGTAAAGCCGATCAGGTAGACATGGATTTCAGCTTAGATGGCTGGCCGCGCAGTGTCTTTATTGACCACAGTCGTGTCATCGCGGATGAGGAGTACAGTCTGACTGTCACGGATTTAGTGCCCCTGTAGGTTCTGTTTCGAGTTTCGAGTACAATGCCCGTATGTCGACGATAGTCGTGGTACGTAAGGGCGAGCAGGCGGCGATTGCTGCCGACACGCTCACGTCGTGGGGGACCCAGCGGGAGAGTGCGGCCTATATTGCCAACCCTCAGAAAGTGCTGCCCGTCGGGGCGGGCTTTATCGCCTTTTGTGGGCCGTCGAGCGCGGGGCATATGCTCAAGAACTACTTTGATAGCCTCAAGACGCCGCCTCATCTCGCCAATCCCGACGATATTTTTGTAACCTGGCTGGCGCTCCACGCCGCCTGCAAAGACCGCTACTATCTCAATCCCAACGAGGACGACGGCGACTCCGTGGAGTCCACGCGCTTCAATGTACTCATCGCTAGCCCGTCGGGAATTTTTGGGGTGGGCTCCCACCGGCTGGTGCAGGAGTTTACGCGCTTCTATGCCTATGGCAGCGGAGCCGAGTACGCCCTCGGTGCCCTGTGGGCGCTCTATGATGATTCTGAGCTCACGGCGGAAGCGCTGGCGGTCAAAGCCGTCGAAGCCGCCGCTGAGTTCAACAATGCGACGGGGCTACCCGTAAACTGCCATACGGTGAGGCTAAAATGAAGACAACCATTGAGAAGACAACAGCAGGCTGGCGACTGATGCGCGGCCGCATGCCCTATCTCATTCGTGGTGCCGGGGGAGCAAACTCTCTGGAGCAGCTTGCCACTCTGGGGGGGAACTCGATTCGCACGTGGGGAGCCGACGATGTCGGAGGGATGCTGGACAAGTGCCAGCGCCTGGGGCTGACTGCCACGGTGGGGATCTGGCTGGGCCACAAAGAGCATGGCTTCCGCTACGCCGACTCCAAAGCGGTGACTGGGCAGTTTGATGCGATCTGTGGTCATGTGTCTCGCTACAAAGACCACCCCGCGCTGCTCTGCTGGGCCCTGGGTAACGAGATGGAGGTCGGGCTTGACGATACCGAGGCCGAGCTGATGTGGAAATCTGTCGAGGCCGCCGCGCAGTATGTTCATAAGACCGACCCGGATCATCCCGTGATGACCGTTGTCGCGGAGATCAGCGATAAAAAGCTCGCGCAGATTCAGAAGTTCGCGCCCTCGGTGGATATCCTGGGAATCAATGCCTACGGCGGCGCTGCGAGCCTGCCCGAGCGCCTGAAAAAAGCGGGCTGGACTAAGCCCTATGTCATCACCGAGTTCGGACCACTGGGGCCGTGGGAGGTGGGCAAGACGGAGTGGGGGGCGCCGCGAGAAGAAACGAGCACGCAGAAAGCCAAGCGCTACGCGGAGACCTATGCCAAGGCGGTGGTAGGGCGGCCGAGCTGTCTGGGGAGCTATGTCTTTTTGTGGGGCGATAAGCTGGAGGGAACCCCGACCTGGTTTGGGATGTTTCTGCCCAAGACCGGTGAGAAGCTTGCCATGGTGGACGCACTCTCGCGTGCATGGACAGGCAAGCCGGTCGCAAAGCCCTGTCCTGAGCTGATCAGCCTGACAAGTGCCGCAGACGGCAAGACGATCGCGCCGGGCTCGACGCTCTCTGCCACACTCACTCTCCGGGCCTCGGGGTCGGTGCGGGTGCGGTGGGAGCTGCGTCTGGAGAACAATACCTGGCTGACCGAGTTCCCTGGAGAGCCAGGCAAGCCATTTACTCTGTCGGCACCGACTCAGCCGGGAGCCTACCGGCTCTTTGTCTATGCTCGTGATAGCCATGGGGGAGCGGCCACGGCCAACTTCCCGTTTCAAGTGAAGAAGGAAAATTAAGCGTATGCACCTCACGATTGTCGCGGTAGGAGACATCATGCTCGGGAGCGACTGGCCTTCGCCAAAGCTGTCGGGCAAGAATCTCTTGCTGCCCGCCGCCTCGCTTCTTAAAGCCGCCGATATCGCTTTTGGAAACCTAGAAGGCCCGCTCTGTGACGGCGGCACCGTGACACCGGGCAAGGCCAACGCGGCGCATAGCTTTGCCTTCCGCACCCCGACGCGCTATGGAAAGTGGCTCAAAGAAGCAAGCTTTGACGTGCTCTCGGTGGCTAATAACCATGCGAGTGATTTTCAGGCGATAGGCCGTAGCCAGACTCTGAAAACGCTGGCGAAGCTTGGGATCGCGGCGACGGGGTCAAGTAGCACGGCAGCTCTGGTGAAGGGAGTTGCCTTTCTCGGTTTTGCCACCAACAACACCTCGCCCAATCTGAATAATATTGCCCAAGCACAGCGTCTGGTAGCGCAGGCGAAAAAGACGGGGGCTCGGGTAGTGGTCTCGTTTCACGGAGGAGCCGAAGGGGCGGCGCACCAGCATGTCCCGCGAGGCGGCGAGAGCTTCTACGGCGAGTCGCGGGGAGACTTGCGAAAGTTTGCTCATGCGGTGATAGATGCCGGAGCTTGCCTGGTGATCGGACATGGGCCACATGTTCTGCGCGGGATGGAGCTCTACAAAGGACACCTGATCGCCTACTCGCTGGGCAACTTCGCCACCTACGGACGGATGAGCCTAGGCGGCCCGATGGGAGTGACGTGCGTTCTGAGTGTCACGCTGGATGATAACGGAAAGTTTATCAAAGGCCAGGTTCACCCGATGGTGCAGCGCTCGCCAGGAGGGCCGCAGCCCGACCCGAAGAAGCGTGCAGTTGTTGTACTCAAGGCGCTCTCCCAGGCGGATTTTGGCCAAAGTGCCCCTAGAATTTCTCCGGATGGTTCGCTAAGTACGTAGAGGCGGTAAAATCTAGGCATGAGAACCGTAGATGACTGGGCACAGTGGCGCGGGCCAAAACGTGATGGACACTCGCAGGAGACGGGGCTGCTCAAGGAGTGGAAACCTGCGGGGCCGACGCTTCTCTGGCAGCTCAAAGATATTGGCTCAGGGTACTCGACACCGGCGGTTGTAGGGAACACTCTCTACGTGCTCAGCAATGAGGGGATGGAGAGTGAATTTGTTCGAGCCTATAGCGTCTTAAATGGCAAGCGGCTCTGGTCTACCCGAATCGGTAAAGTGGGTAACCCGGATCAGCAGCCGAGCTATCCTGGGGCACGCTCAACCCCGACGGTGGAGGGCAAGCGGCTCTATGCGCTGGGCTCCGATGGCGATTTGGTCTGCCTGGACACTCAGACCGGCAAGCCTCTCTGGAAGAAGAGCCTGCGCATGGATTTTGAGGGTAAGCCTGGCATCTGGGCCTACGCGGAGTCGCCGCTGGTAGATGGCAATAAAGTCATTGTCGCCCCTGGAGGAGCCAGCGCCACCATTATCGCACTGGAGAAAACGACGGGGGCGCTTGTCTGGAAATCGGCCCTGCCCGAGGGAGATGCCGCCAGCTATGCCTCCGCCGTGGTGATGGAGGTGGGGGGTGTTCGGCAGTATGTTGAGTTTCTGAGCCTTGGCTTGGTAGGCGTGGACGCGGCCACGGGAAAGCTTCTCTGGCGCTACGACAAGACCCGTGCTAAGGATTACGGTGTTAATGCCCCGACCCCGATCGTCTCAGGTGACCTGATCTACAGCGCGGCGGGGGCCGGCGGCGGCGTGGCGCGCATCAAGGCAAGTGCTGGCTCGTACGAGGTCGAGACGCTTTACAACAAGCTTAAGGTTCCCAATGCCCTAGGAGGTAGTGTCAAGGTCGGCGACTATCTCTACGGAAACAATGACAGCGCGATTTTCATGTGCCTAGAGTATGCGAGCGGCCGGTTGGTATGGGACAAGCGTTTGCCCAGTGGAGCTTCCGTGGCCTATGCCGACGGCCATTTCTACCTGAGAGGCGGCGATAGCACCATGGCTCTCGCGGAGGCCACCCCGGCGGGCTACAAAGAGAAGGGGCGCTTCACGCCGCCTGCCCTCCCGCCGCGTGGAAAACCAGGTGCCTGGGCCTATCCCGTGATTTCACAGGGACGGCTCTATCTCCGCGAGGAAAACTGCCTCTGGACCTACGATATTCGTGCGAAGCGTCCCTAGCTACCGAATGACAGGCGGCGACAGAGCACCACATGCCGGAGCCGCTTTTGGTGCAGTCTTCTCCAGCCCCTCGCTAAAGCCCTTCATAAATCCACCGAGTGCCTCGCCGAGCTGTCGGCCTGCTTTTTCGCTGTTTTTCCAAAACTCCCCGGTGGCGGCACCGAGCAGCTCACCCACCATGCGCTCCGGGTGCTCAAGGTCCATCATGAGCTCGTAGCCGCTGGGGAGCTTGATGCGCAGTGCCCAGACCCGCCACTCGTTCTCTTCTTTCCGAAGAAACACCGTGCCCGGGTAGGGCTTGGAGTCATCCCCCTGAAACTGAGCCGGAACTTCGGCGCTGTTGTCTTTGATTACGACAGTGTCGCCCAGCGTGAAGCCCGCTTTGGAGGTCGTGCTCTCCGGAGTGATTTTTGCAACATAGGGACGCGCGGCCATAGTGGTGAATTTTTGTGCCTCGTTGGCATCTCCCCGGCTCAACGCGGAGAGAAAGAGGCGGGCAGACTCGCGGGCACGGCTGGTGTCGTTGGAACAGCCTGTGCTCAGGCAGCAGACCACGGCGGCTGTCGGGATCAGAAGAAAACGCATGGGGTAACCTCCGCTCTTTTCGACACGGGAGATGGATAAAGGTTGCAGAGTGCTACAGATCGGGAACTCACCTACGCATAATTACGGTATACTGGAGGACTGTTATGAGACCCATAATTCCGATTTCCCTTGTTTTAACTGCGGCCACGCTTGGTGGCGCGATGGTGCACAAGACCCAGGCTGCCCAGCCGCTGCCCCTCTTCACTGAGGCGGAGCGCAAGGCACTGGTGGAGTTCTGGAATGCCCCAGGGCGCTACACGGTTGAGGTGGCTCCCGTGGCACCGGGCAAACCAGGGCCGTGGGCTGTGCGTCTCACCCCCGAGGGCTCGACCTGGTTTTTAGCCTACCAGCGTGCCGTCGCGGGGGGCAAGAAGATCCCGCCTAGCCAGGTAGTGAAGGGGGGAGTTCCCGAGTGGGAGAGCTGGATCGAGGCCAAGATTGCCTGGGATAAGTTCCAGGCCCAGAAGCTCGCCGATGCCGCCAATGGAACGACTCAGGTAGCTGTTGTCCCTAAGGGCCCTGCGCCCCTCCCGCCGCAGGCAACTTCCCCATCCTATCCCGGCTCGGCTCCGGCGGCACTGCTGAGCGCGGTAGGCAACCCTCCGGCGGCGTTTCAGAGCGCTGTAACTCCGCTCCAGTACACGGTGCGCTTCGACGAAAACGACGAGCCGTATGTCTACCGCGACAATGTGCGCTTCGACAAAGACCGCTTCGCCTACTACCGGTTTGCACGAGGCGTGGTCTCGTATGGCAAGCGGGTCAAAGACATTCCCGAGAACGAGCTGACTGTCCTCTTCAACGAAGCAGGCTTCTCCCCAACCGAGCGCAAGTGTTTCTCGCAGGTGAGTGCTCTGGAAGGCGGCTTTGAGACCACCCAGACCTACGATACGGGCTATGTCTCGGTAGGCTTTATTCAGTTTGTGACCATGGCCGATGGGAGCGGGGAGCAGGATCTCTGCAAGGCACTGGCACTGGAGAAGAAAGAGAACCCGGCGGCATTTCAGCAGGACTTCCGGCAGTTTGGTCTAGACATTCAAACCGACCGTACACTGACCGTGATTGATCCGGTAACAGGCGCGGAGCTCTCTGGCAAAGAGGCTGTGGATAAAATTATCGAGGACAAGCGCCTCACGGCTATCTGGCAGCGCGCGGGCCGTCGTAGCGCGGCGTACCGGGTGGCACAGATCAAGCAGGCAAAAGCCTCGTACTGGCCGGAGAATGACCCGATCACGGTGACGCTTGCCGATGGTACCAAGCTTGCCGGAAAAGTGGGCGATGTGGTCAAGAGCGAGGCGGGCCTGGCGACACTGCTCGACCGCAAGATCAACACGGGCAATATCCGCCCATTTGTGGATGTGATCGCCAAGACCATGATCGCCAACAAGCTCACCAACCTCGCTGATGTTGCCAAGTACGAGAAGCCCATTGTCACCGAGCTTGCCTACCGCCGTAGCTTTTTAGACGAGCCTACACTGGGCCAGCCTCCTGCACCGCCTAAACCAAAGGCAACTCAGACCGCACGCGGAGGCCGCTTTGATCTCTTCGGCTGGCTCAAGGACTTGCTTCGTTAGCGAAGTTGTGATCTCATAAATCTATGAAACTAAAAGACCCGTTCTCCGGACTCTCGCATGGCTTGGGGGCCTTGCTGGGAGTCGCGGCACTGGTCATGCTGCTGGTCTGGTCGCGCG
>NZ_JANNYP010000666.1:0-2322 GCF_031410135.1 Armatimonas sp. | reverse complement strand
ACTGCAAGGTTTCTTCGCTTGTGCTAAGATTTTTGTGATGAAAACTGAACACGATGACAATCGAGAAAGTCCCGATTCCGGAGAGGCAGGAGATTATATTTGCGGGTCGGTGGCCCAGGCACGGGCCCCGGCTTTCGTCGTACTCTTGCCTCTCCGGAATCGGGACTTTCTCGATTGTCATCGTGTTCAGTTTTCATCACAAAAATCTTAGCACAAGCGAAGAAACCTTGCAGTATTAATTCTGCATAAAATACCTAAAAAATAACTTTTTGTATTGACTTATACCTATTTAATACGTATAAGTTAAATATAACTTTTACCCTTTATAGGAAAGGAAATATGAACACACAATGCAGAAACAAAAACACACAATGCAGAAACAAACTCTTCAAAATGCCTCGGCAGCTCTCGAATTCTTCGGGCTGGCAGACCAGACACTTCAGCGCAATCACTTCACCAAAGTCAGAATTCGAGAAAGCGTTTGTTGAGATGCTTTCCGGCTGGCTCCGTTATGCGGACAGCCACGAACAGCAGTATGAAAGCCGCATTGGAGAAGATGGCGTTCTTGGGGTGTACTGGGCACAAATCGGCGCAGGACTCCGAGGACTTCTCAACGGCGAGCTAGATCGCTTGGATGGTGGAACTCTGGATTCTGTGCTAGTGGGAACTTTAGAGCAGCAGAATTTAGACCCGGATCAGCTCTAGCATACCTCTTCTAGTTTCCTGAAATAGCGCATTTTCTTGATTGGGAATATGCCTATTTTCAGGAAACTATCACCTCAGTAACTGACCATCTTTTCCCGTGAGAGGCATAAAAAAAACATCTGTTTTCATTGCTACATGTTTTGTCCTTGGGTCTCTGATTGCCACTCACCGCTTCCTGGAAAAACGTCGCGCTATAGTCCTCGCCAAAAAGGTTGATCGGTAGGTCTTGATGGCCGCTTCTAGGGGTACGACAACGATTCCTTCATTTTCGGGCCACAAGCAAAACCGATAGTGCATTCTCAGTCAAACCTTGCTAAAGGCGGCATTAGGCAACCAAAAACTATACTTTTTGGTCATGCGACTGGAGAGTCAGACTGACGATGGGGAGGCTGGGCAAACACTCACCAAAATCTCTGGAGGTTTTTGGCCACCCTGGAACGGCATCAGTATAGACATTTTCACGAGGGGGAATCAGCCTTATGGCCCAAAAATGAAGGAATCGTTGCTGTACCCCTTCTACGGAGATGCCGGACTAACCCAATCGAGTAGATGAGTGGGGCGTTTTCTCATCCGATCAGCCTTTTTGGCGAGGACTATAATACCCTCTTGTAAATTCACCATGTAATGGGTAATATATCACCATATAGAGAATAGAATCTAACCAGACACCAGAGAACTCAATCATGCATCAGCGAAATATAACCCCGCACCTCAAAGAGGCTCTCAGCGATACCCCTGTTGTCCTACTTACCGGAGCGCGACAAACGGGAAAGACAACCCTGGCTCGGGACCTCGCCTTCGCGCCCAAAGACTTCCCTGGCCGCTACGTCACCCTCGACGATCTGGAAGTACTCTCCGCTGCTAAAGCCGACCCTGCCGGGTTTCTAGCGACTCTGGCAGCCAGTGGCGAGCCGGTGATTGTGGACGAGGTACAACACGCCCCAGAGCTTCTCCCCGCCATCAAGGCCAGCGTGGATCGAGATCGTAGGCCGGGGCGCTTCCTACTCACAGGCTCCGCCAATGTCCTCGTGCTTCCCAAGGTATCAGAGTCGCTCGCGGGCCGTGTCGAGATTCTCACGCTCTGGCCGCTCTCTCAGGCGGAGCTAGGAGGCACCACATCCAGCATCGTTGATATGCTTTTCTCCGATACTCCTCTGGGAAGCTTGCCAGCGCGTACCGAGGCGATGGATCGGGCTGATGTCGTGGCTCGCGTTTTGGCAGGCGGTTACCCGGAAGCACTCACCCGAAGCACAAGTCGCCGCCAAGACTGGTACTCCTCGTACCTGACAACCATCCTCCAGCGCGATGTGCGGGATCTTGCCAATATCGAGGGGCTAACCCAGATGCCACGTCTGATGAGCCTGCTTGCCACCCGCTCAGCTTCTTTGCTTAATCTTGCTGATCTGTCACGAACGCTTCCGCTGCCCTACACCACCCTCCAGCGCTATATGGCACTTCTGGAGGCAATCTATCTGGTGAAGCTCCTTCCTGCCTGGAGCAACAATCTGGGCACACGCCTTCTCAAAACGCCTAAGATTCTCTTAACCGACACCGGACTAGCGGGCTACCTGATGGGTGTCTCGGAGTCTCGCGTGGTGGAAGACCCCAGCCTACTGG
>NZ_JANNYP010000665.1:0-9430 GCF_031410135.1 Armatimonas sp. | reverse complement strand
CGTTTGCCGTCGCCAACCGCCAGCTCAAAGTGACTCTGGTGGGCGTTGAGGAGTTCGAGAAGCTCCGGGACTATCTCAAGGAAAGCATTACCTGGCAAAAGTCGGTAAAGTAGGGGCATGAACCGAAAACGAATCTGGGGGCTAGTGCCACTGCTGGCACTAGCCCTCCCCTTGCTCGCACAGAACACTCCTAACCCTGCGAAGGGCTATCGTAGCGGCAAGGCGCTACTTAAGCAACCTTTCCTAATGGAGGGAAATGTCCTCAGGCTCTGTGGGAACCTTACACCCGAGGAGCAGGCAAAATTTGACTCCGACCCGCACTTTCACCACTACGCTCAGGTCTACGTAAACCCCACGGGCCAAGCGCTGGCGGGGCGCTACACCCAGGCCTTGAAGACCTACGAAGCAAAACTAAGGCAGCTTGAGAAAAAGAACTACCGTGCCTACTGGAAGCTCTATGGTCAGTACGAGGAGAAGTTCTTTCCGAAGCTCCCTTCTTTTCCTGTGGGCACGGTCTTGGTGAAAGAGAAGCTTGATAATCCCAAAGGCACAGGGACACCGGAGCTGCTCACGGCGATGGTGAAGCGCGAAAAAGGCTACAACCCCGCCTGCTATGACTGGGAATTTCTAGTGCTCGACGGCAAAGCGGAGCGCATTCTGGAGCATGGCAAGCTAGCCCGGTGCCAGAGCTGTCATGCGGAGAAGCTCTACAAACGCACGGAAGGTGTCGCGACCTTTAACTTGCGGATGATGCCATTAGCCGTGTTCGGTTCTCGGTGAAGCGTTTTTTCCAGGTTTGGTCTTCCATGTGGCGCACCCAGAGAATGTCGCCGTCCTCGCCGTCGTAGTAGCCCTTGCGGGTGCCTTCCCAGGCAAAGTTGTATTTTTTGTAGAGATGCTGCGCAGGCGCATTGCTACGGCGCACTTCTAGGGTCGCCGACGTTGCGCCACGCGCTTGTGCCGCTTCCAGCAAACCCACCAAAAGTCGCTCCCCGAGCTTCTGGTTGCGCCAGGCCTCCGCGACCGCGAGCGTGGTGATATGGGCCTCGTCCATGACCAAGTGAAAGCCGCAGTGCCCCACCACCTGGCTTTCTAGCTCCGCCACTAGATAGATCGCAAAGGGGTTCGACAGCTCGTTGATCCACGCCGATGTGGTCCAGTTACTGGTAAACGACTGCCGTTCAATTCGCGCGACGGTCTCGATATCCGTGCCCACCATGGGACGAATGGTAACAAGGCTCATTGGGCGGAGATCGCCTCGTCGCCCTCGATCCAGAACGTCCCGTCGGGGCAGAACTCCTTCTTCCAGATCGGCACATCGGCCTTGAGCGTGTCAATGGCCCAGCGGCACGCCTCAAACGCCTCCGCCCGATGCGAGCTTGCGACGCAGACGACGACAGCAATTTCCCCGACCGGGATAAAGCCGTAGCGGTGGAGAATCGCGCAGGCCAGCCCCCAGCGCGTCTGAACCTCCACCACCAGCTTCTCCATCTGGGCGGTCGCCATCGGGGCATAGACCTGGTACTCAAGCCCCGTCACGTTTCGGCCCTTCGAGTGATCTCGCACCACGCCCACAAACTGCACATACGCGCCGTCGGAGTCGGTCATCACCGCATCCACCGCCTGCTGCGGCTGAAGCGGCTCAGTCGTTAAAAGCACCATAAAGCCTGCCTACCCTCCGCTCATCGGGGGCAAGAATGCCAGCTCGTCGCCGTCTTTGAGGGGAGTTTCGGCGGTCGCAAAGTCCGCCCCCACGGCCACACGTGTGCGGCTGAGAAGATCCGCGAGGCGTGGCTCCGACGCCGCCAGCGCGGTAGCGGCATCGGCGACCGTCGCGGGCGCGTCGAGAGTCAGCTCCCACTCACCCGAGGGGACGATATCACGGTAGTGGCCGAAGAAGAGGGCACGGATAGTCATTTAGCTTGGTATACCTGATTTTTGTGCTTGGCTGGGTAGAGGTAGCGACCAAATGGCGGATCGGGCAGCGGCAACGGATCGCCAAGGCTGTCGAGCTCACCACTATTACCTTGTCCCGTCACGAACACCACCTGATTCGCGGGGCAACGAAACTCTCTGTGGTCGAACCCGTCGCAGCGCCACTCCCGAACGGTGAGCTCACTGCCCAGATGAGGTACTTCACAAGCGGGGCACTGCACCAGACCGCGCCCCCACTCCAGCAAGTCCGCTGCTATTTTTTGGTGGAAGAGCTCCGCATCCTTCCGTCCCAGATGTTTCCGCACCTGCTCGGACCACCAAGGCCAAGTAATCGCCGCCATACGTCGTCGTCGCGCCGCGATACTGAGCTTGCTATACGCTGGCCCCGCGAGCTCTGCCAAAAGTTGCTCAAGAAGCTGGTCGCCATGGATCAGATACTCTGAAATGTCGCTAGGATCAAAATGTAGGATGGTTTTGCGACGAGTGATGAACTCAGTCATCGCTCTCCAAGCCTTCGGCGAGGAGGCGCTTGAGGGCTTGGAGTTCCAGAAGATGCGCTTGATCTTTCACACGCCCCGCGGCTCGCTTCATGGCGATCAGATCATCTATTGAGGCAACACGAACCGTAAATTCGTCCATATCCAACTCCATGGAACGCGCCTTCAGTCCTTCGTAGGAATCTAAACCGCTGGGGAGAGGGAGGAGGTCTATCTGCCCGAGATCGGTGGTGAGGTTGAGAAAACGAACACGTGCTAGCCGCGCTGCGGTGAGCTCAAAACCAGCAGTTGGGTTGAATCCTAATAGTCTGGGATTGAGGTGGCGGACTGCGGTCGCTAGTTTTTCCCGATTAGGTTCATCCAGAGCAAACGAGATGTCAACATCACCCGTAACGGTGTCGGTTCCTAGAAGTACCATCGCCAGCCCCCCCACGACCACAAAGTCAATCTTCGCCTCGGTCAGGAGAGCTAGGATACGGCGAAACTCAGCAGGAAGCTCAGGCATGACGCTGAACCTTTCGTTGCTCCTGCATGCGCTTACGGAGCGGAACCATATCGCGCAAATAGCTCTCCAGACGGGCAAGACGCTGAGCTGGCGTGCGTTTGAGATTTTCCCTCAGATGCGAGAGATCTACCCCATTTTCATCGTACTGGAGTGCTTGCGCCTGCTCCATCAAGACATCGAACTCTTCCTCAGTCATGAGCTTTATTCTAACTCGAAATCACACTCAAAAGTACGGCTCCAGGGAAGCGTGACGGAGCCAGGGACGAGCGTGAGACCCACCCCCACCCCTCTTTTTTGGAGCCACTCCAGCCGTGTTTGCAGCCCCGCTTCGATGCTTGCGCAAGTGAAGGCAATCTGGTCAATGGCTCCCCCGTTATCGGGGGCGGGGGGGGCCGGGTCGTAGTGCCAGCCTTGGGCGACATTCTTAGCGCGGGCCTCCCGGCGCACATCGGTCTGGTAGCCCCAGCCTTCTAAAAAGTGATGGGTCAGGGCGATGTTCTGTGCGTGGCGATCGGCATTGTCTCCCGCAAGCCAGAGCGCGACGGCCTGCGCGACGGTGGTGCCCAGCGTGTTGCCTGCGGTGTTCCAGGCCCCAAAGCTCGCGAGCTTGGCGGGAGCGCAGGGCGAGTTTTCGGCAAAGAGCAGCTCGATAGCGAGCGGGTCGGCGCCATTGGGATAGGCCACATCGCCCAGCGCCACAAGTTTCCCCGAGTTCTGGAACTTACCTAGCTCCGCGAAAAACGCCTCGTAGGCGCTCTGACGGGCCTCGCGCTCGGCGTCGGCGAAGTCTGCCCGCCACTCCGTGCGGCGGGGCGAGGGCGTGAGCACACCAAGAATGAGATCCGCGTCTTCAGCGGAGCTTGCTAGAATCCCACCACACGCCCCGATTTGGCCCTCGACAGTGAGCCGCACCGCGCGATCCTCGTAGGGCGCGATAATCGCTTCGTCACCAGGGATCGCGTAGAGCGGGAAGATGTGCGGACGTCGCCCGAGCTTCTCGCAGAGCAGCCGTGCCGTGAGCGCCGAGCCCACTTCATCCGCGCCGGGATGAATCATCATCCGATCCCGCACGTCCAGCAAGTCCGCCCAGCTCTCCAGCCAGGCTTTCTCGCGGCTCGGCAGGCCCCACGCCGACGTGTCGTCTGAGGTAATCAGCAGAAACGAGAGTTTCTCGCGGGCGAGTAAGTTCAGCACGCTGAGATTCAGCGCATGGTTGCGCTCGCGGCGGGTGAGGAACTCACGGACATGCTCGCTTGGAACCTCACTTCGGATCGCTGCGAGTTTCTCCGCCTCGCCGGGCTCCAGCGCCCCGACGGTTTGTTTATGCAAGAGCTGGGAGAGGGCGTAGCAGCGCGTTCCGTAGGTCTTCCACCAGAGCGGCTCCTCCACGCAGTCATTGGCATTGGCGACGCGGGTGATCAGCACAAAGGCATAGACCAGCGCCCCGTTTTCGTGGGCCTGCACCAGCGGCGCCAGCCGCGCCAGCCCCTGTGCTACTGTCTCGCTAGAGATTCGGGAGTTGATGAGATTGCCCCACGCCAAGTACTCCACCGACGCCACGATGCCATCACAGACGCCTGCCTGCTCGGTCAGCCACGCGGCCACGGCAGCCGTGTCGGCAGGGATGCGCGCCGAGCCACGAATCTCCAAGGGCGGTAGGGCAATCTCCGCCCCCACAATGGCGGCGATCTGAGACGGATAGCGGGTGTTGACGGGGCGCTCATCGAGCGGAGCAAGGGCAATTTTCACGCAGGGATTATACCGCCACCGCCGATTAGAACGGCGGTGCTGGAGAGCTAAAGCTACGAAGGGCGTGCCGCCCATACCTCCTTCGCGAAGCCGGAGGGGGTCGGCGAAGCCGGGGGGAGGCATGGCCCGAAGTGGCCTTTCTGGCGGAACGCCCGTTGACGCCCCGCTCTAACCGGGGCGGTCAGGTATTATGATGCTCATGGCACGGATTCTGGCACTGGATTTAGGCGCGGAGAGCGGACGCGGTGTGGTGGGCACGCTCTCGGACAGCGGCAAGCTCTCTCTGGAAGAGGTTCATCGGTTTCCCACCGGCGGGATCAAGCTCGGGGCGCACCTGCACTGGAACCTCCCCGGCTTTCTGGTGGAGCTACAGACGGCGATTAAAAAAGCCACCGACGGCGGGACGGTCTCCAGCCTGGGCATTGACACCTGGGGTGTGGACTTTGGCCTACTCGGGCCACGCGGCGAGCTGGTCGCGCTGCCCGTTCACTACCGCGACCCGCGCACCGTTGGCGGCGAGGCAAAACTCTACGCGAAGGTTCCCAAGGCGGAGATCTTTGCGAAAGTGGGAATCCAGAGCATGGCGCTCAACACGCTCTTTCAGGTCGCCGCGCTGGCCGAGCAGGAGCCGAGGCTAGTGGAGGCGAGCGCAAAGCTGCTCTTCATGCCGGACCTGCTCCACTACCTTCTCACGGGCACGGCGCAGATTGAGTACGCCATTGCTAGCACCAGCCAGATGCTCAATGCGACCACGCGGGAGTGGGCCACGGATGTCCTTGCGCCGCTGAACTTGCCCATGCACCTGCTTGGCCCGGTGGTTCCGGATGGCAGCGCCTACGGACACTACGAAGGCATCCCCGTGCTCGCCCCCGGCGGCCACGACACGGCTTGCGCGGTCGCCGCCGTTCCCGCTGAGCCGGGGGAGAGTTGGGCATATCTGTCGTCGGGCACCTGGTCGCTGATGGGGCTGGAGATTCCTGCGCCGATCCTCAGCGCCGACGCTGAAGCCGCCAACGTGACCAACGAGGGCGGTGTCTTGAACACGATTCGCCTGCTGAAAAATATCGGCGGGCTCTGGCTGGTGCAGGAGTGCCGCCGCGCCTACGCACGCCTCGGTAACGAGCGCAGCTACGACCAGCTCACGCGCCTCGCGGGGGATGCCACACCCCTGGCCGCGCTCATTGATCCGGATCATCCCAGCCTCTACGCCCCCGACGACATGCCCAAGGCGATCCGCGAGCTCTGCATCGCCACCGGCCAGACCCCGCCCGAGGGTGTCGGGGCGACCATCCGCTGCTGCCTGGACTCGCTGGGGCTGAAGTACCGCATCACGCTAAAGATGCTGGAGCGCCTCACGGGCCGCAAGATCACGACCCTGCATATCGTCGGCGGCGGCTCCCAGAACCGCCTGCTCAACCAGATCGCCGCCGATGCTACGGGCTGCACCGTGATCGCCGGTCCGGTCGAGGCCACCGCCATCGGGAACCTCCTCCTCCAAGCCTGCGCCCAGGGCCTCATCGCCGATCTGGCCGAGCTACGCAGCATAGTCCGCGCCTCGTTCCCCGTCGAAACCTACAACCCCGATCCCACAATGACCGCTCGGTTTGTCGAGGCAATGGAGAAATCCGCTGGATGACAGACATTGAGACTGTTGCCCTATTTTGCCAAGAACATCTAAACCTTGGCAGTATAGTTCGGCTTGGGGATGAGTATGCTTACTCTCATCTGCCACTGTGTTTTTTGGATGCTGTCTGGTCAATTGGTGTCCGTTATCAGGGTGTCCAGAGAGTCGTCAAGCGTTATGAAAAGTGGGCAGGTTTAGGCCAGCCGTCCTCGATTCATACAACTGCCGAGTTCCTTGAAAAACTATCAACTTTAGTTTCCGCTAAAATCGGGTCGCCCGCTGCTTCTCTACAAGATCGGATTTGCAGTCGTGACATCGGGCTTACTCTCAGGTAGAGTTGAGTCGGAAAACAAAAACGCACCGAAAGAAACCCGATGTCACAGCCAGTTTATCGTATTTGTAACCTCTTGGAAAAAACCCTCAAAGGGGTTCCTCTAGGAACAAACCTGGGATTATTCCAACTCCAATTCGCACTCGTCTCAGGCAGATTTCTCGAATCACGAGGAGCCGTCTTTCCTGCCCTAGACAACCTGGGACTTGAAGCCGATGCGGTTCGCCGCTCAAGCGCAGCCTTGCGAAAAGGACGATGGGAAACGCAAGAGTTACTCGACAATTGGCAGGAAATCGTCCAGGGGGAAGGGTATTTTACGCCCCATTGTCATGGAGGTTACCGCCCTGTGCCTTGCGACCTCACAGGCTTTAGACGACCAGAATTGAAAGGGAATCCTGCCAAACACTTCGTGGCTGAGGTAGGTAAAGCCTTGCCCGCTATTATCGTTGGCATTGCCGTAGCAGTGGGCAGTGTAGGAGATTTAGAAGATTCTTGTCACGAAGGTAGTGAAGGAGTCATACTTCACGGTTCGAAGCGCCGTTTTGCCCTGCCTCGACTGCTCATACGTTGGGAGCAAGGCGACACTCGGGAAGCCGATGTCCAAACCCGACTCATTGAACAAGCAGGCAAAACACTCACTCCTGAAGAAGTGGCCGTCTTTGATGCGGGGTTTTCTCTGGCTGAAGTTCGTGCCAAGACGCCTAGATTTGTCGTCCGTTTAGCCAAAAATGCAACGGTACGTCGTAATTACCTGCCACCCTACAAAGGTTGCGGACGACATTCTGAGTACGGTGAAATCGTCCGTCCTCTTGCTCGCACACGCGCGGGTAAGTTGCTTGAAGCAACGGCTTGTGATGCCACTTTTGGATGGGAGGACGAGGGGATTCGTCTTCGTGCTGAGGTCTGGAAAGATGTCGTCTTGTCCGAGGATAAAGTGGGTGCTGTGCCGGTGAATGTCGTTGCGGTATTTGATCCTCGTTACAAAGAGCCTTGGCTTCTGGCGACCAATCTTGAAGTGACGGCTGAGGTGGTGTGGCGTCTGTATCGAGATCGGTGGGCGGTGGAGCACCTTCCTTTGGTTGCCAAGCCGATGCTTGGTTGTGGTCAAGCGTTTGTCTTTGGTGAAGAGAGCCGTCTTCGTCTTCCTGAGTTGGCTTTACTCAGTGGCAACATGCTTTCTTATGTCGCTGCAACTTGCTGCACTGTGGCGACAGGTTTCTGGGATCGTATGTGCCGTGCTACGTGTGGTCGTCTTCGTCGTGTGCTGAATCGTCTTGATTTCTCGGAGTTGCCCGTGGTGGGTGAACAACTTCGAAAAAAGGCGAGTGTGACTTCCCATTTGGCGACTGGTGTCGAGGGTCATCGTCGTCAGAAAGCTCCTAAAGCTGGGCAAGGAGTGCTACAGAGTGCATGATTTAGCGGAAACTAAAGATCAATTTACTCCGCTGAGCAGGCATCAATAACTATCTTTGCAAATCGCCAACGCACTTCAACTCGCGGCGGTATTCTCAAAGCCGAGGCTGTTATACGTTTTGCTCGCGTTCTCGATGAGTTCGGCATACAGACCTTTGAAGACTTAGTTCAGGAAGAAGACAAATTACCCTTGGTCGAAACTAAGATTCGTCAAATCCCCGGCCAGATAAGCGGACTATCGTGGCGCTACTTTCTGATGCTGGCAGGAGCAAGCCACCTGACGAAACCTGACCGGCAGGTTTTACGTTTTCTCAAAACCGCCACAGGTAAGAACTTCTCAACCGAAAATGCCCAAGCTCTTCTCGTTGCCGTCTGTGAACAGCTCCGTTTACAATACCCTCTGATCAGCCCACGTGAGTTAGATCACTTGATCTGGCAGTACCAACGAACGCAATAGAATAGCCCTCCTTCGGCACAAACGCTCTTAGTAATTTCGTATAGGAAGGAGCACAATGAAAGACTTTATCTTCCTTCTGCGAGTTTGGTGGGAGTCCCTCATTCCACACCGACCAGCGCCGCCCCTTGCGCCGGAGAGAGCGGCTCTACAAGAAGCGTTTTTCGCAGCACGTGAGCGTGGCGATGGGGCGGCTGCTGAAGCGGCTGGCCGTCAGCTTGTTGCCCTCAACGACTCTCTCATGCACCGCGCTCGGGATGCGGAGTATCTCGCCGACATTCTGGAGGAGCAAGGACGCCGTGACGAAGCTTTTGTAATGATCCAGGCTGCCACACAGGCAGCGCGGGAGTCGAAGATTGCTCCCCTGCTTCCCATGGCTCTCCGAAATGAAGTTGATATTGCGACGCGCTGTGGGAAGTATGCCCACGCTGAAGCCTGCGTCGAGGAAGGCCTTCGGTGTGTCGCGCAGTCAGATATTCAGATGCCCTGGGCTCAGGCCGAGTTTCTCGTGCGCCGTGCACGAATTCGCCTAGAAATAGGTGATCTTGCTCAGGCTACTCAAGACTTGCAAACTGCCCAGAAGCCGCTTTTCCCCGCATCGTCCGATGGAATTCTGCCTCGGCAGAAGCTTTGGTACCAAGTTACCGCCAAGCTCCGGCTTGCACAAGGTGACTCTCAGGGAGCTCTCGCCGCAGGCAACGAAGCCCTCACCCTCGCCAGGCGTATTGCGGAGTTTCAACACCTAGATGCCCACCAGCGTCGAACGGGACTGCATCGCTCGCTCCTCCTGGTTTGAAAATCCCCGCTGAACTCACGCCAAAGCCTTTGGAGTTGGAGTCAAACTCACCTCGAACCCCAAGCTGACCAAGCGCTTGGTCAGGCTACGAGTAAGCCGCTCTGGCTCTCGCTTGTCAAAGTAGTC
>NZ_JANNYP010000664.1:0-6638 GCF_031410135.1 Armatimonas sp. | reverse complement strand
CACCACCGCCAGCACCAAAGCAAAGAGCACGCTACTACTTACCCACATAGCGAATCCGGTAGACTTTTCCTCCAGCATCATCCGAGAAGAAAATCGAGCCATCGGGGGCTTCAACACAATCCACCGGGCGTGCCAGTGCCTTGCCATCCGCTCCCATCGTCTTGACAATGGGAAGAATACCGTAGGGCTTGCCAGTCTCCTTGTCGAAACATACTCGATCTACCGAGTACCCCACTTTTATGGTCGCGTTCGACGAGCCTTTCTGGGCCACAAAGGCATCGCCCGTGTGATCGGTGGGGAACAGCTTCTTGGTGTTGGTCAAAAAACAAAACGCATTACTCGCCGAGTGTGCCGGGAAGTTCCAGGCAGGCGATGTGGTCTTTGCGGCTAGCTCCAGAATATCGGGGCGGTCTTTGAACTCTAGGCGCGGGAAGCCGTAGCCGGGAACAAACGGATGGCCATAGAACTTGCCCTGCTCGTAGTAGTTAAACTCATCGGGTGGGTTGAGGTTGGTGATGGGCAGATTCCCCTTGGTCTCGCCAAACGGAGCGCCCATGTTATCCGAGCCATGATCCACACCCCAAACTTCCTGGGTGCCAGGCCGCAAGCGCAGTTTCTCGGTGTTACGCAAGCCGCCGCTCCAGAGCGTCTTTGTTTTCCCGTCTTTGGAGAACTTCCAGACCTTCTGCCGCTCGGTATCTCCCGGATCCGATGCGTTTTCTTTATCGCCAATGGACGTAAAGATCGCATCATTAGTCACGAGAATCGAGCGCCACCAGTGCCCACCGCCCATCGGCACCGTGCCCTCTTCGATTACCGTAATATCTTCATCGGCCTTGCCATCGCCATTGGTGTCACGAGCTTTTGAGATAGCACCGGACTCCGAGTACCAGAGCCAGCCGCCTTCAAAACAGAGCCCATGCGCCGTCGGTTTGTCCGCTAAGAAAGTGGTCTGTGTCTCGTAGAAGCCATCTTTGTTCTTGTCCTTGAAGGCATAGACCTCGCCGGGGTTTGGCTTAGAGATATAGAGCGTCCCATCATCACCGAACTCCATAAAACGCGCACCGGGTAGCACTGCCGCCACGGAAACCTGATAGCCGGGACGTACCCAAAAAGCGGGAGTAGTCGGAGGCGCTTGTCCCATCAGAAGCGCCAGAGAAAGCAAAGAAGTTACCATACCCTCTCCTTCGCTTTTGGTCGGGTAAACTCCTGCCTAGAGGAAGAGAAACTTGGAGTGGATCCGCACAATTTCAAGCAACGGCACCTGGCTCTGTGAACATACTGGCCAGAGTGGCCGCCCCGCCCCAGCATCCATGCTCAATATCAGCAACTTGGAGAACCTCTATACCTCCCCCTCAAACACGCGCGGCTCACTTATCTGCCCAGGCTGCGGCACCCTCTGGCGCGGCTGGCCTAAACAGCGCCAAGTGAAGTTTTATATCGAGTCTCCGCTTGACAATTGCTATCCCTACCAGCGAGCCCAGCGCACTGATATCGACACGCTGATCGCGGAGGTCTGGAAGCGTTTTGCCGGGCTCAAAGTCACCCAGCATCAGTATGTCTGGCCCGCCGACGACGATGGGATTTGGTGGTTCAGCCTGCCCGCTATCACCCGGCACGCAGACGTCCAGCTCGAAACAGGCAATGGAATGCTTCCGTTTTACGAAGACCAGCTCACCCTCACGACTATGGACGAAGCGGTCGAGCGGGTCTGCTACTTACTGTCTCACGTTGGGCAAAGCGGATCAGCTGGGTAGTGGCGTCTTTTTCTAATCCAAGTGCTTCTTTGAGACCTGGTGAGAGCACGATCATCCCAAAGAGCGCCTGAGCCCCAAAGGCATAGAGCTTCTCCGAGGCGGACTTCTCGGGAGGCGCACCGCCCAGCTTAGTCACCAGCATGGTGGCGATAAAGCGAACCTGACCGCCAAGCAGAAGGGGAATTCCTTCGGGACGGGGCTCCCCGGCACGTGTGTACTGTGCTTGGCGGAGCAGATCCACCCGCTCTTTTGCCAGAGCATAGGAGAGCGGTAGTAGCTCCCGATCCAGGCCCATGCCATGGCCCAGCACCGACCAGTAGTGGAACCAGGCATCCAGCTCTTTGCTATCCTTGCCCGGCTCCACAAGCTTCCGGGCGATGAGTGCCTCGATGGGCCACCAGGCAAAAGTGTAGAGGACGAAGGCAAACGACTGCGCATTCATGGGCAGGCGCTCCCTCGGGTTCCACTTCAGTGTTCGACCGGCCATCTCGCCGACCTGTTGATGCAGCTCACCCAGGGCAATAGCCTCAGCATAGTTTCTCTTGAGAAAGTCCTCGCGGCTCGTGAATCGGCCCATGACGCGGTTCATCAGCTCTGCCGTCTCTTGCATGCGCGGGGTGAAGTCCTTGGGAAGCCGACCTGTCTGCATCAGGATGGGCGCGATGTCGCGGGCGGCAAAGGTGGCAGCCAGCGAGGAGGCCCCCTCGACTTGCTGAATGAAAGCCTGGCGCTTTGCCTGAAAGCTTCCGGCAAGCAGAAGCTGCTCGAAATCTAGCCAAGACGGTGGCGTTTTTCGCGGCGTAATCAGGCGCGTCCGTGCCTGCTCTATAACCGCTTGCTTCCGAGACATCATTGCAGAATTCTACCTCAAAAAACAAAACCGCCCTGCGTTGTGACGCAGGACGGCAAGAGAGAGTGTCTGTGACTAGCCCTTAACAGCCTTCACAATCGCGGCGGAGTCAATGCCATAAGCGGCGAGAAGCTCGTCGGGCTTTCCGGAGCGAGGCATCTCGCGGATGGCGAGATGCGTGAACTTCTTGGCAGCCACGCAGCTCTTGGTGAGGGTCGCGGCGACGACATCTCCCAGACCGCCCTCCGGCCAGTGGTCTTCCACCACGATCAGATGCTCAGTCTCGGCAGCGGCCTTGAGGATTGCGGCCTCGTCCACAGGCTTGATCGAGTAGAGGTCAATCACGCGGATCTTCACTCCCTCCGCGGCAAGCGCATCTGCAGCCTGAAGCGCCTCCACAAGCGTGATGCCAGCCGCGATCACGGTGGCCGTGGTGCCCTCACGAAGGGTCTTGCTGCCGCCAACGGTAAATACCTCGTTGGCCGAGTAGATCACCGGAGTCGCTTCACGAGTGGCGCGGAGATAGGCGATGCCGTCGTAGTCGGCCATGAGAGCCATCAAGTGGGCACAGCTCACGGCATCCGACGGATAGAGAACCGTCGCGCCGTAGATCGAGCGCATCATCGCTAAATCTTCGAGGGCCATCTGGCTCGCGCCGTCCTCGCCAATCGAGACGCCCGCGTGGGTTCCCACTAAGCGAAGCTTGGCACCAGAGATCGCGCCCATGCGGATCTGGTCGTAGGCGCGGCAGAAGAACGCCGCAAACGTCGCAGCAAAGGTGTTCTTGTCCTGAACATCAAGGCCCTGCGCCACGCCCACCATCACCTGCTCGGCGATGTAGACCTGGAACAGGCGCTCCGGGGCCACTTTTCCAAGGCTCTCGGTGTAGGTCGAGTTTCCGACTTCCGCATCCACGGCGAAGAAATTGCCACGGGATTTCCCAAGAGCGGCCAGCGTGTCACCGTAGGCTTTGCGCACGGCCACTTTCACGCCCACTTCGTAGCTAGGGAGCACCAAAGGCGCATCGGCGGTAAACGGCGCGGGGGTCAGGTTCTCGGGGAGCTGTGGCTTGACCGTGTAGCCGGCGATCGGACCTGCCTGCAACAGCTCGACGTAGGCTTTGTCTGCCTCGTCGGGCTTGAGCGCCTTGCCATGCCAGCCGGGAGCGCCCGCGAGCCAGCTCACGCCACCGCCCTTTTCGGTCTTGGCCAAAATACAAACGGGCGAGCCGGTGTGCGCCACGGCCGTGGCGTAGGCTTCGTCGATCTCGGCGACATTGTGGCCGTCCACGATCAGCACTTTCCAGCCAAACGCCGAGACACGCGCGGCGTAGGTCGCCATGTCGTGGCCAAGCGCCGTCTCGCCGCGCTGGCCCAGCTTGTTCACGTCCACAATCGCGATGAGGTTATCCAGCCCCTGCTCGCTAGCGACCATCAGGGCCTCGTAGTTGGAGCCCTCGGCCATTTCCGAGTCGCCCAGCAGACACCAGATTTTGTAGGGGAGCTTCTCGATGTGTTTGCCCGCAATCGCAACGCCCACCGCAATCGCGAGCCCCTGGCCGAGTGAACCCGTCGCGGCGTCAATGTGCGGAATAATCGGGGTTGGGTGGCCCTCGTAGATCGAGCCAAACTTGCGCAGCGAGAGCAGATCGGCCTCGGAGATCGCACCCGCAGCGTAGTACATGGCGTAGAGCACCGGGCAGGCATGCCCCTTGGAGAAGATCAGGTGGTCGTTGTTGGGGTGACTCGGGTTGCTGTAGTCGTAGCGCTGGTACTTGGCCTGGAGCACGGCCATCAGGTCTGCCGCACTCATCCCGGAGGTCGGGTGGCCACTCCCTGCTGCCGTCGTACAGCGGATTGAGTCAGCGCGCAACTGCCGCGCAAGGTCATTGAAGAGCTGAAGTTCTTTGGCGTCTGCCATTATATAAACGTCCTTTAGTTTACGGAAGTATCCTGAGCCATTGTACCGCACAAGAATCAGGAAGAGCTGAGGTTAAAGAAAAGGACAGTATGGACAACCAGATTCGTGGCTTCGCTACCCTTTCCTTCCTTCTTGCTTACCAAAAAAGAACCAGAGAATAAAGGCAATAATGCCTGCTCCACTGACAATAACCATTATCTGGCTGGTATCCATGGCTGATTTCCTTCCTTGGTTAAGGTTAAATGACACTAATTTTGAAGCTCTTGAGTCGCAGGCTATTGACAACTACTGACACTGAGGAAAGGCTCATCGCCGCGCTGGCAAACACAGGCGACAGCAGCCAGCCGGTGAAAGGATACAACAATCCCGCCGCAATGGGAATGCCCACGAGATTGTAGACAAAGGCCCAGAAGAGATTCTGCTTGATCGTCGTCATCGTGGCCTTACTCAGCGCAATGGCGTTTGCGACGCTATTGAGATCGCCCTTGATAAGCGTGATATCCGAGGCCTCTATCGCGACATCGGTACCCGTCCCGATGGCAATTCCGATATCCGCCTGGGCGAGCGCAGGGGCATCGTTGATGCCGTCACCGACCATCCCAACCACAGTGCCGCTTGCCTGAAGCCGCTTGATCTCCGCAACTTTGCCTTCCGGTAGCACCTCGGCCACCACGCGGCCTATTCCGACTTGCGCAGCAACGGCTTGAGCGGTCTTTTGGTTGTCACCGGTGAGCATCACAACCTCAAGACCAAGCTTTTTTAGACGTGCTATGGCTTCTTTGGAGCTTGGCTTGATAGGATCAGCCACGGTAAGAATCGCGGCGAGCTTGCCCGAAACGGCGGCAAACATCGGGGTCTTACCCTCCGTCGCTAGGTGCTCTGCCTCAGAGCGAGCGGCATCAATGGGGATACGACGCTCTTCCAGAAACGCACGGTTGCCGATCAGCACCTCATGACCTTCGACACTGGCAATCACGCCTCGTCCCGGTATCGCCGCGAAATGCTCCGCAGCAGGAACGACGAGTCCCCTCTCCTTGGCAGCTTTCACCATGGCGGCAGCAAGCGGGTGCTCGCTCAGGGCTTCGACGGCGGCCACGAGTCGCAAGACTTCGTTTTCCGGGAGTCCAAATGCCGTGAGGTTGGTGAGTGTAGGCTTGCCCTCCGTCACGGTGCCGGTCTTGTCCAGCACGATCGCGGTCATCTTGTAGGCTTGCTCCAGCGCGGCTCCTCCTTTGATCAAGATGCCCAACTGTGCTCCCTTGCCCGTACCAACCAAGATTGCGGTAGGAGTGGCGAGCCCCAAAGCGCAAGGGCAGGCGATCACGAGAACTGCCACCGCATTAACAAAGGCCATGTTCAGGCGCGTGTCGGCGGGGGCCAGCGAAAACCAAAGGACAAACGTCAGCACAGCGATGATCAGAACGATCGGAGTGAAATACCCACTTACGGTATCGGCGAGGCGGGCGATGGGAGCACGCGAGCCCTGAGCGTCCTGAACAAGCTTCACAATCTGGGCGATAGCCGTATCGAGACCAACGTGCAGCGCCTTCACCTGAAGCGAGCCCGTGGAGTTCATCGTGGCTCCGAATACCTCGTCGCCAATCCCTTTGGCAACGGGGAAGCTTTCGCCCGTCAGCATAGACTCGTCCACGGAGGAGCTTCCGCCTTCAATGACCCCGTCCACAGGGATTTTCTCCCCGGGCCGCACGAGCACCAGATCACCAATGGCAACGGCCTCGATGGGAATCTCCAGCTCATTGCCGTCTCGCAAGACGCGGGCGGTCTTTGCCTGTAGTCCCATTAGCTTCTTGATCGCTTCGCCCGTCTTGCCCTTGGCGCGGGCTTCGAGGAGCTTGCCTAGGAGCAAGAAGGTAATGATCGCCGCCGCCGCTTCAAAGTAGACGGCAGGCATGGAAGCGTGCTCTGTGTGCGGATGACTCCGGGACTGAAACACCACGGGCAAGAGCGTCGCGAGAACCGAGTAGCCGTAGGCAGCTCCCGAGCCAATCGCCACCAGCAGGTTCATGTCCGCAGCACGGTGCCGAAGGGCTTTCCAGGCTCCGCTAAAAAAGTGTGCCCCACCATAGACAAGCACCGGTGTGGCAAGGAGC
>NZ_JANNYP010000663.1:0-2491 GCF_031410135.1 Armatimonas sp. | reverse complement strand
CGCTGGAACTACACATTCAAGCCTCGCTTGACGCCAACGCCAAGGTAAGGTTTGCAATGTCAAGATACGGAAGTAGATTTTGGACGACTACTAAAGGCAAGTTGTTCATCCGTGTTCCAAACCGGACGTGCAAGCTCCATGTACTTGCGCTTTGTCCCAACCGTGATGGGGTGAATCAAAGTCCCCCCTCCCTCAAGCACATAGGTATCGGTTCGGACATCAATGGCACCATAGTTCGTCAAGGCGACGCCCTCCGATGGGTACGTGGGCAGGCTAAAGCCAAGCCGGTTCCCATCGGGACTCCAGGCTAGCTCCCCACCAAAACCAAGTCCCCGGTGCTCACTGCCGTCCGCGTTCATCACGTACATGGGATAGATATTTTTATTGTTTTCCGTTTTGAACAAGCTGTAGGCAATGCGTCGCCCATCCCGAGACCAGGCCGCATAGGCGAGAGGCAAGGTATGGCTGGGAATCGGCACGTAGCGACTATCCGTGCCATCGGTACGCACACTGACAAGCTGACCCAAGGGACCGGAGAGAAAATCAATGTACCCAAAGCGCTCATGGCGGCCCGAGGGAGTCGGGGTCGGTGAAGGCGTGGGTGTGGGGTTTGGTCCTGGCGTGGGAGTCGGATTCGGTGTGGGTGTTGCGCCGGGCGTGACAGAGCCACCACCGCCACAGCCTGCAAGTAGGCTAATTCCCCCTGTGAGAAGCAGCTCGCGGCGGGTTGGAGTCCAGAGTGTCATTTTTGTTCTCAGTCAATCCGTGTCGGGGTCGAGACGGGTGTGAAGCGCTCGATGAAGTGAATGATGCCGGTCTCAAAGGCAATGTCAGTCTCCAGAATCCGAACGGGGCCGGGGCCGCCTCCGGTCAGGAAAAACGTGCCGTCTTGGCCCTGGTTCATCTTGAGGAGATGGCCCCCCATGTTGCGAAACTCGCCCTCACGGGGGAACTGATTGCGCTCGCGGGATGTCCCACCGCCAATGGTCAGCCGCTTCTCCACCACATGATCCCAGATGAACTGCTTCAGTGCCTCTTGCGTGGCGGGGCGCTTGAAGCGGGCAAAGGCGGCGTTGTGCGGTGCAAAGATCGTGTAGGGCAGAACATTGAGCGCCCGCTCCAGCCCACTGGCCTCGATCAGCTCCGCAAAGACTGTCAGCACGCGCTCCGGCTTGCCCTGATAGCTACGCTCGTAGCGCCGCAGGTTGGCTAAGAGGCGATTGTCTTTGGGAACCACACGGATGCGGCCCCCTAGGTGGGGAAGACTCTCTTTTTGTCTCATTGTTTTTTCCTCTTTTCCTCAGAGCTTCTTCAACAAAGGCTTACGAGGCGCAAGTTTCGTCGTGCCAAGCACAATTCGCACATCGCTGCCTTTGTCCGAGATTGTGCGGAGGGTGAAGACGAGGTCTTGCGGATTCGTGTTTATCGGCACGCAGAACACCAGATTGAACTCCAGCTTTGCGCCTGGCAGAATCGGCTTGCTCTGGAACGACTCCGAGGCAATATCGGTGAGGATCGGAGGAAACGACTCGCCGCTCGCGTCGGTAAGGGCGGTGTGGGTGTCGTTCTGGAACCACCAGAGCTGCTGGGCACTCTTCTGGCCGTTCTTGACCTCACAGCGCACAAGAAAGAAGCGGTAGCCTTTCTTGGGTTCGTAGGTCGTCCCCTTGATCTCCGCAATCGGATTGATCAGGCCGTAGTCGGTTGCGGTGCGGGTCTGGAGCGTGTACGAGTCTATGTCGCGCAGCTCCAGCGCCGTGAAGCGCCACTTGCCATCAAAGACCGTCTCACCCAGCTTGCCCATGATGCCCTCAACCTGGTTGGCTCCCCCCTCTTTAACCAGCGCATAGCCCGTCTTGGTCTTCACCACAGCGAGCCCCAGCGCTTTTGCAACATCGGCAATTGGCACCAGCACGGAGTCCCCGACCCGCTGAAGTCGCTCCGAGGCCAGGGTCTCGTTGATTAAAAGCGTGCGCTCGTTGCTGGCTTTTAGCTGGGCGTGGGTGGGAGCAAGTGCTCCCAGTGCGAGTGTGCAAAAAAGAAGTGTTTTCATCTTATAAAAAGCCTTTCCGAACAAGAACGATATGAAGCTCTGCGGGCGATCTGACCGGCACGCCATTGGGCAGTCCTGGTATGGGGAGGCCGGGGAGCTTGAGAAGCACAGGGCGTCCATCACGCTCGGTCGGGCCTACCAAGACAACCTCACCACGACTGGCCCACTCTTTCGGATCAATCTCTAGGTTCCACTCGCCCAGTAAGTCATCTTTGCTGGAGCCATCACTGTCGCGGAGCCAGAGATCCAGCTTGAGCTTCTCTTTGGTGTCGTAGTAATAGTCAATGGTGCGTGGCTTTCCGTTGAACGCCTGCACCTCAATCGTGCCGCCTTTTTCGCGCTTGTTCATTTCGGTATCGGCCTGCGCACGCGAAATCTCCCAAAACTTCGCGCCCTCAATACGTCCTTCGCCGTAGCACTCGACCGTGTCATCCAGAA
>NZ_JANNYP010000662.1:0-4254 GCF_031410135.1 Armatimonas sp. | reverse complement strand
AACGGGATTCTCTACGGCACGCATATCTATCCGTGGAAGAAGGACTGGGATACCCATGTGACCCCCGTCACCCAAAAACACGCTGTCTTTGTGGGAGAAGTGGGTACCAAACCCTGGAAGCCGACCGACCCCCCGCACGAGAATGTCTACACCGAGGGCTGGGCACCCGAGGTGATCGCCTACATAAACAAGCACCAGCTCAGCTGGACGGCATGGAGCTTCCACCCGAGCGCCAATCCGTGCTTGCTGACCGGCTGGGACTACAAACCGACCCGCTACTGGGGCGTCTATGTCAAGGCAGCTCTTGCAGGCAAACCTCTTGCAGCTCCAAAAACCGCTCCTGCCCCCAAAGCCACTCGTCTTGTCTCACCCACAGGTAAGGAGATGCTAAGCAATGGCAAGTTCACCGACGGTCCGTCGAAATGGGTGCTTGAGGAGAACGGTGCCAAAGGCCAGATCGAGGTTGTCCGTGAAGCCCCCGAGGGGAGGGCAGCCCTTCGTCTGAAAGTAGCGACAGTCGGAGATGCATCGTGGAGGTTACAGCTCTACCAGCCCGGCTTGCAAATCGAAAAGGGCAAGAAGTACACGCTGACCTACTGGGTGAAGGCCGAGCAGATGGGCGTTATCACAGTGAACTGCATGCAGAACCACGCACCCTGGGAGCACCACGGCGCTGCTAAAGAGCTGGCCGTTACCACCGAGTGGAAGCAGCTCCAGTTCACGTTTGACGGTCCCTGGGACGATGCCAATGCGCGCATTACCTTTACGAACCTTGGCACAGTGCCCGGCCAGACGTATTGGTTTGCGGGTTGCTCTCTTATCAAACACGAAAGGGCAAAATAATATGGGACGGCTTCAAGGCAAACGGGCACTGGTAACGGGCGGCGGACAGGGACTTGGACGAGCGATTGTAGAAGAATTGCTGCGCCAAGGCTGCGATGTCGCCATTCACTACCACAAGAGCGCGGAGGGGGCGGAGGCGGCTAAACTTGCCGCGCCGCCCGGCGTGCGGGCTGCCTGCTTCGCGGCGGATCTCACGCAGAGCGCAGAGGCACAAGCGCTGGTGGAGCAGTCCGTTGCGTTTCTCGGCGGGCTTGATATCTTGGTCAACAACGCGGGCGATCTGATTGGCCGCCGTAGGCTTGAGGAGCTAGATTTAGCCTTCTGGCAGCGCACAATCGAGGTGAATCTCACCAGCACGATGCTGGTCACGCAGCACGCGACCCCCTACTTAGCGGCGGCAGAGCAGAGCAGTATAGTGAATCTCGCCTCGCTGGCGGGGCGTATGGGCGGCCATGGGGGCTCACTGGCCTACTCGTCGGTGAAGGGCGCGATTCTCACCTGGACACGCTCACTGGCAAAAGAGCTGGGCGGGCGTGGGATTCGGGTCAATGCCGTCGCCCCAGGGCTGATTCTGGGCACCGCGTTTCACAACACGCACACGACGGCAGAATCAGCCGCCGCAACGATCGCGACAATTCCCCTTGCACGCGCAGGTACGCCCGAGGATGTCGCAAGGGCCGTCGCTTTTCTCGCCAGCGAGTACGACGGTTTTATTACGGGCGCAACACTGGACATCAACGGTGGCGTTTTCGGTTCCTAGAAAGTAAAGGATTGAGTTAACATGCAAAAAGCAGACATTCAGGGCAAGTGGGCCCTGGTAACCGGCGCGAGCCGTGGAATTGGACGGCAGGTGAGCCTAGGGCTCGCGGAGTATGGCTGCAATATCGTGCTACATAGCCGGGAGACAAAGGGCACGGATGCGCTGGCAGCCGAGCTCGTAGCAAAGGGTGTGCAGGTGCAGCAAGTGGCGGCGGAGCTCTCCGACGCCAGCCAAGTGGATGCGATGCTGGCGAGCGTGCTTGCCTCAACACCCGGTATTGATATTGTCTACAACAACGCCGCCGTGATGACGCCGTATCGTAGTGACTGGAAAAATGTCCCCGCCGAGGACTTCCGCACGAGCTTTGAGGTGAATGTGACGGCGCTAGTTCGTATCTGCCACGGCCTGATTCCGGGTATGGTGGCGCGCCAGTGGGGACGGATTATCAATGTCACGTCGGGCATCCAAGACCAGCCGGAGCTGATCGCCTACTCGATCTCCAAAGGTGGCGTGGACAAGTTCGTCACCGACACAGCCAGTCACCTCAAAGGCGATGGCGTACTGATCAACCTGCTCGATCCCGGCTGGCTCCGCACCGATCTGGGTGGCCCGAACGCCCCCAACTCCGTCGAGTCCGTGCTTCCGGGGGCGCTCGTTCCGGCGCTACTGGATGATGGAACGACGGGTAAGCTCTTTCGCGCCCAAGACTATGTAGGCCAGACACTCTGAACGGCTAAAATGGCTGCCCGATTCCAAAAAAGAGCAGATTATCTTCACCCGACTTACCAATGTCCAAGGAGATAATCGTGGACTGGTTCCAAGCGAGCCGACCACCGACGCCGTAGGAGTAGCGAATATCGTCGAAATTGAGCGACTGCCAGCGATCTCGCACCGTGCCTGCGTCGAAGAAAGGGACAAGGGCGAGTGCAAAGCGCTGGCCCGCAATCTTCTTTTCACCAAGACGTGCCCGTAGCTCCCAGTTGGTAAACCACATCGAGCGCGCCATAAACCGATTCGCCCGGAAGCCCCGGAGCGAGCGTGCGCCACCAAGGGCGTTGATGCTCCCATCCGGGCTCCACTGGTCCTGGTACTCAAAGAAGGGAGCGTTTTTCCCGAAGATATTTCCCACCGCAAAGCGTCCTGCTAAAACCGTGCGCGGCCCGACCGGGAGCTTGTGAAATGTCTTGACCTGAATCATGAGCTTATCAAAATCAAACTGTGATCCAATCGCTCTCGCAGAATACTCGTTCCCAATCTCAAAGTACATTCCACGGGTGGGGTCGGGCTCAAAGTCTCTGGTGTCGTAGATAAGCGCCTGCTGTAAGATCGAGACCAGTCCTCCGTCCAGACCAATGGCCGTCCCTGCCGCTGAGTTGCGATCCAGCAGTGGCGTTCCATTAGGCGCTTTGAGCGAGGCACCGGTGGCGGGATCTACCGCGCTGGCAGGGCGTCCTCCAAAGGTTTTGTAATCCAGGCGCTGGATCTCGTAGCCACCCAGCACCCGCCAGCGGCCTTTGTCGCCCAGAGCATAGTCAGCTTTCACATTGAGCATCAGCTCCGAGTCCTGGAAGCGGTTTGAGAGCGAGTCCGTTACTTTCGCCGCTTCGCCAGGGCCGCCGTCACGGAGCGTCTTGCGAGCTTTTTCGTACTCCGAGAACGTGGAGTAGGTCGCGCCCCCCGGCCCCGCCGTCGGCAGTGTCAGGTTCCCTAGAGTCGCCTGGGTGATCCCAAAGTATAGGTTGGTAGGGTCTTGGCGGGCCTTGAAATCTACTTTAACGCGCCAACGGGAGCCATTGATGTAGGGCTTGTCGTAGGACATTACAAGCTCGCGAGCCTGCCCCGTGGTGAACTGGGCGTTGACGGTGAGCTTCTCGCTGTAGGGAGTGTACGCAAAGAGCGGATCGGAACGCTTGCCATTTCGGAAAAAGTTCCCCCGCAGGCCAAACCCCTGCCCGGCTACCGGGTCCGATGAGATCTCCGGCAGACCGGTAAAGAAGCTCCCCTCACGCTTTTTCGCAATGTCCGCGTCCGAGAGTCGCCGAACCAGCACATACTCCGGGGGCTTGGCGGTCTCAGTGGGCGAGGATTTCTGAGCAGAGCTAGGGGCTCCAAGGCAAAGAACTCCTGAGAGGCTCAAACTCACCATCAGTAGCGTGTCTTTCATCTGGGCATTATACATCAACTCTGCGAAAAAATCAGCGAGGCAGGTAAAATAGGCACATGACACCCAATCTTCTCACGGCGGAGCAGAAGGCGCAGTTCGACCGCGACGGCTTCTTGGTACTGCGGAACTTGATTGATCCCGAGCTGGTCGCGCGGCTGGTTGCCGCCGCCGACCGGCTCTCTTCCGAAGGCATTGAGCACGACGGACTCTCGGAGCGCAAGCACTGGCAGAAGCGCGGCTGCCTGCCCGACGACCCGGCGTTTCTGGAGCTGATTGACCATCCGCAAGTCCTGCCGCTGGTCGCGGGGATTCTGGGCTGGGACATCCACCTGATGACGAGCCACTTGATCGTCCGTCCGCCCACGCCGGGTGCCGACGCGAACTTCAAGGGCGAGGGCTGGCACCGTGACGGCGGACAGTCCAGCTGGGAGATGACCGAGCCGCACCCTCGGATTTTACTCAAGATCGCGTTCTTTCTCTCGGATCA
>NZ_JANNYP010000661.1:0-12053 GCF_031410135.1 Armatimonas sp. | reverse complement strand
TGTTAATCTGCGAATCCCTTGTCACAGATAGACTTGTCGCGTAGGAAATCCCCACCCCATAACTTGAGGTACCGAAACAACAATGAAACAGACCAATCGAAATTTCACCCTAATTGAACTCTTAGTCGTCATCGCGATCATCGCGATTCTCGCTGCCATTCTCTTCCCCGTCTTCGCCCAAGCCCGTGCAAAAGCCCGTGGTGCAGCCTGTCTCTCTAACGTCAAGCAAATTGGAACGTCCATGATGATGTACGTTCAGGACTACGATGAAACGACTCCCTCGGGCCGTGGTGGTGGCTGGGAGTGGTGGACAGAGCTCATGCCTTACATCAAAAACTTAGATGTTCTAAACTGCCCCGATCGCACCAATGGTGGTCCTCGCACTCAGGGTAGTGCGGCAGGTGTAGCGAATGGCTGTGTGGGTGGTGTTTTCACCCAGAGCCGCTTGGCGGGTTATGGCTACAACTGGGGACCGATCAACTACCGTGGTGGTGGCCTGATGGGGCGATCCACACCGATTGGAGCGGGCTTCTGTGGCAGTGGTAGCCCGGCACCAGGAAATCATCATCTGGGCACTTCTATTGCCTCCATTGACTCTCCGGCGGAGATGTTCGCCTACGGCGATACCTACGATACACCACGCGCAACGGTCGGTATCGGCTTTGCAATGGACGGCGCGGGCACCATGAACCGCAACTCCCAGATGCGGCATGGAGCGCAGTACAACATGGGCTTCATGGATGGTCATGCCAAGAACGTCAAGATGATCGGTGGCTTTATGACGGGTGGTTTTAATGGCCGTATGGTCATGCCTGCCAATGCGAATATTGGCCGCAGAGCTTACTGTGCTGATCCTGGTTATATTGTTTCCCAGCCAACAGTACAAGCCGATGGCACCAACATTCCCGGCACATTGCGCTGTGATCAGGTGACAGACTGGATCTTTGCCAACTACCCACGCTGTCCGGCAACCGGTGGCACAAACTGCCTCTGGCTAGATTAGGAGCATCTCTCATGAAAATCAAGTTCTTAGGTGTTTGTATGCTGGCACTACTTGCAGTCGCAGGCTGTTCAAAACCGGAACCAACGGTTATTGATCAGAACGCAGCAAAAACACAGCCTGGTGCAGATACACCACCAGCCGTTCCGAATCCAGCAGCAACAGCGGCGCTGAGAGCCGAAAAAGAAGGTAAGTAGCCACCGGCACTTAGACACGTAAACGAGAGGCTCCTTCGGGGGCCTCTCTGAATTTTAGACCATGCAAAAAACATTCCCTCATTTTGGTGCCCCCGCAGGCACGCAGTTCGCGAAAGTCGTGCCCGGCGGAACGACGATTCTGCCCAATGGACGCTTTGTCACGCCGCTGGGCAAGCGGCTCTGGGTGCCGCGTGAGAACTTATGGAGCGTCGGGCTCTCGCCCAATGGTAAGACACTGACGGGGCTTTTTGAGGGAGGATTGGCGCTCTGGCAGCTAGGGACGGGTGAGACGAAGCCCAAGGTGATTAACCGACGTGACGCGGGCTTTTCCGGGGTGTTTACCAAAGACGGGAGCCGCTATATCGTCTCCAGCGGCGATGCGGGGCATGGGATCGAGATCTACAGCACGGCAGACTGGGACGCGGAGACGGTAAAGATCGCGGCGGATAAAGAAGCCTACATCAACGACATCGCCCTCTCCCCCGACGAGCGCTGGGTCTACGGCGTGGACGTGGCGCGGCAGAAAGTGGTGGTCTTTGATCTGAAGGAAGGGAAAGTCGCCGCCGAAGTGCCTGCGGGGCGGCAGCCGTACTCATGTGTGCTCTCCGCCGACGGCAAGCGGCTCTTTATCGCCAATATCGGCATCTTCGACTACAGCCTCGTCCCGCCACCTGCGCCCGGAAGTGGCGGCAGCAAGCGCGGCCTGAACGTCCCAGCGTTTGGGTTCCCCTCGAAAGAGGCAGAGAACGGCGTGGAGCGCGAGGGACGGAAAGTGCCGGGCCTGGGAAGCCCCTATGTGCCGGATGCGCAGAGCCTCTGGGCCTATGACGTGAGCAATCCGAGTATGCCCAAAGTGACGGCGAAGGCCAAGACGGGGATCTTAATCCATGCGCCTGCCGATGGCGGCAAGTCTGTGGGCGGCAGTGCGCCCAATGCGCTGCTTTTGCGCGGGAGCCTGCTCTTTGTCAGCAACGCCAACAACGACACGGTGCAGCTCTTCGATGTCGCGACCATGAAGTCCCTCAAGAGCATCAAGCTCACACCCACCAAAGAGACAGCGCTCCTGCGGGGCGTGATCCCCACGGGCATGGCGCTCAATAAAGCCGGGACACGGCTCTATGTCTGTGAGGCCGGAATCAATGCCGTGGCGGTGATTGACCCTAAGGCGGGTATCGTGCTGGGCCATATCCCCACAGGGTGGTTTCCCACGCAGTGCGTGCTCTCCCAAGACGAGAAAACGCTCTATATCGGCACGCAGAAAGGCCTGGGTCGCGGCCCCAGCGGCACCAAGAACCCACGCCCGGCTTCCGATGAGCGCTCCGGACTCTCCGCAATGCCCGGCATGGTGGACGCCGTCTCGTTGACAAGCCTGAACTTAGCCAGCACCACAAGAGCCGTGCTCGCGAACAACGGGCTGATACCCAAACCTGCTCCCGCGCCCAAGCTCCCCAAAGAGATCGAGTACGTGGTCTTTATCACCAAGGAAAACCACACCTTTGATGGGATTTTCGGCACGCTAGAGAACGCCGCCGCCGAGCCAGAGTACGCCGAGTGGGGCGAGCGTGGCTGGATTCGTGAAAATGGCAAGGATGAGCGCGTCCCGATCATGCCCAACCACCTCAAGCTGGCGCGGCAGTTTAGCATCTCGGACAACTTCTACATGGAGCCCGATGCCTCTGGCGACGGGCACAGATGGCTCGTCGGGGTCTACCCCAGCCTCTGGACGACGCGCGTGTTCTACTCCGGCTGGAACTTCTCGCTCTCGGAGAGTGCCCGGGGCCGCATGATCAGCTTTGGCTCCAACGGCAGTCAGATCCCCGAGGATTATCTAGAGAACGGCTCGCTCTGGGAGCACCTAGCGCGGGGTGGAATTAGCTTCCGCAACTACGGCGAGGGCTACGAGCTCCCCCACAACGACGAAGGCGAGCCAGTGAGCAAGTCCGGGGCAAACATGCTTGTCAACTTCCCGATGCCCAAGGTGCTCTACGACAATACTTGCTTTAACTTCCCCGCCTACAACAACAATATCCCCGATATCGCCCGCGCCGACTGGTTTCGTGAGGACATCGTGGACTACCGGAAGAAGCATAAAGGCGCACTGCCACGCTTTATCAATATCGCCATCTGCAACGACCACGGCGCGGGCAAGCGCCCCGAGCGCGGCTACCCCTACACCGCCAGCTACATGGCCGACAACGATCTGGCGCTGGGCCGCATTGTCGAGTTTCTCTCTCAGCAGCCCGAGTGGAAGAAAATGGCGATCTTTGTAACCCAGGACGACTCCGGGGGCGACGGCGACCATATTGACCGGCACCGCAGCTTTGTGCTAGGGATCGGCCCGTGGATGAAGAAGCACTACGTCGCGCACCAGCACACGAGCATCATGAGCATCCTCAAGACCATCTACCGGCTCTTTGGGCTTGGCCCCAACAACCTCTGTGATACCCTCGCCACCGATCTCTCGGAGATGTTCACCACGACGCCGGACTTCACCCCGTACAAGCACACCCCCGCCGATCCGCGCGTCTTCAAGCCTGCCGACACATTTGACCCGTCTGACCCGCAGTTTAAAAAACGGCGCGGCGAAAAACCCGATGTGCCCCTCGACGATCCCCGGTTCATTGACTCACTGCGTCAGCGCTGAGGCCGCTCAGTCCTGAGACTGAGGCCTTCTCTCCGGTTGGCACAGACCCCTCGGAGCGTGGTCACAAGCGGCGTGAGCAAGCCCTACAGCGCCGACGCGGCACCCGCTAGCGCTGCTGCCAGGTTCGCTAGCCTGCACGGAAATCGTGCGGCTTTTGGGGCACTCCGTGCCGCCTCCTCATCCCTCGTCAGTAAAATGGGGCCGCACGGGATTTGAGACAGATTCGCGGTTTTCCCAGCCACTCTCGTCATAATGCTACTATGAAAACCTATCTTCCAGTTACTCTCACCCTATTGGGCTTAAGTGCTTCTGCTCTAGGTTATGCAAGGCAGCGTCCTATTCAAATCGGCAAGCACCTACCAACAATCTCTGCAACAGCGGCATCGGGTCGCTGGTTGGAGCGAGCGGCACTAAATCCCGCAACGTATGGGCGAGTGAGGGGCGTGAGTCCGGCCAGTACTGCTGAAGCAAAAATAGTGGTCTACACACCTACTCTCAGCGAGGATTTCTTTACATTAGCCCGCGAAGTGGATCAGCTCATCGAGAAGCACCCCACGCTGGAGTGGTCGTTTGTACAAGTCAGCGATCCCAAGGGTGCCCAGTACGGTGGCTACACGGCAGAGGAGCTAAAGACGCGCCTTGATGAGATCAATGCCCTTGTAAAGAAGCACAAGCTTAAACACCTGTCGTTTCTCGTCTCTGCTCCCCCCGCTCGGGCCGGTGATACGACGGTTACGCTCGCCCTTGCCCAGCGGGATACGACGAACTCAAAGCGTACCGTGGTGGTCTGGACAATGCAGATGGATGGGACCAAGCTGGATAAAGCGACGATCAAGAAACTAATCTCGGAGCTCTCTGTTACAATAGGGAAGTGAATACAACCTATTTAGAAACCGCCGTCTCCCTGGCTAGGCAAGCCGGGGAGATTGGGCGTACGATCTTTACCACGGCGCGTGAGAGCACCTGGAAGTCCGATAACACCCCCGTCACCGAGGCGGATATCGCCATCAATGATTTAGTCATTCGCGAGATCTCAAGAATCTACCCCGACCACGCAATCATTGGCGAGGAGTCCAGCCAGCCCCACGAGGGTGCCGATCATGTCTGGGTCTGTGATCCCATTGACGGCACGATCCCCTACGCCCTCGGAATCCCCACGTCTGCGTTCTCTCTTGGGCTGGTAGTCAACGGCATCACCGAAGTCGGAGTGATCTATGACTTTCACGCCGACCGGATGTACACCGCCGAGCGCGGACGCGGCGCGTTCTGCAACGGAGTCCCCCTCACCGCGTTTACCGGCACGAGCCTGCGTGCCACGGTCACCGATGTGGAGGGAATCTGGTGGAGCGGTTTTCCCGTGGGCGAGCTCACCGAGCTCCCAAGCCTCCTAGAGCGCGAGGGCAGTAAGATCTTAAAAGTCTGCTCGATGGTCTACGCCGGATTATTAGTCGCACGCGGCGAGCTAGCCGGGATGATCAGCCGGGGCGACAAGCCCTGGGACGTGGCGGCAATGGACCTGATCGTCCGCGAGGCAGGCGGCTGCGTGACGGATCTCAAAGGCAACCCGCTCCGCTGCGACGGCCCCATCCCCGGGAGCGTAGTCTGTGGCAAAGGGGTGCAGGACGCCTACCTGAGCCTGATTGACGAGGCTTTTAACACCCACTAACACCTGTCAGAACCCACCCGCCTCGTTCCTCGGCACCCTCCCTCAGGGCAGGGAGGGTTAGGGAGGGTTTTCCAGCCCCTTCCTTCGGAGAGGGAAGGGGGCCGAGGGGATGGGTTCGGGACGGCTTCAGACAGGCGTAACGTCCAGCACCACGCCCAAAAATCCCCCTGCGGCAGCGAGCAGCTCGCGGGCAGTGCTGGCATCCACGTCTTTGCGGGCCATCACGATCCCGACTTTCGCCGACCCGCCGGACTCGGTGAGAAGCCGGGCGGCGGTGGTTTCGTCCGTCTGGCCCAAGTCCGCAATCAATCGCGTGGCGCGGGCGACAAGCTTGATGTTAGTGGCTTGAACATCTACCATGCGATTGCCAAGGGTCTTGCCGATCTTGACCATGGCGCCGGTGCTGAGCATGTTGCAGATGAGCTTCTGCGCCGTGCCGGACTTGAGCCGCGTCGAGCCCTGGAGCACTTCTGCCCCCACCACAGCCTGAATTGGAATATCGGCATCATCGCAGAGCGGGGCGGGCGTGGCACAAGCAACGCCGACAGTGATGGCTCCCAGCTCTTTCGCTCGGGCAATCGCGCCGCGCACGTAGGGAGCGCCGCCCGAGGCGCTCATGCCGACGATGACATCGTGCTTTCCGACATAGACGCTGTCCATCACATCGGAGCCAGCTTGCCTATCGTCCTCGGCTCCCTCAATCGCCTTGGTGAGCGCACGCTCTCCGCCGGCGATGATGCCAAAGACTTGCTCGACAGAGACGCCGAACGTGGGGAGGCACTCGCTGGCATCGAGCACGCCAAGGCGGCCCGAGGTGCCCGCCCCGACATAGATCAGCCTGCCCCCGGCTCGCAGTCCCTCGGCGATGGCATCCACGGCGCGGGCGATCTCGGGGATGCAGCCCCGGACGATCCCGGCGACTTTCTCATCCTCGTCGTTGATGCGGCGAAGCATTTCGTCGGTGGGCAGGCGATCTATGCCATCGGTGTGCGGGTTGACAAGTTCGGTACTCGGAAGTGTGTTCATGATAAAATCTTACCCTATGCCAACCTACGGATACCGCTGCACCGTGTGCAGCCATGAGTTTGAGCGGGTTCAGAAGATGAGCGACCCACGTATCACCGAGTGTGAAGAGTGTAACAGCCCCGTTAAGAAGATCATCTACCCTGTCGGGATTTCGTTTAAGGGCGAGGGTTTCTACATCAACGACTCCAAGAAAGAAGCCCCCAGGGCCAAGCCTACTACCAAAGAGACCACAACAGAAGGCGAGAGCAAGCCCGTCGAAGTCAAGACGGAGACGGCAACAACCGAAACCAAAACGGAGACAACAAAAACGGAGACGCCTCCGGCTCCTGCGGCGAAGACCGAGACTAAGCCCACAACGCCATAACCTATCAGGCAGGGTATACTTCTCAGGAATGACTCCACTCCCCCTCGCTCTCTCAGACTCCTTTGGCCGTCGCATCGAGTATCTGCGCATCTCGCTGACAGATCGCTGCAATCTTCGGTGCGTCTACTGCATGCCTGCCGAAGGCGTCCCCTACGAGGAGCTGGACAATGTCCTGAGCTTTGATGAGATCGAGCAAGTCGTGCGGGCGCTGGCCAGTGCGGGGCTGAAGAAAGTGCGCCTCACGGGTGGCGAGCCTCTGGTGCGCAAGAACACCCCGGAGCTGGCGGCCCGCTTAACAGCGATTCCTGGCATTCAGGAAGTCACCCTCACCAGTAATGGGATTCTGCTTGCCCGTGATGCCCAAGCGCTCTGGGATGCAGGGATTCGGCGCGTGAATATCTCCATGGACACGCTTCAAGAAGAGCGCTTTGTCAAGCTAGCCCGCCGCGAGGAGTTTGCACGCGCTTGGCAGGGCTTGGAAACAGCCCTTGCTGTCGGCTTTTCTCCCATCAAGCTCAACTGTGTCTTGATGCGCAGCATCAACGATGATGAGATCGAGGCGTTTGGACACCTCACCATAGAGCGACCGATCTCGGTGCGTTTTTTGGAGTACATGCCCATTGGTCAGGTGAGCAATGCCCAGTGGCGAGCGCAGTACGTCAGCAATGAAGAAGCCGTCGCAACCCTCAAAAACCTCTGGCCAAACCTAGAGACGCTAAACGACTCGCCGGAGAGCACGAGCCGAAACTTCAAGATTCCGGGAGCCCTGGGTACGGTGGGCGTGATCAACCCCATCAGCCATAAGTTCTGTGACGGTTGTAACCGGCTCCGGCTCACCGCCAATGGCAAGCTCGTCCCCTGCCTTGCCGATAACTTCGAGTACGACTTGATGGCTCCTCTACGAGCCGGTTGTACGGAGAGTGAGATATTGGCACATGCAGCCACGGCGCTGTCACACAAGCCCATCCAGAGTGATTTTGAGGGACGCCTCGCACGCGGCGGGAGCCTGCGCACGATGTCTCAGATTGGCGGCTAGGACGCTTTTTCGTCGGACTTGGACTCAAACTCTGCAATTAAATCTTGAAGCCCTTGCGAGTCCAGCTGGTGGTGAAAGTCTGCCTGCTCACGAAGTGTGATGGGCCCCTTTGTCGCTAGAATTCCTTGGGTAGAGAGATCGAGTTCAAGGGTGGCATCGGAAAGAATTCCTTGATCCCACTCTTCCTGGCGCAAGAACTGTTCGCCTCGTCTTCGGCAACGAGAACATCGGTAGCGTACCAGGACATAACTAGGGCCAAAGGGCCTCGGGTAGTACCCGGCCCGTAGAACTTCCCGCTCTCCAACACGCTGCCCACATGTGCAGCGAAGGGCTGTCCGTCCCATCTCATCCCTCCCAATGCGCACTATGGCTCCGCCATGCACCGCCCAATTGTATCATCCCTATTTTACGGGCGCACTAAGCAAACCTAGATTTGAGCTGGATCGTGATGCGCTTTCGGCACCCGAAGTTCCCGAGTAAAGCGACCCGATCTTGCCCTCTTGCTTCATCTGTTCTTTCGTCACCCCGAGAGCCAATTGAAAGGGTTTTTCTTCCGTCACTTTCAGTTTTTCGTCCTCAATGTCACCACTGACGAGAGTCGTCTCAATCCGTGGAGCACGTGCAACCTGGGTTGCGGGTTGAACGACTGCCGGTGCGGGTGTCGGAGTGCTCTCGGTCTCACTCTTGGTAGCCGCAGTCCGTCCCCCCACGGAGATACGCGCAACTCCCTGAGCACCTTGTGGACGAGACATCTCCGGCATGGGAGCGACCGACTTTGAGACATGCGATGGATCAAACCCGATCTGGGCTTTCTCTTTAAGCGCGACCATTCCGGCTCGCTTCCAAGAAGCAACAGTCTCCGCTTGTCTTTTATCTGTGCCAGGCACAACGGGACGAGGTGTTGGCGCGATTACTACCGGAGCCGGGCTAGCAACAAGTGGAGTCGCTTGTTCTTGCGCATCGGGCGCGGGGCTGGGAGTCGGGACCGCCGTCTCATTGCGTACTGGCTCGGGTGAGGCTGGCACTATGGGAGCAGGCGTAGGAGTAGTTATGGCGACTCTAATTGGGCTTGTGGGCTCTGTTTTGGGTAGGCGTGGCAAAAAGACAGCACAGAGAGCCGCTGCCGTGACAGCCCCCCCCAGCGCGAAACGAACCGGGGCGGGACGTAAAGATACCGTGAGGCGCTCCCAGAACGTCGGGCGGGCGTCGGTGGCCGCCGCAATACGCTCCGACAGACCACGGGGTAGTGGCTGAAGCGACGGTGCAGGAAGGGTCTTGGCCAGCAGTGCGGCGAAGGCCTCTTCTTGCAGTGTATCGGTCGTGATTTCCTCAGGATTCATTTTTTGCGCTCTTGGTCACAATCTGTCTCATAATGACGTATAAGATGTGTATGCCGTTAGAATCGGTTGCGGAAGCAAAAGTTTCAAGATTCTTTTTCTACGGCATGGTACAACGAGGATACTATGGCCGAAAACAGCAATTCTCCCAGGAATGAGTCGGGTGGGCTCAATCTGAAGAAATTTAACTCAACCAGTGTCACCACAACAACGGATGTGATCACTCCCAAGGTCTCCTCACAGGAGAAAGGCCGTCGTGCTGGTTTAGTATTGATCGTGATCGTGGCTCTAGGGGCTCTGGGCTTTATGGCCTTCCGTAGCAGTGGCTTCAATCCGTTTGAAAAGACAGGTGACGGCCCTGGTTTGGCCCGCCCCGAACCCAACATGCCTCAGTAAGAAAGTCAGCAGCGATGTCCAACGAGCGTGTTGTCTGTGCGGCCTGCGGGTCGAATAACTTTGCCACCCAAGCGGCCTGCTGGAAGTGTGGCCGAGGCTTGACGGCGGCTCCCCCATCGGCTCCATCGGCTGCCATGCCCACTCCCTCAGGAGGCGCAGGCGCGATTCCTGTTGTTGCTCGCCCGGCCTACTCTGCCGACCTGCGCCAAGAGTCCCCCGCCGCGTTCTGGTCTTCGGTGGCACTTGGTATTGTCTTTCCCATGATCTCGATCCCCGTCGGGATGGTCTTCCTAATGCTAGACGATAAGCGCAAGGCTCAGATTGGCTGGTGGAATATCTTGTTCGGGCTTGTCGGCACACTGCTCAATGGGATTTTAGCCGCTGTGACCATCATGCCACTTCTGATGGGAGCCACCAAGATGATTCCGGGGATGGATCGCCTCGGGGGTGGCTCACGCGCTCAAGACATGAACTCTGAGGTTGCGCCCCTTGATCTTCCCGGCCAGCGCCCCTTTGCCGCCCCTCCGCGATGAGTGACACTATCGTCGCGATCGCAACGGCAAGCGGCCCCGCGGGCGTCGGAGTGATTCGACTCTCCGGTTCTGATGCTGTTCCCATCGCCGCTCGCGTGGTGCGGCGCTCTGTGGCGAGGCTTGCTCCCCGAACGCTTTCCCGCGCTACCGCCTATGCTCTTTCCAGTGACGAAGCCCTCGATGATGGCCTGATCGTGCGGTTTCCTGGCCCGCACTCGTTCACGGGCGAAGATGTTGTGGAGTTTCAGGGACACGGGGGAGCCGTCACCCTTGCGCAAGTATTAGGGGCGTTCTTGAGTGCCGGAGCACGCCTTGCACGACCAGGGGAGTTCTCTGAGCGGGCGTTTCATAATGGCAAGCTGGATCTGGCACAGGCGGAAGCCCTTGCGGATCTTATCTCGGCGCGCTCGGTTGCAGCCCAGCGCGTGGCCCGTCGGCAGCTTGAGGGCAGCCTCTCACGGGAAGCAAGTGCAATCGCCTCGGACCTACAAGAGGCGCTGGCTCGCTTAGAGGCCACGATAGACTTTCCCGAGGATGTGGGGGAGCTGGTTCCCGAGACCGTGGAAGCGCCTCTTGCCCGTGCCGCTATCCGACTGGAAAAACTTCTGGAAGGAGCCCGCTACGGACGAAAGCTCACCGAGGGAATCACGGTCGCGCTCACGGGCGAACCCAATGTCGGGAAGTCATCGCTACTCAACGCGCTGGCAGGAGCCGAGCGCGCCATCGTCACGGAGATTCCGGGTACGACCCGCGATATCCTCGCCGAGGAGCTGGTTCTCGCCGGGGTTCCGGTGCGCCTCCTCGACACAGCGGGCCTGCGCGAGACCGACGATGTGGTGGAGAAGATCGGGGTGGAGCGCGCCCAAGCCGCCGCCGCCACTGCGGATGTGATCATTGTGGTGCTGGATGCCACCCGCCCGGCTCCGATGCCAACAGCACTTCCTGCGGGAAATGTCGTGGTTGCGATCAACAAGTCAGATCTGGCAACGCCACAGCGAGAGAGCTTCGGCACTGTACCCGTTATCTCCGTGTCCGCAAAAACCGGTGCGGGCCTTTTGGAGCTGGCGCAGGCCGTTGTGGGCAGCTCCCAGCCCGCCGCCGACGCCCCACTGGTCACCCGCGCCCGCCACGAGGATGCCCTGCGACGCGCTGCCCTACACATTGCCGATGCAAGAGCCACGCTGGCCGCAGGGCTTCCCGCCGAGCTGATTGCCGTAGACACGCACGGCGCCATGGCCGCCCTCGGTGAGCTCACCGGCCAGACCACCCGCGAAGAGATCATTCAGGGGATTTTTTCAAGATTCTGCATCGGGAAGTAGCTCAGAGCGTGCCGTAGAGCCGGTCACCGAAGTCGCCGAGGCCGGGGCAGATGTATTTTTTGTCGTTGAGCTGGCGGTCTAGCGACGCGGCATAGATGGGAACATCCGGGTGAGCGGCATTGACAACGGCGACTCCCTCCGGAGCGGCCACGACACAGACCAGGCGCACGTCGGTGCCCCCTGCGGCCTTGACCAGCTCGATGGCCTGGTTCGCCGAGCCGCCGGTCGCCAGCATGGGATCTACCACCAGAGTAGTCTGTCCCACCACGTTGGGGAGCTTGCAGTAGTAGCTAGATGCCACGGCGGTCGCATGATCCCGCTCCAGCCCAATATAGCCCACCGAGACATCGGGGAACAGCTCCAGAAATGGCTCCAGCATGGCAAGCCCCGCCCGCAGAATTGGAATGACGACCAAACCATGCGCTAGTGTCTGTCCCTCCATCGGCTCCAAGGGCGTCGTAATCGGCGTCGCCACCGTCGGCAAGTCTTGCGTTGCCTCCAAAGCAAGCAGCGTCGTCAGGCGGCGCGCGAGGGG
>NZ_JANNYP010000660.1:0-9347 GCF_031410135.1 Armatimonas sp. | reverse complement strand
GTTGATATCTTCAACAGAGAGACTGCGGGCGCGGGCGGCGGCAAGCTCAATGGCAAGTGGAATCCCGTCCAGACGAAAGCAAATAGACGCCAGTGCGGGCGCGTTCGCATTCGTAACCGTGAAGCTTGGCTGTGTTTGGAGAGCACGGTCAATAAACAATTGCACCGACTCAAAGTGCGACAGACTCTCCGCCGTCTGGGTTTGCTTGGGATCGGGCAGGGAAAGCGAAGGGACGCGATAGGTAGACTCCCCGGCGATTCCCAGTCCCTCGCGGCTTGTCGCCAGAATCTTGATACCCGGACAAGAACGAATCAGTGCGTTGGCGAGTTTTGCGCTGGCATCCAGAACGTGTTCGCAGTTGTCCAGAAGCAAGAGAAGCGTCTTCGTCTTGAGAGCTTCGGTGAGCGTGGCCAGGATCGGCTTTCCCACTACTTCCTTGATGCCTAGAGCGCTTGCCACCGTGGACACGACAAGATTCGGGTCGGCGAGGGGGGCAAGCTCGACCAAAAAGACGCCATCGGGGAAGCGCTCCAGCAGATCAGCGGCGGCTTGGAGCGAGAGGCGGGACTTGCCACTGCCGCCCGCGCCGGTGAGTGTGAGCAAGCGTGTTGGTGCGAGCCGTTCCTGAACTTCTACCAGCTCTTTCTCGCGTCCAATAAAGCTGGTGACTTGCTGAGGCAGGTTGTTGGGATGCGTCGAGAGCGACTTGAGCGCGGGGAAACTCTCGGGTAGCTCTGGATACTGGAGCTGGTAGACTTGCTCCGGGCGTGCGAGATCTTTGAGCTGGTGCGTCCCCAGATCGCGGAGCTTCGTGTGGGGTGGCAAGCTATCACGTATCAGCTCCTGGGCTGCCTGGGTCAGTAGCGTCTGCCCGCCGTGTCCGGTGGCGAGCAAGCGTGCGACTCGGTTGAGCTGTTGCCCAAAGTAGTCGCCCTCGCGGCTCTCGACCGCGCCCGTGTGCAGTGCCATGCGAACTTTGAGGGTGATTGGCTTCGGCCAGTCTTCTTGGGCGAGGGCAAGCTGCGCTGTAAGTGCTGTAGCCAGTGCCTCTGGCGCGGTGGCAAAGGCGGCGCAAAACGCGTCGCCGATGGTCTTAAAGACATAGCCATTGTTTGCTTCAATCGCCTCACGCAGCAGCGCATCGTGGCGAGCAAGAGCGGTTTGCATCGCCTCAGGATGCGCTTCCCAGAGCTTGGTGCTCCCCTCAATGTCCGTAAAGAGAAGCGTGATCGTGCCGCTTGGAATCGCCATGGCCTATTTTAACGGATTTTCCAGCGCCTGTTTGACATACGCATCCCACTGCGCCTGCCAGAGCGCGGCCATCTCTTTTACGCGCTCCGGGTGCTTTGCCGCTAGGTTCTCGGTTTCGGCGCGGCTTTCCTTGAGATTATAAAGCTCCCACGGCGCGTCTTTCCCCGCCGCGACAATCTTCCAGTCCCCGACCCGAAGGGCCCGGTTGCCCTCGTGTGCCCACCAGAGCGAGTCGTGGGCGAGGCCGGTATCGGCGGTGAAGAGTGGCATCAGGCTCTTGCCCGGCGCGGCGTGGCCCAGTGGTATGGTCTCTCCCGCCAGCTCTAGGATGGTCGGCACGACATCCACCAAGTGCGCTGGGGTAATGCGTAGTGCGTTCTTGGCTGAAATTCCCTTGGGCCAGCTCACGATCAGCGGGGTGGAGATGCCGCCCTCGTGCACCCAGGTTTTGTGCCGACGGAGCGGGGTATTACTCAGACTCGACCAGCCGGGGCCAATCGAGAGAAACGTGCCATCGGCACCCATCGGAAGCGAGAGGTCGTGGCCATCGCCGCGCACCATCATCTCCGCGCTCGCGCCGTTGTCGGAGAGGAAGAGGACGATGGTGTTCTCGGTCGCTCCCATCGCCTTGACCTGCGCCAGGACGCGCCCAATCTCGCGGTCCATCCGGTCCACCATCGCAGCGTGGACCGCCATCTTGGTCGCTTGAAAGGCTTTCTGCTCGGTACTTAACGTGTCCCATGCCACAGGCCGATTGACCTCGCTCGGGCCAAGCTTCTTGATGGCATCGGGAAAGGCATACGGTGGCCCGACCTCACGCTCGATCTCGGAGAGCTTACGGGCGGCGATTCCGAGCGTCTGCTGCTTCTTGTAGCGCACCTTGCGCAGGGCATCCCAGCCCTTGATATACGCATCTTTATAACGGGCAATGTCCTCGGGGAGCGCCTGAACCGGGAAGTGCGGCGACGTGAAGGCAAGGTAGGTAAAGAATGGCTGGCTCTTGTACTTTTCCTCGTGCTCCTTGAGGCATTGGATCGCGTGATCCGCGATGTAGGTGGTTGAGTAGTAGCCGCTCTTGGGATCAATCGCCGCGAGTGGCTTGTCATCGAGGGTGTGCTGGTGGGGCGCGAAGTAACGGTCATGGTCGTCGAGACTGTAGCTATGCTCGAAGCCGTTTTGCAGCGGCTTGCCATCCACATGCCACTTCCCCGAGTGGTACGAGCGGTAGCCAAGCGACTTCAGCCGCGTCGAGAGCAGGGGAGCCCACTCGGGACGCACGCCACCGTTGCCGCTCTTGACACCGGGCACCGCATCGCGGCGCACCTGCTGGGCGTAGTAGCCCGTGAGTAGCCCGGCTCTTGAGGGCCAGCAACGAGCCGTGTTGTAGAACTGGGTAAAGCGTAGCCCGTTCTTGGCAAGGCTATCCAGGTTCGGGGTCTGGATCTCGCTTCCGTAGCAGCCTAGATCCGACCAGCCCATGTCATCGGCGAGGATCAAGACAACATTGGGCTTCTCCGCCGCACGCGCCGTAAGTGGCAGGGCGAGGGCAAGGGCCAGTAGGAGTGCTAGAATTCCGGTGGTCATCATGATGTCGTTTTCTTCTTTTTATTTTTCGCTGCAGGCTTCGCCGCACCGGAGAGCCGGGTTGCTAGGCGCTTCAGGTACTCGTTGGCGCTGTCGTCCTTGAGAATTCGCTCGACCCACAAAGCGGGGATCGCTTCCTCTAAGCTAAGACGGCCAATCGTGTTGACGAGGAGCTGCTGCGCATACTCGTTCGTTGGTTTGTCCAGCTCCGCAAGCAAGACTGCCTTTCCACGATCAGCCTGCCCAAGCACAATGAGCGCGTGGGCAGCGGTGATCCGGTTGGCCGAGGAGACATCGGTGAGGAGCGGGGTGAGAGCCTCTGTGGCTGGTACCGCCCCCTTGCCCAGAGCCACACAGCCCAGTGCGCCCCAGTAGCGAATCACGGGGTGCGTAGATTTTAGGGCTTTGGTGAGTGCAGGGAGGTTCTTTATCTCCCGCGCCGAGGCAAGAAACGCGATCTCGGCCACGTCGCTGAGTGGGAAGGTGGGGCTATTGACATAGGCATAGATCGTCGCGTTGTTTTCCACCAGCTCGGCGTACATCGGCTCGGGGATGAGCGCCGTGTCGCGCACCTGGGTCATGGTCTTTTTAAGCTGCTCACGCATCGCCTTGAGCCGACCGGCCTGGGCAGCGTCACCAGCGAGGTTCTTAATTTCCCACGGGTCGCTCTGGGTGTCGAAGAGCTCCTCGCTTGCCTCGGCGGGCTCCCAGAGCGCTTTGTGGTAGCCCGTCAGCGTGCCCTCTTTCCAGGCCTTTTGCCATGCGGCCCAGCCGGGAATCTCCATTTGGTAGTAGCTGTAGGGAGCCGATGGCAGGTGGGGCATGAAGCGCCGGATGTACTTAAAGCGCCCGTCGGTGAGCGCGCGGCGCATGCCGTAAAGCTCGTCGAAACGATCCGCAAAGAGAAAGACGCTCTGCTGCTTCGGCGGGGCGACCCGCTCGGTGCCTAGAAACGCCCGCCCCTGCATCTGCGCGGGCTTTTTCTGGCCACAGAGCGAGAGCAGGGTCGGTGCAAAGTCCACAAACGAGACCAGCTCGCTCACACGCTGGCCCTGGGCAAACGGTGAAAGAGCCTGCCACTTCTTGGGGACATGGACGAGCAAGGGAATGTGCACGCCGGTATCCTCCAGATAGCGCTTGCCGCGCGGCGTCGGGCCGCCGTGGTCGGAGTAGTAGAAGACAATCGTGTTGTCCGCCTGCCCACTCTTTTCCAGCTCATCGAGTTTCGCACCCACGAGCTTGTCCATAGCCGTGATCGTGTCGTGGTAGATCGCCCAGTCCGAGCGCATTTCGGGAAGGTCGGGCACATAGGGTGGCAGAGAGAGTGTCTTGGGATCGAGGCGCGGGGTCTCTTGAATCAGCCCTTTCTCGCGGTTGGTCTTGACCTTGGGGGGGAAGAGATTGCTCTCGTGGCTGACCTCGATATTGAAGACGGCAAAGAACGGCTTGCCTGTGGGGCGATTCTTATAGTGCGCCTGGTTCGATGACATGTCCCACAGGGAGGCATCGTTGCCTTTGAAGTTGTAGTCCGTCTTAGCATTGTTGGTGCAGTAGTAGCCCTGCTCACGTAGATAGGAAACATAGGGCTTAAAAGTCTCGGTGGGGATGGCGTGCCGCGAGCGCATGTTCTGCGTCCCGAGCGTGACCGAGTAGGCTCCGTTGAGAATCGTGCAGCGTGACACAGCGCAGACCGGCGCATTGGCGTAGGCTTTCTCAAAGAGCACGCTCTTCTTCGCTAGAGCATCAATGCGTGGTGTCTGCGCCTCTTTATTGCCGTAGCACCCCAGCCACTGCGATGCGTTGTCCTCACTGACGATCCATAAGATATTGGGCCTCTCTGGTGCCTGTTCCCTAGCCCCCGCCGCCCCGCTGGCCCCCGCTGGGCTGGGGGGCATAAAGGGTAGTATCGCTAGAGTTAGTAGCAAAACGAAGCGTTTTTTCTTGTCATTCTGAAACAATTTAACTCTCCTTAGAGGCTCTCGCCGTGGTTGGTCAGTGCTGTCTGAAGGGTTTTCAGGAGCGTGTCGCGGAGGGTGTGGGTGGTGTCGGCGAGGTTTTCGGTGCTGTCGAGGTCTTTGCTGAGATCGTAGAGGGCGATGTCGGTGAAGCCAGGATTTTTAGGGTCTTTGTTACGCCGGGCGATTAGGCGGTGGGTGGCAGTGCGAACCGTGACAGCGTCCTGCCAGTAGCTGACGGCGGAGTCGCGGACGGTGCGCTGTGTCCCGGCGAGCACGGGCAAAAAGCTCTTGCCATCGAGCGGGTAGTGGGTCTTGGTGAAGCGAGGCTGGCAGAGCTCGACGAGGGTGGGGTAGAGGTCGTCGTTCTCGATTAAGGCATCGCTGACCTTTCCCGTGGGGCCGACTCCGGGGGCGCGGACGATCAGCGTGCTCCGAACGGCACGCTCGAAGGGGCTGTGCTTGCCCCAGATCTGCTGCTCGCCCAGGTGCCAGCCATGATCACCCCAGACCACGACAATCGTGTTTTTATCTAAGCCCTCGGCCTTAAGTGCATCCAGCACTTTGCCAACTTGCCGATCCGTGTAGCGGACACAGGCGAGGTAGGCCCGCCGCGCCGTACGAGCCGCGTCGTCGTCGAGGGGCTGCTTTTTTGCGAATGGCAGGCTGTACTTGTAGAACTCCGCGCTGGGGTGCCAGTAGGGCGCGGCGGGCTTGTGCGGGGAGTGAGGCAAAGGGATTGGCTTGCCCTCGAATGCGTCCCAATCCTGCTTCGGGGCGACAAAGGGCAGGTGCGGCTTGAAGAAGCCCAGCCCCAAGAAGAACGGCTTGCCGGAGTTTTTGAAGCCTTTAATTTGCGAAATCGCCTCGCGGGCCAGCTGGCCGTCGGGGAGATCGTCGTCGTTCTTGGCCGTGAACTCCATCAGGGCGTTATGCCCTTGGCCGTCCTCGCGGCTCTTGCCATTTTCGTAGGCGAAGAAAATTCCCCAGCCGCGCTTCCAGTCGCCAAACGGGGTCGGGAGCGCGTCCCAGGCGTGGGGCAGCTCCGGGCGACCGTCCCCGGCGCCGTTGTAGGCATAGACCCGGCCATCGGCAGTGTGGGAGATTTTCCCGATATTGACGGTCTGGTAGCCGCTCCGCCGAAACAGCTCCGGCATTGTCTGGGCACCAGGAAGAAGCATGGGATTGAGGGCGGTCTTGCCCTGATAGAGCGCTTCATTACTTGCCGTCACCCCAGAGTGAGCCGGAGCGCGCCCCGTGAGCAGAGCATAGCGCGATGCGCCACAGGTCGGGACGACTGCATACTGGCGCGAAAAGACCATCCCGGACTTCGCTAGCCGGTCCAGGTTCGGCGACTGCGCCTCTTTCACACCGTAGCAACCCAGCTCAGGACGCAGGTCATCTATGGCGATAAAAAGGACGTTGTAGCGGTTTGGCCCTGAGAACGAGGGTTCCGGCTTCAGAGGGCGACGGGCACCTTCGTGCCCAATAAATTCTGTTGGCTGCGAAGGCAGCCGTCGCCCTCTGAAGCCGGAACCCTCGTGGTTCCGGCGTGGCTCATGGTTCCGGTCTCCTACTGGGAACAAGCCTAGAAGTGCCAGGCCAATCAAGGCGAGCTTCATGGGCGAGTTGCTCCGGCGCTACGGATTTTCTCCAATGTCGCCGCCATGGCCGCGACGCGTTCCGGGAACTGGGTGGCGACATTGGTACTCTCGCCTGGATCCTTAGCAAGGTCATAGAGCTGCTGATTTTGTTTGATAAACTTCCAGCTCCCCTCGCGCAGGGTGAGTGTCCCGGCGTGCTCGACCAGGGTTGTACGCCCCGTTTTGGAATCGCCCAGAAACGCGGCAAGCATGTTCTCGCTGTCGGGTGCGCTGCGTTTGTCGTAGCTCTGGCCGGTGAGGGCGGCAAATGAGGCGAGAAAATCGACTTGACAGACTAGGGCATCGGAGACGCCAGGCTTGACACGGGCGGGCCAGCGGACGAGAAACGGGACACGGGTGCCGCCTTCAAAGAGGCTGTACTTCCCGCCGCGCCACGGACCCGCGGGCTTGTGATCCCCCAGCTTTTCCACGGCGTTGTCTATGTAGCCATCGTCGAGCACGGGGCCATTGTCGCTGGAGAAGATCACAAGTGTGTTTTTCGTGAGCTTGAGCTTATCCAACGTGGCTAAAATTTGCCCGACACACCAGTCTAGCTCGGCAATGGCATCGCCGCGTGGCCCCATGGGGGTCTTGCCGATAAAGCGCTGGTGAGGCACGCGGGGCACGTGGATATCGTGGGTATTGAACGAGAGGAAAAACGGGCGGGCTTTGTTGTTCTCGATAAACGCCACGGCCTTTTTCGTAAACACATCCGCCATGTCTTCGTCTACCCAGCGTGCGGACTTGCCACCCTTCATGAAGCCGATCCGCCCGATCCCATTGACCACGGCGTTGTTGTGTCCCTTGCTCCAGTCCATGCGCAGGCCAGCCCGATCCCGAACCCCGTCTAGCTCACCATCGTAGTTCTCTTTGCCGTAGCGCACCTGGATTGGATCGATCTTGGTCAGGCCGACGACTTGCTCGTTCTCAATATAGACACAGGGGACGCGGTCGCCCGTCGCGGCCATCAGAAAGTGATACCCAAAGCCAACCTGGTTGGGACCAGGTGTGATCCGCCCGTTCCAGTCGGGACCAGCGTTCGCCCCAAGACCTAGGTGCCACTTCCCGACGATCCCTGTGGCATAGCCCGCTTTCTTGAGTAGCGAAGCCACGGTCGTCCGCCCTGGCTCGATAATCATCCCGGCATCTCCAGGGAGAATACCCGTATTGGGCTTGCGCCAGGCATACTCGCCCGTCAGTAAGGCATAGCGCGAGGGCGTACACGTGGCCGAGGGAGTGTGGGCATCGGTAAAGCGTAGCCCCTCACGGGCAATGCGATCCATGTGGGGAGTCTTAACGGATTTTGCGCCGTAGCAGCCGACGTCGCCAAAGCCCAGATCGTCGGTGTAGATGAGAACAATATTGGGTTGCATACTTTGCATGGTGCCTCTGAGCGGCAGGATACACGCAAGGGGTAAAATATGCAAGATGCGACGTCAGCTCTTAACAACCGATCTTCCCGCTTTTCTCGATGTCCTGGATGAAATCCGTCTCTGGCTACCCAAAAGCGCCTCGCCAAAGGCACTGGAGGGCCAGTTTCGGGTGCGCCTCGCCGGGCAGCCTCTTGCCGTGATTGCGGTAAAGGGGGGCGAGAAAGCTCCCGTGGTACCAGATCCCAAGCGCGTTGTCTTGGCAGGGACATTCCAAAAAGTTCTGGGGGGACAGGAGTGGAACCCAAGTGGCAAAGAGACCCAGATGACGCGCCTGAGTGACGGGCGTTTTGAGCTGATTGTCAAACTCCCCACAGGCTCGCACGCCTACAAGCTCACCCGAGGCGGCACCTGGGACGAGAACTACGGCATGGGTTTTACGCCGGGTGGTGCCAATCTGATGCTGGTTCTCACAAAGTCAACCTTGGTTCGGTTTGTGGCCGATTTTTCGAAAAAGACTCTCAAGAACTCTGTCGAGAACCCTGGGGACGTGCCTACACCGACGTCTCTGTCTGCTCCTCCCCAAGCCCGCCCCGACGACACGCGCTACCAGTCGTTTCGCCTCAAGCTTGCGCGGAAACTGACGGCACGTGAGATGATGCAGCCTCTCCAGGTTCAGTTTCAGGCTCAACCCTGGCGCACGGTCTATATTCGCGAAGCCCTCTCTGATCCGGTGTTTTACTATGCCCCTGCAGATCTGGGAGCACGCTGGAGCCGCACCCAGACAGTCTTCAAACTCTGGAGCCCGGTGGCTTCTCAAGTGACTCTGGTAATTGGAAGCAAGCGCCTCCCGATGGTGCGGGGGGGCTCTGGGGTCTGGCAGGTCGCGGCACTAGGCGACTGGCATGGGACGCCCTACCACTTCGAGCTGGTTTCCTACGGCCAGATGCGCCGCGCCGCCGATATCTACGGGGTTGCTGCCACTGCCGACTCCTCGCGCTCGGTGGTCGTTGATCTTTCTCGAACCAACCCGCCCGGCTGGCCCGCCCCTCGGCCTTTCGTGGGCAAGAAACCCACGGATGCGATTCTCTACGAGCTGCACCTGCGGGACTTTACCATCCATCCCTCCAGCGGCGTCCGCTCCGAGTGGCGTGGCAAGTATCTTGGGCTAACCCAGAAAATAGACTATCTGGCACAGCTCGGAATCACCCACGTGCATCTCTTGCCCTTCCAGGACTTTAACGCCGCCCACTCGGCAAACTACAACTGGGGCTACGAGACATCGCTGTTTAATGTTCCCGAAGAGCAGTATGCTACGCAGCCGAGTGGCGATCCGGTGGAGCATCTGCGGGAAGTGAAGCAGATGGTACAAGCGCTCCACAAACGCGGGATTGGGGTGGTGATGGACGTGGTCTACAACCACACGGTTCCTAGCCAGGGGGCACTCTCGGCGTTCTGGGAGAGTGTCCCGTACTACTATTTCCGCAGCAATGACAAAGGTGATCTCCTCAATGAGTCTGGGGTCGGCAATGCTCTCCACGACG
>NZ_JANNYP010000659.1:0-6903 GCF_031410135.1 Armatimonas sp. | reverse complement strand
CTAGCGCCTGCCAGAGCGCGCCATCCACCGAGAGCAGCGGCTCGCAGCCGGGTGCTCAAACCATAGCCCGACCCGCTCGCCCGACCACTCTACAGGGACGGTAATTTTTGCGCGGAGCCAGCACTCTTCTTCAATCGCATTCCACGCGAAACCCATCGCCACGGCTTGCGCTTGGCCGCCACGCTCAAAAGTCCAGTCGGTGATCGGAAGACGCTGGGAAAAGACAGCACGCTCGCAGGCGGACAGCCACGGCTGCGCCCATTCAGGGGTCGGGGGAGGAATCATCGGCTCATTTTACCCCCTCGATTAGAACGAGGGGGCTGGAGAGCGTCGTGCCTCCGCTACAAAGGCCGTTCCAGCCATACCCAACTCTTATGGGCGGCACGCCCTTTGTAGCTTTAGCTCTCCAGTCCCGCCCCGGGTACCCTCTGGGTGAACGGGCGGGATTACTCGGGTTCGTGCTGGAAGACTTCGTCCAGCGGCTTGCCAAATATGGCGGCGATGCGAAAGGCTAGCTCCAGCGTGGGCGAGTACTTGGCAGCCTCGATGGCAATCAGAGTCTGGCGCGTAACACCCACTTTCTCCGCGAGTGCCTGCTGCGTCAGCTCGCCGTGCTCGAAGCGCAGCTTGCGGATGTTGTTGCGGATCGGCATGGCTAGTACCCTCTCCGGTAGCCATGAACCAGCGTCCCGTAGTGCACGAGCTCGCTAAGCACAAAGCTGAGAAGCGCAAGCTGCCCCACGAAGACCACCGAGATCAGCTGCGGAAAGACGGGCGCAAGAAACACGCCGCCGAGTACAAGAAGCCAGAGTGCGATCACCAGAGTCCAGTGCGCCCAACGAAAGGCCCGGCTCTCAATCGCAGTGTCCCGCTCGTCGCGTGGCTCCTGCCGGGTGCGCAGCGCAATGACCATCATGTAGACCGAAACCAGAACGATCTGCGCCAGCACGGCGGCCACAAAGGCGACCACCACCCGCGGCAGAATCAGCTCGCCATTGCTGGCAAGCTGAGCGATAAACGCGAAGTAGGGGACAAAAACCACGCCCGTTGTCACCAGGCAAGCCCACGCACTCTTCTCACGAAACGACATATCCATTGAAGTAACCTCCGTGATTAATGTACGGTATATTTTACTTAATGTCAAATATTTTTGACATTTAATTTTCGATAAAATAGAGACGACATGACTATCGAGCAAGCACTGACGGTTTTCGTCGAAGGTTTCACGTTCACGCGCAGTCTCACCCACCCCTATCTCTCGGAGCGACGCAACGAAAATCTCTGGCGGCTCTCTGACGCGCCGCGCCGCCGCGCCAGCGATTCCTACCGTGGCGAGGAGTGGATCGCCTGGGAGCTGCCGCCCGCTGTGGTGGATGCGCAGGCAAGAGCAACCGCGCAGAGCAAGTTTACGATCTGCTATTTAGTGCCCCTCGGTGAGAGTGATTCAGAGGCACGGGCAGCGTTCAAGGCTCTTGGCTACCGCCTGATGTCCACCGAGCCGCTGATGGTGCACGACCTGACAACGCTTCCTGCTCTCCCCCACTCCGAGCGCTTCCCCATTGTCCGCGTTCAAACTCCCGCGCAGGCCGATGCGCTGGCAAAGGCCGCCCGGCGCAAGATGCTCCTCCCCGAGCACCTGATAACCGAACCGCCGCCTCTCCGGCTGTATCTCGCACAGGACGAAGCCGTTCCTCAAGTCATCGGGTGGGTCGGAAGCGCTGCCACCTCCGAGGGCACGTGGGTGACGAGCCTCTTTGTCGAGAAAGCCTACCGCCGCCAGGGAGTGGGACGCGACCTCATGGCCCAAATGCTCACCGACGACAAGGCCAGCGGCGCTCCTGCCAGCGTCCTGCTTGCCAGCCACACCGGAGCCCTGCTCTACCCCACGCTGGGCTACCAGCAGCTCGGCACGCTCTACCTCTACACCCCGCCTAAAGCTCGGATGTCTTCGTTACAGTCGTAGCGGCACTCAGAAAGGAGCCAAGTGGGGACATCGTTGCGGGCAAGAAGTAACTTGACAAAGCTGTAGCGGCGGTAAGGGCATAAGATCGCATCGTAGAGTGTGAGCAGGAGTGGTGTGAGGAGCAAGTCGGAGTTTATTTGGGCGTACTCGCGAAAGTGTGATCCAAAGGAATGCAGACGGGCTTCATCGCCGCGAGCAAGGAGCAGATTTAGCTGGTTGGTGAGAAGTGTGAGATCCTCGTCGCTGGAGTTGTGTGCCAAGAGCCGAACAGCAGCAGGATAGAGAAGTGTCTCGGGATCAGTAAGCAATTCAAGAGCACGTGCACGGATGCGCGGGTCGGTGACATTTCCCAGAGCCAGCAGAGCGTACCAGGCGATACGCTGATCTTCGTGGTAGGTGAGCGTGAGGAGTGGTGCTGGGTTATGCGGAAAAGGGTACTGACGAAACCGGAAGAGCCAGTACTGTAGCTCACCGACAGTTTGGGGAACGGCCTCGGCTAGGTGGCTCAGCTCCTCTGGTGTGTACTCGCCGTAGTTAGCATAATCGCGGCGATTGTCTCGATCACGCTGCGCATTCTCCCGCTGATTCGCGAGCACCTCGACTACCAAAGCACGAGGGGCAAGGTGCCGTGCCACTCGTCGCCCAAGGATTAGCTGTGCCTCTCGATAGAGATAGTCGGTATGCCAGTCGCTCGGATCGTGGGGAGGAAACTGCTGGAGGAGTGCGGCTATTTTCTGCCATGCCTCTGCCGTCCCGAGGCGAAGAAGACTCTGATCCCAGTCGTAGTTTCCCTGCGCCACAAGCTGCTCGGCAGCGGCGTAGAGATCCGTTTTGATGTCTGCATGACCGCGCCGATGCAAGCGAGCACAGAGCCCGAAGAGCTGGTCGGTGTACAGAGTGGAGTCCGAGAGTGCGGCGCGGAGGTGAGGGATGTAGTAGGCGATGTCTTGGGTTACTTCGAGAACGTCAAGCAGAAAAAGTGAGCGTTCACTCTCTCCCTGTGTGTCGTAGCGCTGGCTATGGCAGCAGGCATAGAGAATCGGCTCGCGGTAGCGCTCACGGGTGGCTTGATCTGCGCTTTGTAGATGAAGAACGGCGCGGCCACGACCTCTTGCTAAGTCTTGCTCGAAGCTCATTCGTCGTCCCAGGGATTTTCTTTGAGGATGCGGAAGATCGGGCCGGTGGTGTTGCGCAGAGGGAAGTCGCTCTCCCGACCGCGTGGGACAACAAAGCAGTGCTCGCGGGGGCACTGGAGTTCTTCCTCACACCAGCCGTCGGTGATGACCATGATCGGAGCGGTGGCGGGGAAATCAGGGCGGGAGAGGAGATAGTTGATGCCCGGCTGCAAAGCCGTACCACCACGCCCCTGCACCGCCACTTGCCCACGCAACTCTGACGGTTCCACAAAGCCTTTGTCGTAGGGCGCGGCGTCGCAGAGCACGAGGCGGACGGCGGGGACGCCGCGTGCCTCGGCGAAGCTGGCGATCGCGCCTAGGCTCCGGCCCAGCAGGTTCCGATCCATCGAGCCCGAGGTGTCGAGAAGCACGCCAAACGTGCAGGCAGCGAGAACCTCTTGGGGGATGTAGCGAGCGGCGCGGGGAATGTCGGGCGTGGAGGCCTGGCGGCGGCTGGCCTTGGCAAACGAGCGCCGGTAATCGTCGAGGCGTGGCACATGGCGGTCTAGCCACTGCGCGAGCTCCACATCCCAGGGCACGGGCGGCGTAAAAAGCGACTGAATGTCCTCCATGAGCCCGGCGGGAAGAAAGCCACGCCCCGTCTGGCAGGCGAGCCCAGCTTGCAAGGCACGCTTGTAGATGTCGTCCAGCGTCGCCACATCGCCGCGGTAGAGCCGTCGCCCACCCGTGTCGAGCAGGACATCGCCCAGTGCCCCGCGAAAGCCCCGGAACTTCTTGCGCTCCTGCGGGCTCCAGGTGAGCAGAATATCGTAGACCTCCTCGGCTCCCATGCCTGAGAGCCGTGGGTCGTAGAGTCCTCCGATACGCGGCATCTTCCCGACCCCCATCTCGATCAGCCAGGCATTGATACAGAAATCGCAGGCGTAGTTCCACAGGCGCGGATCCCGCCCCGCCGCGCGGGTGTGGTGCAGCAGCGCGACATGGAGAAGCTCATGGGCGTAGACAAAGACCAGCTCGTCGTGCTCCAGCGGCACGTCCGGGTTCCAGTACATTTCCCCAAGAAAGCCATTGACGGCGGCCACCGAGATGTCCATCCGGTCGCAGAGATCGGCGCGGGCGATAATCTTCAGCTCCTGAGCCACGGCTCCCAGCAAGGGAAGGTTCTGGAAGACCCAGCGGCGTGCGGCGGCGAGCGCGGGAAACTTACTCAGGCCATCTTCCGCATCATTGAGATGCTCAGCGCTCTCCTCAATGGCCTGCAAGACGGCCAAGCGAATCCCATCGGCGAAGCGTGCCTCGGCGTCGCGGCGGTAGGTGAGAGCCTTGGTCAGCCCCAGCAAGTCCGGGCGATTCTTCCCAGCATGCGTGACAACGTCCAGCTTCATGCCCTGCTCGCGGCGCACCAGAAGCTCATCATAAAGCGCCTCTTCGCTCTCGTCGCCAAACCACAGCTCGGCCCGGTATGGCCTGCCGATATTCAGCGCCTTAAGCAAGCGATCCACACTCGCATCGCACGCCACGCACCAGAGCAGCGCATCACGCGAGCCAGCCCCCCAGCCCCCGTCCGACGAGGGAGTGAGTAGTTTGGGTGCGTGGTTGAGGGCAAAGTGCAGCGTCTGGTGCGCCAGAATATAGAGCCACTCGTCGCGAGAGAGCGCATGGTGGCCCTTAACTGTATGCCAGATATTGACAAAGACGGTCGCGGCGGCGTGATCCAGCCCCGCGACCTCAACCGTCTCGCTTTCCTCGAACTTGAGGAGCTTGGCCACTGGCCCCAGCGGCGTGCGCTCCAGATCGCTCTTGGCCCAGCTCAGATTCAACCGGCTCGTCTGAACCCGGCTCTGCGCCTCTTTAATCGTCTCACGCTTGGCCATTTAGTGCCATCTCCCCGGCTCGTCCCTCGCCTCCCCTCTTCCCGGGTTCGCTCCTTCGTCGCCGGAAGAGGGGCAAACCCAAAGGCCCTCTTCCCGCGAGGAACGAGCATCAGGGGAAGAGGGCAGCGAGCCTAAGCGAGCGGGAGATGGCCCGAAGGGAAGCATCTACTTCACCTTCACGACACCGGCGAGGCGTGGCAGATCACGGATGAGGTCCACGAGGAGCCAGCTGGGGAGGTTGCGGGCCGTGTCGCCCACTTCCTCAGCGACCATCACCGAGGCCAGCTCGACATTGATCTCACACAGCTCCACCAAGATGCGCTTTGCCTGGCTGGCTAAATGCCGGTGCTGAGGCTTGCAGTCGTCTTTCTGCGGAGGGAGCTCCTTGGCAAGCTGGGCGCGGATGCTCTGGACAATAAAGAACAGCACGTCGCGCTCTTTTGGGTCGCGCGGGAGCGGCTGCTCGCCCTTGAGGATTTTATCAATGTGCAGGCTCCCCGAGAGCTGCTTGAGAAATGCAGCAAACGAGCGGGCGTGGCTCGGCGAGAGGCAACCGGCGGCGAGCATGTCTATCTCTTGCGGCTGGATCTCGCGGCCATAGCAGAGCAGGGCATCAGAGAGGATGTGCCAGGAGCGGGGCGTGGTAAAGGTCTCCTCGGACTTGGGCGGGGCGGAGAAGAGATGGTCGGGGCGGGTCTCAACATAGCGGATCACCCACTCGTGGATACCGACCGTGTAGGCCCAGTCCAGCCACTCGCGAACACTCGGGCGTAGCTCGACATGGAGCATACGGTTCATCAGAGCCGACGACATCGGTTTCACAATCGCCGAGTCCTGCGCCCGGTTGCCCGCGCCCACTACGATGGAGTCTTTGGGGAGCTTATACTCGCCCAGGCGGCGGTCATTGATCAGCGAGTAGAAGGCTTTTTGCACCTCAAACGAGCAGGCATTGAGCTCGTCTACAAAGAGCAAGTACGCCTCGTCGCGGGCGATCATGCGCGGCGGGCAGAAGATACTCTTGCCGTCCTCGATACGCGGCACCCCGATCAAGTCCTCCGGCGCGAGCTGTGAGCCCAGCAGCGAGACACACTCGATCCCCACGGAGGCCGCAAAGCTCTCGACCAGCGCGGACTTGCCAATGCCCGGCGGCCCCCAAATAAACACCGGGCGCGTCGGGGCGACATTGAGAAGTAATTTCGTCAGTTCGGAAGGCGTAACCGTTAACACAGAGCCAGTATCGCACAGAAGAAACGATCTGTTAAGCTAGTTGTCTTTGTGTGTTGTTCCACCGTCCGGCTTGACTTTCGTCTCAAGGATCGTTTGGATGTGTTTTTTCACGGCAGGGTAGGTAAGCTCCTCCGCGAAGAGTCCCAGTGTCTTACGAGCCGTTGAGTAGTAGCCATCAAAATAAAACGCACTGAGCTTGCCGTTTGGCTGGTAGATGCCCTTACTATTTTTCACCACGGTATTCCAGCCCACTTCTATCCGCACTTCCAGCTTGCCTTCTTCGTCGGCCACGAGAAACTGGTAGCGTGGGGCAAACCAGCCATCTTTACCACGTGGCTCAAAAACAAAGGGCTCGTAGACAAGCACGCTATGCTTGCCAACTTTGTACTGCTCGCGGCAGAAGTCGGAGCGCTTGGCAATGCTCGACGTGTCTTTGCCTGCGTTATGAAGCGCGATCAGCTCGGTGCGCTCGGTATCGCGTGCCTTCTCATCGCCCATCGCCTGGTAGACCTGCACCAGCTTTGCACGCAAGAAACCGCTGTTAAGGTCACTGGCCTTGAGCTTGAGATAGAACTCTTTTGGGTGTGACCCATTTTAGTTGAGAGGCCATTCATGCCACTTGATAGCCCCCTTGTGGCATCTTCATTTTTGAGTTTGCTCTCTCGATACAGAGAGAATCCCAAGCAGAGAAGGTTCCATAAAG
>NZ_JANNYP010000658.1:0-4673 GCF_031410135.1 Armatimonas sp. | reverse complement strand
GGTGAAAGCCGCGATACGCCGTGACGCAGCCCGCCGGATTCTCGCGCTCCATCGTGGCTTTAAAATCTGCAAAGTCCCAGCCAACACAGAAATCCGTGTAGTTGAGAATAACCGGCTGGTCGTCCTTGATCCACTTAGAGGCTTGCAGCGCCGCCCAAACTGGCCCGCGCTTGTGGGGCGCAATCCCAACGATCTTGCCGCGAGGCGCGAGGCGCTCCAGAGTCGGGCGTAGCTCGGGGATGGTCTCTAAGGCATCCTGGCCGCAGATAAACAGAAAGTCTGTCTCACCCGGGAACATCCGCACCACATGCTCGATCATGGGCATGCCATCCACCTCGATCAGAGGCTTGAGCTGCGAGTAACCCGCACGCTGAAAACGGCTGCCCTGCCCGGACATCGGAATCACAATCTGCATGCTCTCTATATCGGTTGCTCGCCCGTATTATCCTCAGGCTACAGGTGGGCTCTCCTCCTGCCAAAAATACGGGGTATGGAGCATCTCTTTGGCCTACGTCCTCGCAAGAAACAGCATGTTATTGCTTTCGTCCTGCTGTTTGTGCTGGCCTTTGTAGGAATCCGGCTGGAGAAGATCGCAGCTAACTGCGAGGGTGCCTTGCCAATCGCCGTGGCTTTTGAGGGACTTTCGGAGGCGGATACCCACACGGTGCAAGTTGTGGCGATCTCCCCCAAAGACATCTTGTTGTCACTCAACCACAAGTCAGGCGCAAGTGTCTGGGAACTGGAGTTCCTGTTCTGGGCACAGTGTGTGCGTGTCTATGCTCCCCAAGAACTTCTTCAGAGAAATCTTCCGGTGACACTCACCATTGGTGGAACCCAGATTTTCAAGACCAATACGGCGACCATGCTGGCAACCTGGAAAGCCGCACCCGCTCCAAGTGGCCTTGTGGCGCTGGACTCGCCTCCCTCGCTCAGTGCCGCCCACCTGCCTTTTCTCGACAAGATTATCAACGGCCCCATTGAGGCACCGTTTCTGGAGCTGTTTGCCCAAGCGATCACGCTGGCCTGTCTCGGGGTTCCGGCACTCTATCTCTCGCTCCGTGCGGTTCGCCCTCGTGCCAAGCTTGCGCAGTGGCTACGACTTTGCCTGAGTGAGCGTGCTCCTCTCATCCAGGCAAAAACCACGGAGCGCGGCTATCTTTCGGCGGGCCTTCTGGCTCTCACGCTGAGCTTGGTGCTGCTCACCCATGGCCAGCGCTACGGGTTTGTCCATGACGACAACATCACGCAGTTCTTCCCGACAATCTTGCAGGGCTGCCGTAGTCTTGAGCACGGGATCTTTCCCACCTATAATCCCTACGCGCTCATGGGAAGCCCGACTGCCAGTATGGGAACCTACGCGCTTACCTATCCCCTGACCTATCTTTCGTACTTTGTGGCCACACATCTGCTCCGTGATGCCTACCTCACGCTTGATATCTTTGCGGTGATGCACCTGGTACTCGGCTACTTGGCCACGTTTGCTCTGGCGCGGCGGATCGGGCTACGCGCGTCTCTGGCGATGTGTGTGGCGCTGAGCTTTGTGCTCTGTGGCTACTTCTGTGTCTACACCCGTGGCTGGTTCTACATGGCCCCCGTAGCACTCTGGACACCGCTCCTGTTGCTCTCGCTCACTCGCCTCGTGAACGCTGTGCAAGTGGGAGGGCGCTGGGTTCTAGAGACGGGCTTGGTTATTGGACTTTACTTTCACGCGGGCAATGCCCAGATGTGGAGCTACACGCTTCTTTTGGGAGCGGCCCTGGTGGGTTTCTGGTACCACGGTGGCAAGCTCTCCAAAGTGCGGCTCCTCTGGCTCCTTCCTGCTCTGCTGGTCGGGCTGGCGATTGCTGCTCCCCTGCTTCTGGCACAATCGGCAGAGGTGGCCCAGATCGAGCGTAGCGCGGACTTCAAGCAGGGAGTCCTCAAGGGCTTTCTGGCACTGCTACTGCCTGCGCCGCTTGTGGATGTTTGGCATCCGGGAATTCAGCCCGGTGTCGAGAACCTCTGGGCGCATCTCTACCACTTTGCACCACTCTATTTCTGTGGCCCCGTTTTTCTGACTTTGGGACTGGTGGCATTGACCTCACTCCTCGTGCTACGCTGGGGCCGTCGGCTTGTGGGAGCCAATGCCTGGCTGCTCTGCGCCGGGCTGGCTCTCTGGTTGAGCCTTGGCGCAGACGGTGGCTTGGCCGCGATTCTGGCGCACCTGCCGGTCTTCAATAAGTTTCAGCACTGGTGGAAGTTTCTGCCCTTTGTGGCACTTTTCTCGGCTCTGGGGGGCGGCTTAATCGTGGAGCGCTGGCTTCAGAGTCGCAAGAAGAGCGCAAAAACGGAGCGAGCGCTTGTCGTGCTGGTTCCCCTGCTCCTTGCCTACAACGCCTGGGTCAGCAAGCCCGTGATGTCGCTGGCCGACAAACCCTACCCCGCGCTTCCCGCAGAACTTAAGACGCTTTTCTTCAACCCACAGGAGCGCCTCCAGCGTGGACTGACGATCTCTCCTTGGAAGCGCGATCATACAGGCTTTGTCTTTAGCATGGCCCAGAACTTTGCCACGGTCTACGAACTTCCGATGCTCATGGGCTACGACCCTCTGGTGGAAGCATCTCCCCTGACACTACAGATGAAGCACCGATTTCTGCCCAGCCCCGCTTTGGTGAAGGGAACGTCAAACTTCCGTGCCGCTATCCCACAGAACTCGGTTGAGGCGCTACGCCGCTATGGAGTACGCTGGATCTGTGTTACGGACGGGGTGCAGTCCGTAGATAAGCTCCTGCTTCTGGAGATGCTCTCAGGGCAAGTCACCCTGCGGTACACACGCCTAGGGCTGCAAGTCTACGAGCTCGCTGGGGGCGATCCACTTGCCTTTGCGCAGAGCGATCCGTCTCAGAGCATCCCGTTCACGCTGAATGCGACGGGTGCAACGATCACACTTGGTAGCGCTGTCAGTGGCCCCGTTGTTGTCAACTTGCTCGCCCGTGAGCGCCTGAATGCCCTAGTGGACGGCAAGCCTGTTGCCATCACCAAAGATGCCTGGGATCGCGTGACAGTCATAGCGCCTGCGGGTACGAAAGAGCTTACCTTGCGCTACGAGCCTGCCTGGGGCAAAGGCTTCGTGGCTAGTGTGATCTTGCTGGGGCTTGCCCTTGGCCTCTGGGCTCGCCTATCACGGCGCTTGACGACGTTGACGCATACTTAAAAAGCTGAGATACTGCCACTATGCAAGTTTCTCTTGGGGCGGGTAGCTACACGACAGCACTTCCGGTGGGGGCGAAGGAGCCTGGAGTTAAGCCTTTTGTAACAGTCTCAGTCAAGCGCCCGGTGCCAACGAACGACTGGTGGAGCTCGCTGGCGTTCCTGCCGTTCTCCAACCAGATGTTCCCCCATCCGCTCGGGGTTCAGGCGCACGCGAAGGGCCTGCGGATCTACTATCCCGGTGTCGGCTACACGGCCAACCCCGAGGGCGTGTTTACCGCGGTGATGGGGGAACCCAATGACCTCATCATTGGTCACGCGGCGCAGGCAAGCTTCCCCGATGCTCGTGTGGAGAGCTGGAGCGACTGGTTTGTGACGGCGGCATTTGGCACGCAGCTCTCCCTGACATTTGGCCACGGCTCCCCGTTTGTCTATGGCAGAGTGACGGAGGCAGACCCCACTTTTAGCTTTGGGACTGCCCCAAAAATCTTTGCGGGCGACGCGAAAAGCCCTTTGCTGGGGGTAAGCGTCCAAGGCCGTAGCTACGCCCTCTTTGGCCCGTCGGGCTGTACGTGGGAGGGGATTGGCACAAGTCGGCTGGTCTGCAAAACGGGCGGCAAGAGCTATTTCTCCGTGGCACTTCTGCCTGATAGTAAACCCGAGACAATAGCGCTCTTTGCGAGATACGCACACAATCATATTACAGACTCCAAAGTTGCCTGGAGCTATGACGAGAAGACGAGCAAGGTCACGACCAAGTACACGTTTACGACCAAAAACTACGAGGGCAGCACGCCAGGGACGCTCTACGGGCTCTATCCGCACCAGTACCAGCGCAGCACGGATAAACTCACCAATTACACCTACCAGACCATACGCGGCGTGATGAATTTGGCCGCCGGGACGGGCTTTACGACGGTCACGCCGTTTCAGGGAGTTCTGCCGCTCCTTCCTGACATTGGCACCTACGACAAAGCCACGCTGACGAAGTTTATAGACGCCGACGTGGCGAGCTTCAAGCCTGAGCTGGTGGACACCTACTGGACAGGAAAAGCGCTGGGAAAGCTCGCCACACTCGCCGCCCTCGCCGATGCCACGGGAAACCAAGCGGCCAACCAGCAGCTTAAGCTGCGGCTTAAAGCGCTGCTGGAAGACTACTTCACGGCAAAGCCGGGCAAGACCAAGGGGCTGTTCTACTACAACAAGCCGTGGGGGACGCTCATTGGCTACCCGGCGTCTTACGGAAGCGATGAGGCGCTTAACGACCACCACTTTCACTACGGCTACTTTATCCGCGCCGCCGCCGAGCTGGCACGTCAGGAGCCGCAGTGGGCCGCGCAAAATAAGTGGGGCGGGATGGTGAATCTGCTGATCCGTGACTGCGCCAACCCCGACCGCGACGATCCGCTCTTCCCGTTTCTGCGCAACTTCGATATCTACGAGGGGCATACTTGGGCCGATGGAAAAGGTGACTTTGCCGATGG
>NZ_JANNYP010000657.1:0-10829 GCF_031410135.1 Armatimonas sp. | reverse complement strand
CGATCAGCCTGTGGTCTGGGACAGTGCGCTTGTCAGTGAGTTCTACCTCGATGGCCAGCGCGGCAAAATTGCGTCGGGGAGCGCGTCGGGCAACCGGCTCACTCTCACGCTCACTGAGCCGACGACGGCGAAAGCGATTACCTACCTGGACAGCGCGGTTTGGAGCCAGAAACGGCTGCTACGAGGCGCGAACGGAATCGCAGCGCTGACGTTCTGTAATGTTCCTCTCCCATAACACCATGAGCAAAATTGCAGTTTTAGACTACCTGAAGAGCATTGACGGCAAGCAGACGGTCTCTGGGATTCACAACCGGGAGCCCAATGCCAAGCCCACGCTCCAGACCGATGAGATCTTCAAGCGGACGGGCAAGTACCCCGGTCTCTGGAGCGGCGATTTTCTCTTTAGTAAAGCCGATGTCGAGAACCGCTGGATAATGATAAAAGAGTGCAAGCGCCAGTGGGAGCAGGGCTCCCTTGTCCAGCTCTTGACCCATGTCGCGCCGCCCAACCAACCCGAGGTCTGCCGCTGGGAAGGCGGGATCATGAGCCACTTAACCGATACCCAGTGGACGGACTTGGTCACGGAGGGCGGCGAGCTCAACAAAGCCTGGAAAGAGCGCCTTGATGGCTACGCTGTGTACTTACAGTTTCTCAAAGATGCAGGCGTCCCCGTGCTCTTCCGGCCTCTGCACGAGATGAACCAGGGCAAGTTCTGGTGGGGCGGACGGCCCGGGTCTGAGGGCACGGCGAAGCTCTACCGCCTCACCCACGACTATCTCACCAAGACCAAGAAGCTCACGAACTTAATCTGGACCTGGGACATGCAGGACATGAGCCGGGACTTTGTGGAGTACAACCCTGGGAGCCGCTACTGGGAGGTCTTCGCCTTTGATATCTACGACCAGGGCTTTAACAAAAGCTGGTACGACTATATCCTGCCAATAGTCGGCAATAAACCCATGGCCATCGGCGAGTGCGACCGACTCCCGACTCCCAAAATTCTCACCGAGCAGCCGCGCTGGTGCTTTTTCATGAGCTGGGCCGAGCTGACGTTTGAGAAAAACTCCGACGAGCAGATCCGTGCTCTGTACACGTCCGCGAGTGTTGTGACGCGCGACGAGCTGCCCAAGTTTAAGTAAACATTGGGATCGCTGCTGCCGATAGCTCCCCAGTCCGGCACAGACTTCGTTTCCCGAAGGGCGACGCCCACTTCAGTGGGCGGAGACGATTCGGAAAAAAAGCTCCAAAGCTTCATTTGTTCCTCATTTCCCTTTGATACAGTCTTCCTATGAACATAGAGAACACAAAAACACGCGTTGGCGTACTACGATTGCAGGGCCAGTTTCAGCTCGTGGCAACGGATCCGGTGCCCATTGCGGCGGGCGAGCTACTTTTTCGGATCGAAGGAGATCAGACAAGCCACCCGACACGCTACTCGGTTCAGATCGGGAAACAAACCCATATTGATCTAGGAGAGCAAGCACTAGAGACGATTTTGGATCGCTATTACTGGCGCTTCATGAACCATCACTGTGAGCCTAACGCCTGTCTTCGAGGGCGTGATGTCTATGCGACCCGCATCATTCAGCCCTGGGAAGAGATCACGTTTAACTACAACACCACTGAGTACGAGATGGCTGAGGCGTTTACTTGCCAGTGCAAGAGCGCACGCTGCCGAGGTGACATTCAGGGATTTAAACAGCTTACCCCTGCCGAACAAGAGGCACTTCGTCCCTGGCTCGCCCCCTATCTCCTTTGTCTACTCGATACCAACTAAAACCCGTACAATAGGGCCAGAATGACAACCCCTACTTGTCTCCACGAGTTCTTTGAACACTCCGTGCGTACCTGGCCCAATGCCATCGCGATTGATGTCCCTTCAAGCCCCACCCATCCGGAGCGCCACACGCTCACGTACCTCCAGCTTGCGCACGCGGCGGAAGCGCTTCGTGTGCAGTTTCAAGATGAAGTTATCGGCGAGTGCGTGGTTGCAATCTTGCTCTCCCGAGATATGGCGCTTCTCTATGCGGCCCAGCTTGCCGTCTTGCAATCTGGGGCAGCGTATGTCTGCATTGATCCCTCGTTTCCCGATCAGCAAGTCCGCGAGATTCTTAAAGACTCCGACGCCGTCGCACTTCTAACAGACACACGTGGCCAAGCCCGCGCCAAGCACGGCGCATTCCCGACAAGGGCCATTAACCTCTCCTCCACAGCATCTTTCCCATGTTCCCCTTTCCCAGTGAGGAACGAACGCCCGCACCCAGAGGGTACCCGGGGGCTAGGGGGGAGGTTCACGGAGAGGTTAGCCTACGTCATCTACACCTCGGGCACTACGGGCAAGCCCAAAGGCGTCTTGATCGAGCACCAGAGTATTGTCAGCTTGGTGCACTCGGATCTCACAGAGTTTGGACTGGGGCCAGGCGACCGGGTGGCACAGGGCTCGTCGCCCGCCTACGACTCCTCAGTCGAAGAAATCTGGCTGGCGCTGGCATCGGGTGCGACAGTGGTGGCAATGGACGACGAGACGGCGCGGTTGGGGCCGGACTTGGTGGGCTGGCTCCAACGCGAGCGCATCACGGTGCTCTGTCCACCGCCCACGCTGCTGCGAACGACGGGCTGTGAGAACCCGAAAACCGCACTGCCGGAGCTGAAGCTGCTCTATGTCGGGGGCGAGGCGCTGCCACGTGATATCGCGGACCGCTGGGCGCGGGGGCGACGACTGGTCAATGGCTACGGCCCCACCGAGTGCACGGTCACGGCTCTCCGCGGCGAGATTCGCGTGGGAGAGCCGATTACCATTGGCACGCCCGTGCCAGGCTTGCAAGCCTGGGTGCTGGATAGTGCGCTCAACGAAGTTATTGACGGAGTTTCGGGCGAACTCTGCCTCGGGGGAATCGGGCTGGCGCGGGGCTACCACAAGCGGCCTGAGCTGACGGCGGAGAAGTTTATCGTCCATCCAACTTTTGGGCGGCTCTACCGAACGGGCGATCTGGTTCATTGCGACCCTGAGAGCGGCGCGTTTCACTACCACGGACGGCTCGATTCCCAAGTAAAGCTGCGCGGCTACCGGATCGAGCTGGAGGCGATTGAGACCTGCCTGGCCCAGTGCGAGGGCGTGCGTGAGGCGGCGTGCTGTGTCCAGAACGATGGCAACGATCTGGTCGCGTTTATCGTCCCAACGGAGGCGACTCAGCCGCCGGACTTCGACACGCTCAAGGCCGCGCTCCGTGAGGCCCTGCCCTCCTACATGATCCCCGCGCTCTTTGGCGTGCTGGCGGAGCTGCCTAAAAGTGTCGGGGGCAAGCTCAAGCGCGAGAGCCTCCCCACGCTCAGCCGCGTGGTGCCGCGCTTGTTGCGCGAGCTTGTTGCACCGCGTACCCTCCTGGAAAAATCGCTCCTCGCGGCGTTTCAAGAAACGCTGCTGCTCCCAGAAGCGCTCTCTCTCGACGAAGACTTCTTCCTAGAGCTCGGGGGCACCTCGCTCCAGGCCGCACAGCTGATCTCGCGCCTGCGCACGAACCCTGCTACGGCGTCGCTCACGGTTCGCGATCTCTACGAAGCCCGCACGGTTGCCGCACTCGCGCAGAGAGTGTCACCCGTAACCTTGCCATCGTCTGGGCATGCCTCTCAACAAACGCAGCGACAGGCGCACCTGCCGCTGGACACAAAGGGTGAGCGACGCACGGGGGTTCTCCAGAGTCTCTGGCTTTTGCTGGAGCTCACTCTGGCTTCGTTTGCGGCCTACAGCGGCTTTTTTACGCTTCTTCCGGCGCTATTCTCGCGTCTGGGACTGATGATGGTGATCATTCTCACGCCGCTCTTGCTTTTTCTGGGGCTGGCGCTCTACACGCCTCTGGCGGTATTTTTTGCTGTCTTGGTGAAGCGCCTGCTGATCGGCAAGTACACCTCGCGCCGTGAGCCGGTCTGGGGGGATTTCTACCTGAGACACTGGATCGTAGTGCAGACAGCACGACTGATTCCCTGGCCGGTGCTTGTGGGAACCGAGTTTCAGTGCATGGCGCTTCGGGCACTGGGGGCGCGGATCGGGCAGCGCGTACATTTGCATCGCGGCGTGGATCTGACTCAGGGTGGCTGGGACTTGCTCGAAATCGGAGACGATGTCACCGTGAGCCAGGACGCGTCTCTTCGTCTCGTCGAGCTGGAGAACCGTGAGCTCGTTATTGGCCCCATCTCCCTCGGCACGGGCGCGACACTCGATGTCCGGGCAGGTGTCGCACCCGGCGGAAGTTTAGAAGCGGGAGCCTCTCTCGCCGCGCTCTCCTCACTGCCCGCAGGCAAGACGATTCCGGCGGGCGAGCATTGGGACGGCATTCCTGCAACACCCGCTGGTGCGGCACCCGCTGCACCCGCACTGGCTCCGATCCTCTCGCCGCTGGCCTACAGCCTTGCGCTGCTGCTCGCGCAGAGCGCTCTCTGGGCGGTGCTTGCGCTGCCCCTAGAGCTGCTCAATCTCGGGGCAGTTGTCTTGTTTGGGCTGGAGACGCAGAGCCTGACACGCTCGCTGCCACTCTTTCTGGGCCTCCTGACGCTGGCGCTGCCTCTCACGCTGGCACTGGAAGCCCTAGCGGTGCGTGCGCTGGGACGCGTCTCGGAGGGTGTGCTCTCGCGCTGGAGCCTGGCCTATATTCCCATCTGGCTCAAGGCGGGCTTGGTAGACTCCGCGAGTGAGTGGCTCAGTGGTGCTCTCTTCTGGCCCCTCTGGCTCCGTGCGGCGGGGATGCGTGTGGGGCGAAGCTGCGAGATCAGCACAATTATTGATGTGATCCCTGAGCTGATCGAGATCGGGCCGGAGACGTTTTTTGCGGACGGCATCTATCTAGGCGGCCCCATAGTGCACCGCGGCACGGTGACGCTTGCAAAGGTGAAGATCGGCACCAATGTTTTTCTCGGCAACCATGTGGTCGTCGCCGGGGGCCAACACTTGCCCGACGATATTCTACTAGGTGTCTGCACGGTCGCCGATGACAAGTACATGACGAGCGGTACGTCTTGGTTCGGACACCCGCCTTTTGCGCTCCCCCGCCGCGAGATTGTCGCTTATGATCGTGAGCTTACCCACAACCCATCCCTCCTCCGCTATCTGGATCGCTTGTTCTGGGAGACGCTCCGGTTTACCTTGCCGGTGCTTCCCGTGCTCGTCGTCGCGGAGAGCTTACGGGGGATGACAGACCACGCCTGGGCCGCGCCGCTGGTCGCCCTTGCGGGAGCGGCAACGCTCTGCCTGGCGATCTTAGCGCTCAAGTGGCTTCTGTTGGGTCGCGCTCGGCCTGGAACGCACCCACTCTGGTCGTGCTGGTGCAGCCGCTGGGACTTGCTCTACGTCGCCTGGGGAGTCTATGCCCGCGGGACGCTCACGGCGCTCGAAGGCACTCCGATGCTGACTTGGTATCTGCGTGCGATGGGCCTGAAGCTCGGGCGCGGCGTGGTACTGGGCAGCGGCTTCTCGCAGGTGGTAGACCCCGATATGATCGAGATCGGTGACGGAGCCACGGTGACGGCGGCCTTCCAAGCCCATACGTTTGAGGATCGTGTGCTGAAGCTCGCCAAAGTCCGAATCGGTGCGAACGCAACCGTGGGCAGCAACACCGTCCCACTCTACGGAGCCATCATCGGCGAGGGAACCAATGTCGCGCCGCACAGCGTGATCATGAAAGACGAGTTTCTACTTCCGAACCAGCGCTACGAAGGAGCCCCTACCCGGTGAGCCGCCTCCCCGCCCTTGATGTTGCCCGTGGAGTCGCCGTCTTGGGAATGATCTACATGCACCTCGTCGGCTCCAAGCTTGCCACGATTCTCGAAGGCCGCGCGGCGGCGCTTTTCTTTCTGCTTGCGGGAATGGCCTGGGCGCTCCAAATGAAGCGCTCACGCGGGATGCCTCGGACGGTAAACCTCCCGGCTCTAGGGCCTTTGGCCGCCTCCTCGTCCCTCGTCGGTAAATTTCGCCGAAGGCGCGGCGGAGGCACGACGCCCCATAGCCCGACGATCTCCGTCGCGGCTTCTTCGCCCCAAGGAAGATTAATGCGCCGTGCTCTGACGCTCGCGGTTTTCGGGGCAATTTTCCATCACTTCGTCTGGCCGACCGAGGTTCTCGTACCACTGGCCCTGATGATGGTGCTTTGTTTCGGGCTTGGGCACGGGAAGAAAGGCCAGCGCGTGATCGGGGCCGCGTTTGTTCTGGTTCTGATTGCCACACCGCTGAGCCAGCTACGCTTTGGGCACTTTATCGCAACGGACTGGCAGGACGATGGGAGCCATCTCATGGACCATGCTTTTGGGGCGGTGACGCTGCGGGGGCTTGTCTTGGATGGAAACTACCCGCTTCTTCCGTGGCTGGCGCTGCCTCTCTTGGGAATGAGCGCCGTCTCGGGAGCGGGGCTGACACGCACACGTGCCCGTCGCTGCTTCTGGGGCGCACTGAGTGTCACGCTTATCACGCAGCTCTGGGGGGAGCAGCTTGGCCCGGCGACTTGGATTCCCACCACACTGCCGTTTCTGCTCCGCATCGGCAGTAGTGCCGCTGCATTGATCGCGGGCCTGCTCTGGTGGGAGAGTGCACGCGGCTTGCCAAAGATCACGCAGCCACTGGGCTTGCTCGGACGCGCCTCGCTCACGCACTACGTTCTGCACATTGTCGCCGTCTTCGCCCCGCTACGCCTGCTCTACCCCGACGAAGACTGGCCCGCGCGTACCGGGCTTCTGGCTTACTTTGGCTATCTTAGCCTTGCGCTCCCGCTCACCCTCCTCTGGTTTCGCCGTTTCCCCCGAGTGCCGCTAGAGAGCCTCTGGGCACGGGCCTAGAAATCCGTGCTGACCTTGTCCAAGCTCAGGGGCTTGATCCAGGCGTTTCGGTAGCGCACATCGTGACCTTCACACTGGAGCTTGAGTCCTTGCGGTGTGTCCGTGATCCCACGTCCACTGTCGTTGCCACCGTCCACCCCCGAGGCTGCCCCGCCCCAGACTTGCTGAATCGGGACATCAGTGTGGGCTTTCTGGCCATTGAGATAGATCGTCGTGTGGGCTTTCTCGATAAGCTTGCTGTCTTTAAAGCGCGCCGCCCGAAAGACAATATCATAGGCATTCCACTTGCCGAGGCCATGATACGCATGATAGGGCGCGGGCTGCTCATTGATCACCGCCCCGAGGCCATGCGTCGTCCGATCCCCATCGCAGATCTGGATCTCGTAGCGGTTCTGCAAATAAACGCCGCTGTTGCCACCCTGCCTTGCGATCCAGAACTCGATATGTAGCCGAAAGTCTCGGTAGGTCTGTTTCGTGACGATATCTGCCGCCCCATAGACCCCTCCGGCAGCGGCAGGATCGTCGGTCTGTACACACATGCCGCCATCTATGGAATCTTGAACAACCGGCCACTTGATCGGCAGCGACGAGCGAAAGCGAGGGCCTTGCCAGTAGGTCCATTTCTCGTCGAGGGTCTTTCGTGTGCCATCTATCAGAATCTCAGCACCGGGGATGGGCCTCGCGCCCACCCCAAGCTCCTTGCGTTTTTTGGGGTACGGAGGCACCGTGCGCCCCGCAGACTTTGCTCGCTCCAGAAGCGCTTTAAGCTCCAGCACGCGGCTTGGTTGCTCGGCATAGCGGTTGACGCGCTCCGCAGGATCGGCCTTGAGGTGAAACAGCTCGCCGGGCTGACCGTGTGGCGGGCTGGGGCGCAGCGACTCAGGCTCCCCCTTGCCGTTGTCATTGCCGCTGGGGGCGTTGATAAAGACCCAGTCGCCCTTTCGGATCGCAAACTTTCCGGAGGCGGCCTGATGTACGGTTGGAGTATTTCGGCGCATGCCGGGCTTTCCCTGAAGCGCGGGGAGCATGTCCACACTATCTTCTGCGGCGTTTTCGGGAAGCTCGGCTCCCAAAACCCCAGCCAGCGTGGCCATCAAGTCCACATGGCAGATCGTTTCCTTGCAGACAGAGCCAGAGCGAATTTTCCCGGGCCAGCGTGCAAGAAAGGGCACCCGGTGACCCCCCTCCCACATATCGCGCTTCACCCCGCGTAGCCCACCACGGCTATCGTGGCCAAATGTCCCGATCCGCTCGTAGGCTCCGATTCCGACTTCTCCTGCCACCTCGGGGCCATTGTCCGATGTGAAGATCACCAGCGTGTTTTTCTCCACCCCTAGCCGCTTGAGCGCCGCGAGCACATCGCCCACCACGGCATCGGTCTGCGCGACAAAGTCCCCGTACGCCCCAACCTTGGTCTTGCCCTGCCACTCTTTCGAGGGCACGATGGGAAAGTGCGGCGAGGTCAGCGGCAGGTAGAGAAAGAACGGCTTCTCGGGGCTCTTGCTCGCCTTCTCTAGCCAGCTCACGGCACGCCTGCCCACCTCAGGCAAGATGTCCTCCAGCTTCCAGCCATCGAGAATCGGGCCGGGGCGGTTGATCTGACCCTCTTTTTCAGTGTGTCGCGTGGGCACTCCCACCGTTCGGTCGTTCTCAATAAAGCAATACGGCGGGAAGTTGGGCAAGTCCACACCAAAATAGTCATCAAACCCGCGCTCAGTCGGCCCCTCCATGATGCGCTTGGTGAGATCGACATTGGTTGGCCCCGCGTTCACGCCCTTGGGCGGTGCCCCATCTTTGGTTGCCCAACTCCAGCCCAGATGCCACTTTCCAAAGCACGCTGTTGTGTAGCCGTGGCCCCGCAGTAGTAGCGCCACATTCAGGCGATCTCGCTCTAAAATAGACTTGCCCCAAGGAGCGACCACCCCGTTTTTCAGAATCCCCCGCCACGCATAGCGCCCCGTGAGCATCGCGTAGCGTGTGGGGGAGCACACCGAGGCGGGCGCGTGGGCATCCGTGGCACGCACGCCCTCGCGGGCAAGCTGATCCAAGTTCGGTGTGGGAATCTTCGAGGTCGCGTTGTAGCAGCTGAGATCCCCGTAGCCGAGGTCATCCGCAAGAATCACGACAATATTGGGCCGAGTAGGCGACGTTGCAAACATGCGAAAAGGTTCACCAAAATCGTGTACAATACCTGCATGCAGGCTACCGCAGAAACACGACAGCGGATGCTTCTGGCAGGAGTGGGGCTCCTCACTCCAATGGTGCTTCTGGCCGCCTTTGGCCTCTTCGACCGCTACACCACCCACACACCCAGAGATCAGTTCGGCTCACGCTTTGCCTCGGACTCACCCACTCCTGAGATGCTCGCCCGAATCCGTCAGGTACACCAGGAGCTTGTCGGATATGCCAAGCAAGCAAACTGGCAGAAAGTAGCCCAGCGCGCGGCGGATACCTGTGGCCCGAGCTGTTCCCCGTCTATCGTCTCCCTCCAGGCAGAGGCCTACTGGCACCTGGGCAAGCGTGAGCTGGCAGCGAAGCTCTGGAGCCCTCGCTATGATAGTGCCACACCGGCAGGACAGGCAGATATTCTCGCCCTCCAGGGAAATTTTAAGAGCTACACAACTTTCACACAGACGCTACTCAGCGCCCCCGACGCTGAAAGTGATGGCAATCCCAACGACCGTGCCTGGGCACTAATCCTCCTTCCCAATGCCCTCAAAGACTACAAACCCGCCGTGATACTCAGCGAGCGGGGGGTGCAGCTCGCTCCCCAAATGCCTCCTGAGGGACGCGCCAATGCGCTCAACACCCTAGGGGTCGCGCTCTACCGTGCCGGACGGTTTCATGAGGCCATCGCAACGCTTGAGGAGAGCGAAGCGCTCCTAAAAGAGCCAATGAACACGGTCTTTTTAGCGCTTGCACACCACAAGCTCGGGCAGCAGGGGAAAGCCCGCGCCCTAGCAGACCTCTACTATAACTTCCTCCAAGCCTCCCTGGGTGACGACTCGCGAAACCGCCCGGAGTATCTCCTCTTTGAAAAAGAGCTGAGGGTAGTCTTGCCTCCGCTCCAGAAAGCAACCACCTCGTGACCCCTCCTACCTCCGCCTCCGCCTCAGACACCACATCGGCCCGTGCCTCGCTCTTAGTTTTAGGAACCGCTGCGTTTCTGGTTCAGGCCGACTCCCGTGTCATGGACCCGCTCCTCAAGCTTATCGCCGGTGATTTTCACACCACCAAAGAAGGGGCGACCATTGCCCTGACTCTCTATGCCTTCGCCTACGGTCTCTTTCAGCTTTTCTATGGACCACTAGGCGATAGAGTCGGCAAGCTCAAGGTGATGGCGGGGGCACTGGCGCTCTTTTCCCTAGGAGAGGTGCTGGGGACACTCATGCCCAATCTTCCCCTCTTCACCACCCTGCGCTTTCTCACCGGAATGGCCGCCGCCGCCGTGATCCCGCTCTCACTGGGCTATATCGGCGATAAGTTTCCCTACCAGGAGCGCCAGGTTACCCTCGGACGGTTCATGAGCGCCTTGATGCTCGGGCAGATTCTAGGGAGCAGCCTGGGAGGAATCTTTGGGGAGTTTTTAAGCTGGCAGGTGATTTACCGCCTCTTTGCGGGTGCCTCTCTGGTCATGGCCGTGATGCTCTGGCGAGAGAGCAAGCGCGTCCCTGAGGAGCCGCGCCCTGATCGGAAGTTCTCGTTTGCGCCTTATCTGACGCTCTGGGCCATGCCACAGGCTCGGATTGTTCTGGGAACGGCCTTTGTCGAGGGCTTCTTTATCTTTGGCGGCCTTCCGTTTCTAGGAGCCTCCCTCAAAGAGCGCTTCGGGCTTTCCTATCTCACCATCGGGCTTTTGCTGGCGTGCTTTGGTATCGGGGGGCTTATCTACAGCGCGAGCGTGAAAAAGCTTGTGCCTAAGATCGGCGAGCTGGGGACACTACTCTTGGGCGGCTCGCTCTTGCTCGCGGGCTACTCGCTGATCGGGTGGCTTCCGGTCTGGTGGCTCT
>NZ_JANNYP010000656.1:0-1348 GCF_031410135.1 Armatimonas sp. | reverse complement strand
TTCACATTGATTTGTTTATCTATCCCCCTTCCGTCCCCCAGTGGAAACGTGTAATCAGCCTTTCCCTCTCATGCTGTCGGCGGGGCAGGGCTTGTGCTATCCGGTGGGCTGGGTGCGGCGCGTCGGTCGGCACGAAGGGCGGGTGCAGCTCGGTCAGCTTCGCACGCCGCCGCCGTCGCAGGGGCGCTATTATATTATCAATAGCTGTAAATAGATCAATAATAAATCATAAAATAGCAGAATATATGTTTGATAATGGTCACTATTTGGGTATACTATTAGTGGCGGGCACTGCCCGACTAATCGCCCAGAAATGGGAAAAGCGCCGGGGAGCGGTCTGGAAAACTCACCCCGGCGCTTGGAAAGGAAGCCACCTAAATGGCTACCAATTTGGATTGTAACACGCTGCTGTCGCACGTTGCCACACAGCGGGAAATGCGCGAAGCTCGCGCCGCGCAGGGCTGGTATTTGTACGCGCTTGGGGAAGTGCGGCAGGAATCTGTTTGCATTATTGCTCCTGTGGTCGCAGATCCGAAAACCGGGGTTGTGGCGCAGGCGCAGTATGTGGTTTGCCGCGAAACCGGGCGGTGCTCCTGCCCGGATCAGCAAAGGCTGGATCGGGTCAATGGGCAGGCGTTTGATCTCGGTCTGCAAATTGATCCTCTCATCTGTAAGCATGCGCTCATGGTGCCTTTACTCCTGAATCGGGCCGAAGAAGAAGCGGAGCGGGTTAGGCTCTTGGAAGCGGCTAAAGCCGCCCTTGTTGCCCCTGTCCCGGCTTCTCCTCAGGTGCGTATCTCTCCCCGTGCTCAGTGGTATCTGTCACGCCGCCGGGTTCGGATTCCTGCGGGGGCATCTCTATGAGCGCCCCCGCTTCTCTCGCCGCCCCGAAAGGGGCGGCCCCAAGTCAGAGCTTGGGAAAGCTGCTCGGTATGGCGTGTGATCTTTGCGGTACGGAGGATCAGCTGGTGCTGGCCGGTACGCTGTGCGCGGATGGTCAGTGGCATACGTTCCGGGTGTGCTTGGCTTGCCGGGCGGCGTGGGAGCTGCGGCCCGGCGGGCTGGAAGTGCTGGTGCACGAGGATCGGGCTGAGTACGTGCTGGAGCCTTGCCCAGAGCCGTATGTGTCCCGGCCACCGCGTGAGGTGCTTCAGGAGCTGATGCGCTCTCATCCCGGAGTTTGGGCGGTTTCTGTGTTGTGGTGGGCTCCTCCACGGCTAGAGGTGCTCTTGCTGTCTGTCACGGGCCAGAACCGGGTGTTTCGTGGCGAGGTAATCGCAGAGTAAGTACATGGGCCAGGGCGCGAAGCCCTGGCCCACACCAGGTAGATTCCCCCGTTGGACGGGGG
>NZ_JANNYP010000655.1:0-13122 GCF_031410135.1 Armatimonas sp. | reverse complement strand
AAGTCGGCTTGGTATTGACCACATCGGGCTTCTTTGTCCCCAGAAACGCCGAGACCTCCAGGCCACGCGTCCCGACATTATAAGAGCCCGTCATGGAGATGCGGACACTTCCCTTCTGCGTCACTGCCCCAATAGGTACCGTCAGATCAAAGTCAGTGCTCTCGCCTGCCTTGATGTACTTTCGAAAGGTCTTCGCCTCACCACTGGCTTGTATGGTGACAATCACATCGGCTCCAAAGCCTCCCTCCATGGTTGCTTTGCCTGTCACTCTCAGCGCACCATTCCCCAGAGCACCTTCGAGTGCCCGACGCGTGGTAAAGCCAGGTGTGTCTGTCACCTTGCTAATAAATGCCCCTGAGATGGAGTATGTGATCTGCATCCCATTGAACGGCTCGGCAGGATAGACCCCTGCCGTCTGAACCAAATTGAGAAAATGCCCTCGCATAAAATACCCCCTTCTTACAGACTTGTTGTAAGTGTTTTTCCGGGGGATTTCCTCTGCAATTTAGCAGATTCTCAATTAATCCGGTGTATTGATTGTGGTGCTACCGGGGCCGGATTTTTTGATCATCTGCTTGGTTCCTGATTCGGTGGGGATACGGAACTCAAAGAGATAGGGATCTTCACCAGGCTTCTTCGTAGCGCCCGGCGCGGGGGCCATGAACCGAAGCACAGCACTGGTTTCCAGGCTCTTCAAGAAGACATCGCTGACCGTGCCTTTTTGAATGGCTTCCTGAATATCGCTATTGTGCTGGTAGGCTCCCTGAAGGAACTTCTGTCGTCCATCCATCCCAAGCTGGTTGTAGCGGATGCCGGTCTCGCTCTGCATCGCCGTGCGAAGTGGCGTGGGAAGGGTGTCGTAGAAGCGCCAGATAGGTCGGAGGTTCTCGGCCTGTACCCAGCTCCACTCCTCTAGGCCATAGAGAACTTTCGCGCCCTCACCCATCGTGCTGGCATTGAGCTGATCGTCGGTAAGGCGGGAGATCTCGCGTAGCTCGTCGGGCGTGAGGCTTCCTGCTTTTTTCCGCTGCGCTGCCCATTTTTCCAGCAAGCGCCCCGGCACTTCCTTGAGACGCATGTTGAAAAAGTCCGTCGAGCGAAACGTCAGCCAGCCCTCTTTCTCGTCCCAGCGCAGGCGCAGGGGATCGCAGGTGCGGGTGAGGACATCAAAGAGCGAGCCTTTGGCAACTTGGTGGGGCACCAGGCGCGTGAAGTAGTCGCCTAGGACATCTTTACCCGTCGCTTTGTGGATCGCCTCCAGCGCATCCCCTGAGGTCCAGACCTCCTCGCTGACTTGCTTTCTGTCTCGCTGTACCTCGCGGGTCTTGTGGCTACCCGACAGCTCGACAGGCTTCTGGAAAGTGGGGAGCTTCTTCTTGCTCGCATTGGCCTCGGCGTTCTTGGGAGAGCTGGCGCTGGGGCTAATTCCCACGGCGATAGGAGTGCCGCTCATCGCTCCTCCTTTACCCTGGGTGAAGCCAGTGTGCGCGATCAGCGAGACCTCGCCGAGCTCGTTGCGCTGCATGTCCAGCATCATGCTCGGCTGTGCCCCAACTTCTGCTGGAGACTTGCCTGCGGGCTTCTTATCTTTGTAGTAGCTTCGACTATTCGACATCGAGATGCTACCATCTTCGATAAAGGCATGGCCGGTCATGGAGTTCAAGGTGCTAGTTGCCAGCTCTTTAGGAAGCTCTCGCCCTCCCTGACCATAGTAGAGCTTCTTGCCCGCCTGGAGCGCCGCCTGATCGTCGGCCTCCAGCCCCGCATAGAGCCGCGCTGGCCCCCACGCTAGCCCTCCCATCATCTCCAGCTTCTCTTTTTCTTTTCCCTCGGCGTGCTCGGCAGCCTCGCGGGCCTGCTCGGGCGACATGTCAAAGTACTTCTTCAAGCCCTCCATCTCCCGGTCTAGTGCGAGAAGCGCCTCGTTCTTGTCTTTGTTGCGTAGCTCTTCCTCCAAGAACTGATTGCGCAGAGGTTGCTTGAGGCGATACACAAACTCAGGCTCGCTGCCGGTGCGCTCCCAGACAAAGCCAAAGTGCTGAGTGACCTGGCGCATGAGATCCCGCAGAGGCTTGTCTTTGCAGAACACCGTGAGCGTGTCATCGGCCACGGAGCGCGTGGCGGAGATATTGACGCCTGTTTCTTTGGCAATGGCATCGAGCAGCTCGCCAAACGAGATCGCTTTCTGGGCGAGGGTGACGCGCTTCTGGAGCCGGGAGTCGGAGATGGCTTTCTCATCCTGGTAGGCCCGCAGTGCCGCACTATCGGCAGCGGAGTCTGCGCCTGCCAGCTTGGGAAGGGGCACCTCCACAAAGCTATCCGCGCCTTTCACCTCAGGAAGCTGGAGTTTGAGGGAGTCGGCATCGCTGCGCACAAACTCGGCGACGCGCTGAGTGTAGGCATCAAAGCCATCTGCCTGAAGGTAAGCAGTATCGTCCCCAAGTGGCCGGAAGACGGGCTTTGGCGTGGGTGAGATCAAGACACGCTTAGCGGCCATCTCCCCGCCCTCGTTCCTCGGGCGACCCTCTTCCCGTATTCGCTCCTTCGTCGCCGGAAGAGGGTTTGGTTGCCCCTCTTCCGGCGAGCTTGCGAGCAAACTGGGGAAGAGGGGACGGAGCGAGGAACGAGGGCGGGGAGATGGCAAATCAGCAGATGGCTCTGGCACCTGCGCCATGAAGATCCCGACAGCTGCCGCTCCCGCGAGCATCGTTCCACCGCCCAGCGCCAGCCAGCGGCGTGGGGGGCTTTTGAGTATTCGGGCGGGAGCTTGGTACTGCTCTTTCTGGAACTGGGTCAGTGCCGCATGGAGCGTCGTCTTGTCGGCGCGCTCGCGCTCGCGGAGGGCGGCATCTAGCTCGCCTAAAATCTCGTCTTTTCGGCTCATACTCTTGCCTCTTCGTCTGCTTTTTTCTGTGCCCATTTTTCCAGCGCGGTGCGTGCGCGAAACAGTTCTACTTTGACACGAGCGGCGCTCCAGCCCTGCGCCTGCCCGATCTCCTCCAGTGTCCAGCCCTCGGCCTTGAGCAGAAGGGCCACCCGGCGCGGCGCGGAGAGCGTTGCCAGTGCCTCGGTGAGTAGTGCTTGTCGAACAACCATACGCTCGGGGGAGGGGGTGGAGAGGGGAGTGACGCTCTCTTCAAGAGAGGACTCCAAGGGGTATTTCTTCTGGCGAGCGGCGCAAACATGCACCGCGATCTTCACCAGCCAGGTCTTAAGGCTCGCCTCGCCACGAAAGCTCTCTAGGCCGCGCAGTGCCCTGAGGAAGGTTTCTTGGACGGCGTCCTCGGCGTCTTCACGTCGCCCCAGCATTCCTCGGCAGACGGCACGCAGGGTCGGCTCATGAGGCAGCAAGAGCTGCTCAATGGCGTTCGCATCGCCCCCTCGTGCCGCCGAGAGCAGGGTTGTATTTGGTGGTGCGGCAATGGGCCGCGTCTCTGCCATAACCATGGGATTCTCCTGTTATGATAGAGCATAGGACACGCCAAAAAGAATACAGTGCGGAAAGATATTTTTACGCTGAGGCAGCTTGCCGTAGAACACGCACCGACGAAGTGCGCTTGAGCTGATGGGTGTAGAAGCAGATATCGCGGGCAAGAACCTCGAAGCGCGGATTGAAGCCGCCCCGTAGCAGCTCCACACCTGCCCGAGATAGCTCCCATCCCTGCACAACCGTCCGATAGAGCGCGATAATCGCTCCTGAGCGGTCACAACCCTGGCGGCAGTGCAGATAAGTTGGGGCGGCACAAAGCAGTGTTAGGAGTCGCTCGACCGTGGGAAAGTCCGGGAGTTCTTCGTCCATCGGCACTGAGATATAGTCTAGTCCGATTTCCTGACAGAGTGCCGCCTCGTTCCCCGTTGTCTCAAAAGGCTGACGCAGATCCACGATTTGCTGAATCCCGCGTGCCTTGAGAACCTGAAGCTGTGCTTCCGAGGGCACTCCCCCATAAAAGAGATCCTCCGCGACCTGTCGAATTCGCACGGAGCGTCGTATTTTCATCCGCAAGAGCATGGTTGCCATTGGACTGGCAAAGAGTGAGCACATCTTCTTCATAACGTCCCAACTTCCAAATTTCCACCATTGCGCCTCTTGCGATCCCTAAAATAATCAGGGGGTGTTTATACCACTTCCTATGGTAATTTAAACTAATTTTGTTGGATATATTCTTGGAATGTAAGACTCTAAAAAAGAGTATATTCATTACAAACAAGTACTAATACTAGTTTATAATGACATTATCCGACCGAAGCAAGTGCCAGGTCATGTACTCGTAGCCGAATCGCGTTTTTTATTTAATCGTAAGCGCTGTAACCGAGCGAGCAGGCACCGTGAGAGTAAGCGTGTTACCCGAGAGCGTGATGTCATCGAATAGCTTGGGCGCGATGGCATTGGGATTGGCCGCCGTGTTGTGCATGTCCAGCGCATCAGCGGTGAGCGTGCGGCCCGTGACGGCGCTAAATGCCCCGCCAAGACTCACCGTGAGGGGCTGCGCGTCCGAGGCGTGCAGATTGCAGATCGTGAGCAACACACTGCCATCGGCGGCTTTCGAAGCCGAGGCATGGAGCGTGGGAAGCGTCTTGCCCTCTAGCGTGTACTCGCTGCAAGTTAAGTGTAGCGGGATGCTTTTCGCGTCCTGGTGGCCCTTGTACATCTCAAAGACATGCCACGTCGGAGTCTTGATCAGCGTCGGGCCATCGGTGAGGAGTACGGCTTGCAGTACGTTTACCGTCTGCGCGAGATTGGCCATGTGCACCCGCTCGGCGTGGCTGTGGAACAGATGCAAGTGAATCCCCGCGACCAGCGCATCGCGGAGTGTGTTCTGCTGGTAGAGGAAGCCGGGGTTCGTGCCGGGCTCAACATCAAACCAGGTGCCCCACTCATCCACGATCAGCCCGATCTTGCGCTGGGGGTCGTAGTGGTCCATCAGAGCTCCGTGGCGCTCTAAAAGCTCGCCCATCTTGAACGTCCGCTGGAGCGTGTCGAACCAGCCTGCCTCGTCAAAGCCTGTCGCGGGGCCTTTCTCATTCCAGTTGGTGGTGTAGTAGTGTAGCGAGAGCCCCTGCATGAGGTGATGAGGCGTGTTCTTGAGCAGCGTCTCCGTCCACTTGTAGTCATCCACATTGGCACCGCAGGCGATCTTATAGGGCTTATTGCCCCCGTAGTTGCGGCAGTAGGTGGCGTAGCGGCGGAACTCGTCGGCGTAGAACTCCGGGCGCATGTGGCCGCCACAGCCCCAGCTCTCGTTGCCCACACCCCAGTACTTCACGTTCCAAGGCTGTACGCGGCCATTGGCGCGACGCTCATCGGCGCGGGGCGAGACACCCTCAAAGTTGACATACTCCACCCACTCGGCCAGCTCCTGAACCGTGCCACTGCCGACGTTGCCGCAGATATATGGTTCGGTCTCTAAGCGCTCACAGAGATCCAAGAACTCATGCGTGCCAAAGTGGTTGTTCTCGGTGACGCCCCCCCAGTTCGTATTGACCATGCTCGGACGGCTCTCATGGGGGCCGATCCCATCGCGCCAGTGGTACTCATCGGCGAAGCAACCACCCGGCCAGCGCAGATTGGGAATCTGGATCTCGCGCAGCGCCTCGATCACATCCTCGCGGAACGTATCGTCGGCGTTCCAGAAGCCTCCGTAGATGCAACGGCCTAGGTGCTCGGAGAAGTGGCCGTAGATATGCCGCGAAATGGTAGTGACGGCTTCGTCGGGGTGGAGAGAGAGCGTGTTCATGGCGGGGATTATACCTTCGGAAAAAACGCTTGCACTCAATATTTCAACTCGGTTATACTAGCGGCGGTTGGTATTGGTTCATTGTTTGATCTCAATGTCTATTTGGCTTAGGAGGCCAGTTTCCATGAAGAACATTTCCTACACCTCTCCTCGGAGAGGCTTTACGCTTATTGAACTTCTTGTGGTGATCGCCATTATCGCGATTCTCGCCGCTATTCTCTTCCCCGTCTTTGCCCAAGCCCGTGAAAAAGCCCGTCAGAGTGTCTGCTTATCGAATAATAAACAAATCGGTACAGCAATGATGATGTATGTCCAAGACTACGATGAGATGTTTCCCTCGCAATCCTATAACGGCACTACCAACGCCGCTCTAGGCGGGCAGCCCGTGGATGGTATGCCTGTAGTGGGCTCCGGGATCGTCAACTCGTTTGGCTGGAACTACAAAGATCGAGTGTTGCCCTATACGAAAAACGAGCAAATCTGGCTCTGTCCCACCAACAAACCCAACGGTGCCCTCAGGACAGCGGCTCCTAACATGGGCTACCACATGAATGGTAATGTCTTTACACCCCAGGGACTCTCGGTGGCGGCCATGGTGGCTCCTGCCAATCTTATGATCATGCGCGAGAGTGGCCAAGGTTTTGTCTTTAACCGTGCGTATTTGCGCCCTATTCCCGGTCTCTGCGATGACACGCCCGCTTATGAGACCAATGCTGCCAACTTTATGCCTCACTCCAAGGGCTATAATATTGCCTTCGGCGATGGTCATGCCAAGTGGTACCGATCCGGTGGAGCCAAGGCTCTGGCGCACTTTCCTAAGGACGAAGACAACAGCGGTAGCCGTAACCCCGGCGTGACTTATTGCACGCCTTAAGAATAAACAAACAAGGAAAAACCATGAAAAAATTTGTCTTTTCTCTCATCGTGCTAGCAGCGTTGCTCACCGGATGCGCTAAAAAAGAAGAAGTCTCTGCGACTCCGCCCGAAGGCCCACCCGTAGCAGGAACAGCGGGTAATGCCGCACCCGGTGCACCACCTGCTACCCTAAATGGTGGGGCAGCCGTGGGCCCGGATGGCAAGCCTTTAACAGGGGCAGGGAAATAACCACGGGGAGATTGTGCCCGCAGAAAAAACGGGTTGCACTCAATATTGCAATTCGGTTATACTAGCGGCTGTTGGTATTGGTTCATTGTTTGATCTCAATATATCTATCTGGCTTAGGAGGCCAGTTTCCATGAAGAACATTTCCTACGCCTCTCCTCGGAGAGGCTTTACACTTATTGAACTTCTTGTGGTGATCGCCATTATCGCGATTCTCGCCGCTATTCTCTTTCCCGTCTTTGCCCAAGCCCGTGAAAAAGCCCGTCAGAGTGTCTGCCTATCTAATCTGAAGCAGATTGGCACCGCAATGATGATGTATGTCCAAGACTACGATGAGATGTTTCCCTCGCAATCGTATGATGGTACCAGCTATGCTGCTCTCGGCGGGCAGCCCGTGGATGGTATGCCTGTCGTGGGCTCAGGGATCGTCAATTCGTTTGGCTGGAACTACAAAGACCGGGTTTTGCCCTACACCAAAAACGAGCAGATCTGGCTCTGTCCCACCAATATTCCCAATGGCACTCTAAGAACAGCGGCTCCCAATGTTGGCTATCACTTTAATGGGAATGTCTTCTTACCACAGGGACTTGCTCTGGCAGCGATAGTCGCTCCCGCCAATCTCTATATCGGACGGGAGAGCGGCAGGGGCTTTGTCTTCAATCGTGCGTATCTGCGCCCGATTCCTGGCCGCTGTGACGACGTGATTGCCTACGAAGCCAACAACGCTATCAACGTTATGCCCCACTCAAAAGGCTACAATCTCCCCTTCGCCGATGGCCATGCGAAGTGGTACCGCTCAGGTGGAACCAAAGCTTTGGCCCACTTTCCTAAGGACGAAGACAATAGTGTCCTGAGGAATCCTGGCGTGATTAACTGTGTTCCTTAAGGAAAAATCATGAAAAAATTTGTCTTTTCTCTCATTGTGCTAGCGGCATTGCTTACTGGATGCGCTAAAAAAGAAGAAGTCTCTGCGACTCCACCAGAAGGCCCACCCGCAGCGGGAACAGCGGGTAATGCCGCACCTGGTGCACCACCTGCCACCCTAAATGGCGGGGCCGCCGTAGGCCCGGATGGCAAGCCTCTAACAGGGGCAGGGAAATAACCAGAAAATAAAAGCCGGGGGCAAGTTGCCCCCGGCTTTTATTTTTTCAGAACTGTCTCAGCGCTCTCTTTGAGGGCTGTAGCATCTGTGGGGAAGCCTTGGCGCTCTAGCTCGGCGGCGAGGGTTTTGAGCTGGTCACTGAGTTTGGTGGCATCCTCTTCGGAGGCAATGGTAACATCGCCGGTGCGTATCTCGCCTAGGGGCTGGTTGTCACGATCCTGTGGGGCGGCACTCCAGCGGTAGGTCTCGCCACGCAAGAGAGCTGCTGCCACACGCCACTCTTCCCGACGAAGTTGGGTCTTGACCACGGACTTTCCACTGGCATCGGTGAGCTCGACGGCGTAGTGATGGGCGCGAGCGGCGGGCTTCCAGGTGATCGTGGGATGGACGGAGAGCGAGCGACTTCCGCCTTTATCCAGAGTGAGTGCACCGGGCTCTAGGAGGCGCTCTCCTGCGGGCGACTTGGCTTGCGCCGAAGGCGCGGCAAGTGGTGCCGGAGCCTTGCGAAGGGCTTGGATTTGTTTTTCCAGAGCCGCGATCTTGCCCTGATCCTGCGCCAAGCGTCGCTCATAGGCGGCTTGAATGACCGCCACACTTCCCGCCGGTTTTGGCTCCGAGGCAGAAGGAGCAGGCGTGGCAGTGGCACGGGAAGGGGCACTACGAGAGATCGTGCCGTAGATCGCCCCCAGCCCCAGCGCATTGACTCCCAGAAAGAGCGAGGCAATCAAGAGAGTTGGGCGAGGACGGGCTGCCGGTTCGGCGGGAGCGCGACGCGGTGTTTTAGGTGGCGGCGGAGTGACTTTTTCAGGCATAAAAATGGGGTCGGGAGCGCTGGCCACTTCCTGCAGCGGAGCGACAGAGAGGCGAAGGGGTGGCGGTGGGTCCGATAGTTCAGGGGTGTCTTCCAGCTCTGTCATCACCAGTGTGGGGGTTGGAGCAGAAGGAATCGCTTTGGCAAAGTGCTGGAGCATGAGAAAGTCTTCCCGACACTGTGAGCAAGCCTCTAAATGTGCCTCGATCCGGTTTTTCTCGCGCGGACTAACGCGCTCCTCAACATAGCCTAGCAAAAGCTCGTCGCTAGGGTGTGGCGTAAAGCCGACAACACTCCGATAGAACGTCGAGACTGTCTTAAGCTCATTCATGACGGGTGACCTTGCCCCCAGAGCTGAAGCTGGGCCTGAACCAGATGGCGGGCGGTTTGCCGGTGCTGGCGAACACTCTCGGGCGTGAGCTTGACGAGCTCCGCGAGGCGCTCATCGTCGCAGGGGAGCTCCCGCAACAAGAGCGGAAACGAGCGCACGCCAATCTCCAGCGCCTGGGCTAGCTCTGCCTCCGAGACAATTCCCTGCTCGGTCAGGAGTAAAAGCAGACTCTTGCCTTCCTCGTTGTGTGCCCCTAGTACCAGAATCAGGCGCTGGCGAACCGGAAGCGCCAGAAGCTCCTCCCAGAGCTGGCGCAGCAGATAGACCGCCTCAATCTTCTCCGCGAGCAACAAGCGCTCGTCTACGGGGGCCAGGGCTGGCCGAGGAACCTCATTGAGCGCTGCCACTACGGAGACCAGCGGCACCACGGGAACCAGATGCCCCATTCCCCCTAGCAAGCGCTCCAGAAGCTGGGGGAGGTAGTCGGTGGCCTGGAGATCTAGCCCCAATAAGAAAGGACGAGCCAGTGCGACCGGCTCGGCTTGAAGGCGACGCCAGCGGGGGCTATCTATCTGCCTTCTTGCTTTCTGCATCCCCGTAAGAAGAAGCCCACCGGCATCTTTTCGAAGCTGGAACCGGTCAGCGCGGTTGCGCAGAACATAGAGAATCAGGAGCTGAAGCTGCCGCCTTCTAGGGTCCTGTTCATTGAGCTGCTGTGCCGCGTACTCATAGGCCACCGCCTCCGTGAGGCGCTCCAGATCGGGGAGCGGGGGGCCTTGTTCTGGAAGCAGGCTCAGGTGCTGGTGAAGCTTTCCTCGTGCCTCTTGCTTGAGGGCACTCTCCCGAATCCCCTGGGTCTCCAGCGTGCGCTCCAGATGCGGCACCAGAAGCTGCTCTAGCTGAATCAAGCTACGCCGGGTCGTCTTACTATCTTGCGCCTCCAGAAAGCGTGCCCCTAGACGTTGCCGTTGCCACTGCCTCCGATCCCAAATCATTGCCATCGTGGACATTGTACCAAATCGCTAAAGTGCGGCGGCTTTTACGGCTTGGAGCGTCGCAACGAGCTTCTCTAGTGCCTCAGGGCCGTCTTCGGGCCGCCAAGCGGGCACATGGATAAAGGCAGCAGGAAACGGGAGAGCCGCATGGAGGGCTTGGTAGGCTACATGGTTACACAAAAACGAGCCCGCTGAGAGGCTTACCTGCACCGGTAGCGGCGTCTTGCCCTCCAAGACCAGCGCGACTTGTGCGACTTTAAGGCTGGCAAAGTAGGCATCAGGGCCACCTTCCACAATCGCCGTATCGCGCGGTTGCTCCCCGAGGTTATCGGGGAGCCGGTAGTCGTCCCAGTTGATCGCCACTTTCTCCAAGCGCACGATCTGCGGTTCGCGGCCCGCTTCTCCAAGCATCAGCCAGAGTGTGGGGACTTCGGGTAGCGCCGCGAGAGCTGCCTGCGCCGCACTCCATGCTTGTGCACGTGCCACCGGCAAGATCACAAGCGCAATTTCCGGGTCGCGTGTGGCCCAACGCAACGCCGCCTGCTGGGAGCCATTGACCGTGGAGCTGCCAAAGGGCTCAAACGCCGTGACAAAAACCATCCGAGGAGCTACTTGCCCATCGCCTTGACGTTTTCCAGGCACCGCTCGATTCCCTCTAGGGCAGGCAGGGCACTGTCTTCGTACTCGACGATGTACCACTCGGTGTTGCCATTGGTCTCGCACTCGGTGAAGATTTCTTTGAAGGGAACATCGCCATCCCCAACCGGCGGGGCATAGGAGTCGTTGGCAATATCGTAGTCTTTTAGATGAATCGTGAGGGCGCGACCGGGGTAGCGGGTGAGAAAGTCCAGAGCATTGGCCGACGAGCCACCATGAAGCGCATTGCCGGTATCGAACTGCATCACAATCTCTTTGTTGGTGTTGCCAAAGAACGTGTCCCAGGGCAACTCCCCGCCTTCGGTAAACGGCTTGAACTCGGTGTGATGGTTATGGTAGCCGGTCACCATGCCGTACGGCGCAAGCTTTGCGCTAATCTCATTGAACACTTTGGCCGTTTCGAGCCACGCCTCTGTAGAGTTGGTCCACTTCGAGGCTAAACCGGGGACGATCAGAAATTTATTGCCCAGGGTCTTGTGAAAGGCCACCGATGCCTCAAAGTTCTCCCCGAGGAGCGTGTCAATTCCGACGTGGGCACCTGCGCACTGCAGGCCGTGCTCGTCAAGAAGTGCCTTAAGGGTCGCTGCATCGTTACCGTACCAGCCGGCAAACTCCACGCCCTGGTAGCCCATCGCCTTGATCTTCGTCAGTGTCCCCACAAGGTCTTTCTCACACTCGTGGCGTACCGAGTAGAGCTGCACTGCAATTGGAATTCTTGTCATGGCCTCTGGTTCGACGGTGTGCCAAAGATTTCCTGCCCGAAGCTCTTCGTGTTATCGAGGCTTGAGATGCTTGTCGAAAAAGCTGGTGACAATCGGACGCAAGTCCATAGCGAGGGGCTTCTTGTTCCAAGTTTGCAGGTCAAACGTGTGGCCTGCACCGGGGACGATAATCAGCTGGTGCTCTAGCTTGAGTTCGGTGAGGCGCTTGTCTAAGTCGCGCGACTGATCAATATCCACCGTGGTGTCTTTATCGCCGTGGAGAATCAGAATCGGAGGAATGCCACGTTTGAGGTGCGTGATGGGCGAGGCGAGGGCGCGGTCGGCGTCGGAGAGGGTGGCTTTATCGCCAAATACGGCATCCGACGGCACGCGTTTTTCGAGCGGCGTGCCATCGGGAGAGATCTGCTTGCGGCTGCGAATGTCCGAGATGCCGTAGAGATCGATCACTGCCTGCACCCGGCTGGAGATTCCGGGATAGGGCGCAAGCGGCTCTAGCTCGCGCAGGCCGTCGGTGACGCCCAGCATCAGCGCGAGATGTCCGCCTGCTGAGCCGCCGATGACACCGATGTGGTTCACGTCAATGCCCAGCTTGTCGGCGTTGGCCCGCAGGTAGCGCACGGCATTCTTGCAGTCCCAGACATTGGTCGGCCAGCGATTCTCTTTGTCTAAACGGTAGTCAATGCTAATGCAGACATAGCCCGCCTTGGCCAGAGTCGTGCCGATATTGAGCTCACGGTTTGCCGATTTGCTGCCTCCCGTCCAGCCGCCGCCGTGGATTATCACCACGCCCGGTGAGCGTGTCCCCGGCGCACGGTTGGGTGGCAGGTAGAGATCGAGCTTCTCTTTCCGATCCGGAGTAAGAAACGCGACATCGCGCTGAATAGCAGCTTCTTGGCGAAACATAAACCTCTCCTACTTCAGGAAAATCTCGATCACAGGCACGGTGACATTGGGCTTCTGGATTGGGAGACGCAGGGCCAGCGAGGCGCGCTTGTTGTCCCCCGAGAAGTCGTGCTGCCAGGGCTCGATATCTTTCATCAATACTTCAGACGCATCGTTGAGGAGCTGGGCGTACTCCACCCGCGCCGGGTCAAGACCATCGAGGTAGAGCTGACCGAAGGGCCAAGCGAGTACGTGGACATAGAGCCGGTTGGTGGTGGGGTTGTAGGTGTAGCGGCAGTCGCGGGGAGCCTCGCCCAGCTCGGTGGGAGCCTGGGTGCAGCCGTAGATCGCGCGGGAGTGGCGCTTCATCCACTCGCCCATGCCTTGCAGACGGTCCAGCGCCCGCACATCGAACTCCCCGCGCCCGGTGGGGCCGACATTGAGGAGCAAGTTGCCGCCCTTGCTCACCGTGTCGATCAGCATCTGGATCAGCATCTCTAAAGACTTCCAGCTGGACTCGTCGCGGTGGTAGCCCCACGAGCCGCTGAAGGTCTGGCAGGCTTCCCAGGTGACGGGCTTGCCCTGGAACTGCACCCACTGGCGCGGCTGGAACTGCTCCGGGGTCTTGATGTCCCACCCCGCCTCTAGGTCCAAGCGGTCGTTGAGGATAATGCCGGGCTGCAACTCACGGATCAGCTTATAAAGATTCTCGCTGTCCCACTCCGCGCGGCCCTTGGCGGGCGGGTAGGAGAAGTCGCACCAGAGGATGTCTATTTTTCCAAACTC
>NZ_JANNYP010000654.1:0-5864 GCF_031410135.1 Armatimonas sp. | reverse complement strand
GTGGCGCTCGGTGAGCTCACTGACCACGGGGAACTGGCCCTCGAAGTTGCCGGCCTCTAGGCGCTCGGCGAGCTTGCTGGCGAAAACCTCACGGCGGCGGACGGCGATATCGGCGTTGCTGGGTACCCGAAGCGGGGAGATCTTGGCCCCGATCTGGTGCTCAAAGCGCATCAAGTTACGGCGGTCACGGGGCTCGATCAGGCTGAGCGCATCACCCTCGCGGCCCGCCCGCCCGGTGCGTCCGATGCGGTGGATGTACTGCTCGACATCCCAGGGAAGATCGAAGTTGATGACGTGGGTGACGGAGTCAATATCCAGCCCCCGCGCTGCCACATCGGTGGCGACGAGAATATCGGCATGACCTTCCTTGAACTTCTTCATCACCCGGTCGCGCTCGGACTGTGCCATGTCTCCATGGATCGGCTCAGCGGCGTAGCCCCGGACACTCAGCCCCTCGGCGAGCTCCTGAGTCTCAAGCCGTGTGCGGCAAAAGACGATGGTGGGGCCAGGGGTCTCCATGTCTAGAATTCGGGCCAGTGCCTCTCGCTTCTTACCAGGCGCGACTTCGTAGTAGACTTGGCGGACGGTGTCCACGGTGCGCTGCTTGGAGGTGATCTCCACTTTCTGGGCACCCGGCAGGAACTTCTTCACCAGCGCCGAGATCGCTGGAGGCATCGTGGCCGAAAAGAGCGCCGTCTGGCGGGTCGTGGGAAGCGCAGCGAGAATCGTCTCGATGTCCTCCACAAAGCCAAAGGCCAGCATCTCATCGGCCTCATCAATGGCGCAGAACGAGACTTTCTCCAGGTTCACCGACCCACGCCGCATGTGGTCCATGAGACGACCTGGGGTTCCCACGACAACGGCGGGAGGCTTCATCAGGGCACGGAACTGTCGGTCAATGGGCTGTCCGCCGTAGACTGGCACAACCCGCAGCCCTGTTTTCCCGGCGAGCTTGTGGATCTGCTCCGCCGCCTGGATCGCCAGCTCACGGGTAGGAACGAGCACGAGGGCCTGCGTTCCCGGGGCATTCACATCAATCCGAGCGAGAAGGGGCAAGGCAAACGCTGCCGTCTTTCCCGTGCCAGTCTGTGCCTGACCGATAAGATCTTTGCCTTCCAGCAGAACGGGAATGGCGCGCGCTTGGATAGGGGTGGGGGACTCAAAGCCCGCCACTGTAATGGCCGCCAGCAGCGCTTCCGGCAGGCCTAGCTCCGCAAAGCCCGGCAGAGGTATCTCCACAATCGGCTCGGCAGAAGGTTTTGGGACAGGAGGGGGGGAAGCAGGCTTAACAGCACGTGGCTTGGCCACACGTGGTGCTTCTGTCTCGCTAGGGCCGGCAAACTCTGCTCTCGGCGCAAACTCAGGCTTTGGTTTTGCGGCAGGTTTTGGCGCAAAGGCGGGCCTGTCTGCGTAGGGAGGTTTGGCACCAGCAGGCTTCTTCGCCGCAGGGCGAGGAGCAGATTTCGGGGTAGTCGGCTTCGCGCCGAAGGGCAGGGATTTCTTCCCTGGCTTAGGATTGTCGTTTTTCTTCACGGAATGGTATATCTCTAATCAGAGGGAATCGCCACCTCTGCCCGGTTTATTGACCTGACTCGGTACAATGTACACATGCAGAAACTCCCAGAAGGCAAGGGGCTGGCCGCACAGTTCCCCGGCGACAAAGGCATCGCCCGTCACGCTGCGGTGATCTTGACAGAAGACTTTGAATCGGGCGATATTGCCTCACTCACAACGAAGTGGTCGGATATCTCCAATAAAGCGGGCAAGGCGCTGGTGCTGGAGACCGATAAAACCACGGGGCGACGGGTTCTGAAGATCACGGCGACGCTGGGTGAGAACAACGGAGGGCATCTCTTCACACTCCTACCACGTGCCAGTGAGACGCTCTATGCTCGTTTCTATGTTCGCTTCGAGCCCGATGCCGACTACATTCACCATTTCGTCTGGATGGGCGGTCACAATCCTCCCACCCGCTGGCCCAACCCGCAGGCGGGGAGCAAGCCCCGTGGCGACGATCGGGTTGCCGTGGGAATCGAGCCCTATGGGAATAATGGACGCTACCCGGCTCCTGGTGCGTGGAACTTCTACACCTACTGGCATGAGATGAAAAAAAGCGCCGATGGTAGGTTCTGGGGAGCCTCGATCGCACCGGAAGCTCGGCCACTACTGGTTCCGCGAGATCACTGGCAGTGTGTCGAGGTGATGACCAAGCTCAACTCCACTCCGGAAAAATCCGATGGCGAGCTGGCGCTCTGGCTCGATGGTAAGCTGTCGATGCACATCGCGCCGGGCGTGCGCCGTGGCCCGTGGACAGGGCTGGGCTTTACCCTCCCCGAGACTGGTGGCGAGCCTTTTGAGGGGTTTCGCTGGCGCACCAGCACAGAGCTAAGGCTCAATAACTTCTGGCTGGAGCACTATGTCACTGAGGAGGCACTTCGGCGAAATCGTAGCCGTCTCAAGCCGACGAACTCTGTCTGGTTTGATGATATTGTTCTCGCCACAGAGTACATTGGGCCTCGCACAAGCACTCCATAAACAAAGATAAACTTTAGGTGCAACTTTTCGAGTGGAGGGCTGTCTCAGGGAGGCAAGACGGAGTTATAAAGAGAAGGAAAGTGGCCTCGAAGGGACTCGAACCCCTGACACTCGGTTCCGAAGACCGATGCTCTAATCCGCTGAGCTACGAAGCCAAACACTCCAGCAAAACCGCTGGTATGCCAATTATATCATGACCACGAAAAAAAATCGGGGCCTGGTACTAATTCGAGGGAACTTTCTTTCCCTTACTTCGTACTACTTAGGAAATTGAGCGGGAGTAGCCGCCGATGATCGGATGAAAGTCCGTGGAGGCACATAGTATGCTGGTGATGGAAACACAAGAAGAAGCAATTGTCCTGACAAGTCAAGGACATCAACGAATTGAAGAAGAGCTGAATCGTCTGGTGACTGTGGATCGTCACGAGGTAGCGGCTCGGATCCGGGATGCGAAGGACTACGGTGAGCTCACCGAGAACGCCGAGTACGAGGCAGCCAAGAATGCGCAAGCCTTTGTCGAGGGGCGCATCATGGATCTCAAGAGCATCGTCGGGCGTGCTCGGATTCTTCGCGACTCCGATATCCCGACCGATCATGTCGGTCTAGGGAGCATCGTGACGATCCAGGACAAGAACTTTGGCGACGACTGGACCGTTACTTTGGTCTCGTCCTACGAAGCAGATCCAGATCAGGATCTCCTCTCCGATGAGTCGCCGATTGGCAAAGCACTTCTGCGCAAGCATGTCGGGGAGAGCGTCGAAGTGAAGACCCCCGATGGCCTTATTGCCTACGAAGTGATGTCAATTACAAAATAGGCTTGCCACTAAGTCCCGCTAGTATCCCCGCCTGCAGTGTTGTGAGGCGGGGAGCAGGGCGCAGGCGAAACGATGTCGCCTCTTCTGTACCCATAGTCAGTGTTGCTTGCTGAGTCACTCCACTGCGCAGGTAGGTCAGCCGCAGAGTATCTCCGGGTTTCTGCGAAGTAATGGCCGCTCCCAGAAGGGTGTCGAGCGACTGACCATCCACACTCAGAATCACATCGCCTGGCAGTAAACCGGCCTTGGCAGCAGGGCCTTGTGGGGCGACGATCCCGATTTTTGCTTGACCCGCTTGGGAGAGATCCCAGCCAATTCCCAAAGTCGCGGACTTGCTTACCGCAGCTTCCGCCAGAATCCCGCCTGCCGCAAGCTGTTCCGTGATTTGTAGCTCGTCTGTCGAGCGCAGTGCCCGCTCAAAGAAGGCAGAGAGATCGCTCTTGGCAAGCCGGGAGGCAGTCCGCTCGATCTCACCTTCGGCGTAGCCCCGACCACTTTTCTGGCACTGGGCAAGGAGGTCTTTGAGCACGTCCACCAGCCCGATCTTGTTGGCCGTGCGCTTCCGCAGCTCAATGTCGAGGAGCAAGCCCACCACCAGGCCCTTGTTGTAGTACGAGAGTCCCCCGTAGCCCTCCGACTCTTCCTGGCTCTCCCAGACTTTAGACGAAGCATCCTCCAGAGTGACTTGGTGACGCGCGGGATTACTCTGAAGCTGCGTGAGCTGCTCGGCCTGGTAGCCTAGCCAGAACCGCTGAGTTCCGAGCCCTGCCATAACCGTTAAAAGGGGCGCGAAGTAGTCCGTCACGCCCTCGGCAAACCAGAGGTCTTTCACCCGAACGGGGCGCGTGTAGTCAAATGGCCCGAGAGCCACGGGACGAATGCGCTTGATGTTCCAGGCATGGATAAACTCATGCGCCACAATGGTGAGGTTTTCTGCATCGGGCTGCCGCAAGCTCGACGGCTCCAGGCGCAGGACGGTGCTATTGAGGTGTTCTAGTCCTCCGAAGAAGCTGCCCTCACGAGTGAAGTGGAAGAAGAAGACATAGCGCTCAAACGGAGCCCCGCCAAAGACCTGGATACCGGCTTGGGCGATCTTAAAAACTCCCTCCGCCCACCGTGCATAGCGCGTGGAGTCGCCACCCGTAAGTACGACGGAGAACGCAGTGCCCTGGATCGTGCGGTCTATTCGCGTGAATGTTCCCAGCTCCGCTGGCTGATCCGCGAGCGTGTCGTAGTTTGGGGCAGAGAAAGTGTGCGGCTTGCCGACGACCGGAGTGTTCCCACTGGCCACCTCCCAGCCCTTGGGGAGCTGATAGTCAATGGTGCAAGGGGCCTCTTTGCCGTCAACAACATAAGTTAATGCCGCCGGGCCAGGGACAAAGCCGTGCTGACGATCCAGATAGGGCTCGAAGAAGCCGAAGCCCGTATCTGAGGCTTTCAGATCGTAGGAGAACGTGACACTTGCGGCTCCCTCCGTACTCACGCGCCAGGTATGTGCATCGCTCTGCTCTAGGGGGAGAGGCTTTTGTGTGGGGCCTTTGGCGGAGAAGCCACTCAGGTTGCGCTCATTGCCCCGTAGGACATACCAGCCCGGTGTCCAGGCAGGAAGCTGAAACGCCACTTTGGGATCGCGGAGCCCTTCTGCCTTAACGGACACCCGGTAGCGTGTCGTGGCCGGATCGGCTACTTGAACGGTGTAGGTGACATGGGCCGGGGGAGTCATGGCTTGCGGCGAGCGCGGCGCGGTGCCGCAGGAGGTTCGTCGGCAAGAAAGTCACGGAGATGACTCAAGGCACGTTTCTGAAGACGTGAGACATGCATCTGGGAGATGTCGAGTCTCTCAGCGATCTTGGCCTGGCTCAGCTCATCGTAGAAGCGCATCGCGATCACCTCACGCTCACGGGTTTCTAGGGTGGAGAGGGCATTGCGCAGATCCGCAAAGCTATCAAACTCAAACAAGAGCCGGTCCATCTTGCCCAACAGATCCATCAGGGTCGTGCTATCCAGAGTCGAGCGGGTATCCAGCTGGCTGTCTAGGGAGATTAGGTTACTGACCTCCTGTGACTCCATTGCTAGCAAGATATGCTCCTCACTTACCTCTAAACGCAGGGCAATCTCTTGTGGAGTTGGAGGATGCCCCTGTACCTGAGAAAGCTCGTTACTAACCCGACGAACCGCTTGCTGAAGCTCTTGGAGCCAGCGTGGGATCTTGATTCCTACCGCCTTATCGCGGAAGTGGCGGCGAATCTCGCCTAAGATCGTGGGGGTGGCATAGGTAGAGAAGCGTGTGCCTTGGTGCGGATCGTAGCGATCCAGAGCATTGATCAGGCCGATGTTGCCTACCTGGATTAAATCCTCCAGGGTTTCATCCCCCCCGACAAACCGTACGGCAATGGAGCGTACCAGCCGCTGGTGATGGAGAATGAGGGTGTCACGGAGCTGAGGGTCACGGGAGGTGGTGTACTCGCACAGGAGGCGCTCCAGTTCAGCCACAGAACTACCCTCTCTGAACGG
>NZ_JANNYP010000653.1:0-4814 GCF_031410135.1 Armatimonas sp. | reverse complement strand
GCATCGGCGGAGACGAGAGTCGTTGTCCCCAGCACCCGATCGTGGACAAAGGCATCGTTGGCGCCGTTGGTGTCTCCGGCCGCCAGGTTGGTGGCGTTGGAGCTAAACGAGACATAGCGGCCGTCGGCGCTGATGCTCGGGTTGTTGCTATCTCCGCCCACCGCCTCCGCCCCACCCGTGGCAACGGAAACACGCGTCGTGATGCCCGTTGCCCGGTCATGGACAAAGATGTCGGAGAAGCCATTGTTGTCGTTGCCTACCCCGATGAGATTGGTTGCGACGGAGCGAAACGCGACAACCTGACCATTGCTGCTGAGCTTTGCGCCCGAGTACGGGCTCTCGCCATTGGCCTGCACACCGCCTGTGGCAACAGAGACGCGTGTGGTTGACTGTGCCTGTGCCGCGACGGCTCCCAGAAGGAGCACACCCACAGCGAGTGGTAGAGATCGAACTTGTACTTTCATCGTATCCTCGTTTTCTATCTTGTAGGGCGAGGCGGCGTTTGTCGCCTCCCCGCCCTGAGTAACACGCTATTTTAGCGTAATCCAAACAAAATGTGTACTGCCATCAGACAGCGTGGCGACGAGCTTCCAGGTTCCTTTGGAGAGGAAGCCAGTATCGAGGTTAAAGTGCCACTGATTACCCGTCAGTCGGAACTGATTGCCAACCGTCGCGGCATCGGTGGAAGTGGCGTTGATGGGCGGATTCGACGCGGTTGCACTGGTGTACTTGATGGCTTGCAGCGTGTGAACTCCGGTCAAAATATCGTTCTCGCAACAGAAAGCGCGGAACTTAACGGGAATCGCGCTCCCCAGTTTGCGGCTCATAATGGGATTTGCGTAGCTGCCCCCCGTTGCGTCTGCACCACCGATAGGTGAGAGGAAGCCCTCGAAACCAAGCTGTGTTCCCGAACCTGGTGTGACGACAAACTCAACGCCCGTCGTGTCGAAGTAGTAGCTCCTGTTCGAACCTGCACCAACCGCGATATCCAGCGTGTCTCCGCAGTCAAGTTGTACGGTGCCTGCAGTGGACGCTGTAGCCCGAAAATCATTGATGGAGCCTGACCAGATCGCGGTGCCATTCTTCAAAACATGAATATCGGTCGTGGTGCCGATCCAGTCTACTCCAACAAAACCAGCCGTAAAGTCGTATTGACCACAACAGTCCTCATGAAGATGCTTCACCACAGAGCATGAAAATCTCGGAGCGGAACCCTCAGGGAGGGCTGTCAGGAGGCTATTTTCAAACCAGGGAGCCTTGAATCTCAAGACACTGTATTCGTTGTTCGGCCCAGGATGCATCAGCAACTGGAGTGGCTGCAGTACAACAGTGCTACCATAAATTGTATTATTAGTTACGTTTTTGAACAATGCTGGTGTCAGTGATCCAAAGATGTTCTGCGTCCAAAAATCGACCCCTGGAGTTGCTGAGGGAATGGCATATGCGTTCGGAGAATATGCCCCCCCGAGAGTCATACTGTGGCCATAGCCCCAGACGCCGTTGGGGTTGCCGTTGGTGAGACTGAAATCGCGGCTTGCGTTGTAGTCCGCCAGAGCCTTGCTGGCGGAAGCGGTGAGTAGCACAACGAAAACAAGCAGGAGCTTGAAAAATCGAGCCGCTTGGCTGCCATACCGAAATGTGTTCATGATTCGAAAACCTTTCTTCGCTACGGGCAATAACCTGGTTGCGTAGCGTATGAGGTATTCTAAGCGTCCACTCTCCCAAAACTCTCCCAAGAATTATAAAGTTTGTAATCGCGAGGGGAAAGCCCCAAATAGGGGCATTTTACGAAGCCGCGCCGCCGTTGTTGGAAAACGTGACCTACTCGCTGCTCTCCGCCAGAGCGTAGGCGACGGCATGCTCCAGAGTCATCGCGCGGCCTTCCTGCCACGCGCGGTCGAAGGCTTCATTGTCGCCGAGGGTTTCGCGGGCAATGGAGGCGTGCTTTTCGAAGAATTGTTGGCCTCCAGGGCCGGGGGCAAATTCGTAATCTTCTCGTAGGCGCTCGCCAGCCCCCCAGAGCATCGCGCCACAAATCGGCCCGGCAACGGAAGCAAGGCCTTCCAGACAAAGAATTATAGAAGACCAGAAAGATAGCCCTACAACGAGAGGTAGACACTCCGCGTAGAAGGAACGGGCGGATGCATAATCTCCCTGGCGGATCGCAAGGAGCCCAAGATTCATGAGTATGCCTGCAATTCCGCTCTGAGAGCTGGTCTTGCGTGACATCTCAAGGCTCTCCTCAAAAAGCTCCCGCGCGACAGCATAGTCGCCGCGGTCACTTGCTACGCCTCCCAGATTCATCAACCTCCCGGCAATCCCCCAGGGATCGGCCAGCTCGCGGCAGATTGCCAGGGACTCTCCAAAGAGTTCCCACGCGGCGGCATGGTCGCCCCGGGCACTTGATAGCATGGCAAGGTTGTTCAGCGCGAGATAGGTACCGCGCTTGTCACCGGTTTCTCTATGGAGTGCCAGACTTTCCTCGTAGTGTGTTTGTGCAGTAGGATAGTCACTTTTCCGGTAAGCGAGAATTCCTAATTGATACACAGTGTTAGCGATGCCCCTTAAATACCCAATCTTTCTGGAGATCGCCAAGCTCTCCGCAAAGAGTTCCCGAGCTACAACTGAATCCTTCCTTCCAGCAAGAACCCCCTGGCTGTACAGTCCGTTCGCGATTCCCTGTTGATCTCCTAGCTCCCGGTAGAGCGCCAAGCTCTGCGCACCTAATCTCTCGGCATCAACATAGTCTTCCTTGTAAAAGGCCATGTCGCTTCCCCAGTAAAGAGCTTTTGCGCGGAGTGCTTCGTTCCCCTTCGATTCTTGGGCAAGGACACGCGATATATAGTCCGCTCCTTCGTTATAGTAGCCACGCACACTCCAAAACCGCCCTAAGGCGACGGCGATCCGTAGACCCACTAATCCACTGCCACCCGGTTCGTTACTCCACGTCAGCACGATGCGCAGATTGTCGTGATCCCTCTCCAGTCGCTCTAGCCAGATCGCCTGATCCGCTCCACGCAGAAAGGAATCCGCTACCTCCGCTAACGAAACGAAAAAGCCTGCATGTCGCAACTTCAGTGCTACTAACTCCTCAAGGGAGAGCTGACTCTCTGCATACTCTCGGAGCGTCTCCAACATTTGGAAGCGGATGCTACCCTCGCTCTCCAGCGTCGTGATCAGCGAGCACTCACGCAGCTGTGCTAGCATGTCCAGCGCAAGTGACTCCTCGCAGACAGACTCCGCCGCCTCCAGAGACCACCCACCACGAAAAACACACAGCTGACTGAAGAAGTGCTTAACATCCGGCGTCAACAACCGATAGCTCCAGTCAATCGCAGCTTGAAGCGTCCGCTGGCGCTCCGCAAGACCACGCTTACGGCTCACCAGAAACTCAAAACGATTCCCCAACTGACTCAGCATCTGCGACGGAGAGAGTACCAACGCACGAGCCGCCGCTAGCTCGATAGCAAGAGGAATCCCCTCCAAACGGTCGCACAGCTCCGCAACCGCAGGCGCGTTGCTGTTCGTGATACGAAAGTCTGGCTTGGCTGCCTGAGCACGATCCACAAACAGGCGCACACTCTCAAAAAGACCCAGGCGCTCCGGCGTGTCGCTCCCGTTCGGGGTGGCAAGCGGAGACACCGCGAACTCCAACTCGCCCGGCAAGCCCAAGAGCTGACGTGATGTCACCAGGCAACGCAGCGAGCCAACCTGGCTCACCAGCGACTGCACCAGCTCCGCTCCACCCGCCTCCACCAGCTGCTCGAAGTTGTCTAGGATCAGAAGCGTCGGCTGCTTTTGTAGCACGGTGACTGCCTGCTCCAGCGGCTCCTTACTGCCCGAGAGCGGGATACTTAGCGCCTGCAGGATCGCCGTGGGGATCAGGCTCGCATCGCTCAGATCCGCCAGTGGCACAAACCAGACCGCGCCCGCAAACGACTCGGCAAACCGACCCGCGGCCTCTAGGCTCAGCCGCGTCTTGCCCGTGCCACCCGGGCCGGTCAGGGTCAAGAGCCGGGTCTGGGGCGAGGCGAGCAGCTCCACAAGCTGGGCGATCTCCGTCTCCCGCCCGAAGAAGCGGGTGAACTGCAGCGGCAGGTGCGAGCTATGCGCAGGCGACGCGTTCAGAGGCGGGAACTCCGTAAGTGCCATCTCCGGGTAAGTCACCTGGAAGAGGCGCTCCGGCTCCTGGATATCGCGCAGCCGCCAGATGCCTAGGTCTTTGAGAGTTACCTGCGGCTCCAGATCGCGGCTGAGAAGGTTACTGCTCGCCTCGGAGCAGAGGATCTGACCCCCGTGTGCCGCCGAGAGCATGCGTGCGGCTCGGTGGAGCAGGATGCCGTGGTATTCGCCGCCTGCCAGCTCGACATCTCCGGTATGCAGCGCCATGCGTACCCGTAGCGAACTGATCTCCTCGGGCCATGCCTGCTTCTCCAGAGCACGCTGGCAGGCAATCGCGCAGGCAAGGGCATCACCGACGCTGGCGAAGACAACGAGAAACGAGTCTCCCGCCTCCTTGACCTCGTGTCCCCCACTGCGCCTAAATTCATGGCGCATCAGGGCATGGTGGGTGGCGAGGGCGGCACGGAAGACATCGCCCACTCGCTCCCAGAGTCTTGTGCTGCCCTCGATATCGGTGAAGAGAAAGGTAACCGTGCCGGTGGGAAGTGCACTAGAGGGAGCTACTTGAAGGAGAGCCGTGACGGGAGTGGGAGCCTTGCTGGGAGACTCTCTTTCGCGGAGGGCATTGAGCTGGGTGATTGCCTGCTCACAGCGCTGGCGGATGCGCTCCTGGGCGGGCTCAATCCAGTCCT
>NZ_JANNYP010000652.1:0-3869 GCF_031410135.1 Armatimonas sp. | reverse complement strand
CTCCTCCCAATCCTGGGAGGCGGATTGGGAGGAGGGGATTTTTATTCCTTCGGGCTCCCCTTCCTCCCGTAGGTCTCGGGAGGAAGGGGGTGGGGGTAGGAGGGTACTGAGCAGCGCTTCGTGGCGGATGCGGGCTGCGGCGTAGGTTGCAGCGTGGGCGGGGTTGGGTGTGACGCGGTGGAGGATCTCGGGCAGGGGGGCGTCCTCAATCTTTCCCAAGCCCAGGCACTCGCGTGCCCAGAGAGCAGCCCCGCGTGATGAGGCTTCTTCCTCGCTGCTCACTAAAAGGGGCTCACCGAGCACATCGGCGAGAATTTGCTGCCAGTGTGGGGAGGCGAGCAAGCCCGCGCCGGTTCCAATCAGCTCGGCTGCGGGCGCAACGGGGCGCAGGAAGTCGCGCAGAGCGGCAAATCGGTAGGCGACGGCCTCCAGGTGCGCCTGAGCAATCGCATCCGGCGTGGTCGAGACACAGAGCCCGATAATCGCCGCCGTGAGATCGTCTCGCCAGAGCGGGGCACGCTCGCCTGCCAGAAACGGAAGCACGGTCAGGCCATGGCTATCGGGTGGGAGGGCCATCGGGTTCTCAGAGAGCTTGAGAGTCTGCTCCAGCCACGCCCAGACGGAGCCACCGTTGGTCAGTGCGCCACCTAAGGCACAGCGATTCGAATCCAGCTGGTAGCGCCAGAGGCCGGGCGGCAGAGGGGGGAGCTTGCCTGCGGGGGGCATGACGCGCATCGCCCCACTGGTGCCGATCATCAGGGCAAGGCGCTCAGGAGTCACGGCTCCACAGCCGAGATTAGATGCCATGCCATCTCCGACGGGCGGAAACCAGGAAAGCTGTGCGAGGTGCTTTGGCAAAAACGAAGAGCTTTGTGCGGAGACGGGCGCATCACAGATCGGGGGCAGAAGCGACTCCCACTCGGGGAGCCAGGCTTGCTTTGTCTGATCCCAGAGCCCCGATGCCGATGCCATGGATGTGGACTCGCCCGTGGCTCCAACCAGCTTATGCAGGATATAGGCGGCTGGCGTGAGAAACTGCTGGCACTTTGCAAACAAATCCGGCTGCGCCTCACGGAGCCAGGTGAGTCTGCCGTAGACAAAGCTGGTGTGCCACGGGCAGCCGGTTTTGTTGGGTAGCTCGGGCTGTTGTTCTTTGAGGCGGGCGACATGTCCCGCGCTCCGCCGATCGTTCCAGAGCAGCACGGGGGTGACCGCATCGCCGTTTCCGTCTACTCCCACGATGGAGTGCCAGAAGCAGCTCAGCCCGACTCCCAGAATCCAGCAGGCTTTGGGAGCTTTCTCGCGAGCTTCATCGGCGCAGGCAGCGACTTCACGCACCAGAGCATCGGCATCGAGGGTCGAGCCTCCGTCGCGCGTGATCTGAGGAGTGTGGCTAAGCTGAGAGGTAGCGCCCTCAATCGGCTTGCCCGTTTCTGCTTCATAAAGCCGTGCACGGGTGGAGGACGTTCCGAGATCAATGGTAAGAATCGCGTTCAAAGTGGGCGTCCCAAGCCTCGCTCTTTCGCCTTTTCATAGACCATGGCGGCGACGGCAATATCCTCCAGTGCCACGCCAAGTGACTTAAAAAGGGTAATGGAGTCATGGTGTGGTCGGCCCTTGGCTCGTCCCACGACAACCGCGGAGAGGGGAATGGCTTTCTTCCAGAGGAACTTTCGACGCTCGTGAGCGAAGAGAAGCTCTGCTGCCTCTGACTGAGCCTGGGTCAAGTCATCCACGGCCACGACATTGGCCCGAGAGACTGCCTCATCGTCTATTTCACGCGCCGAGAGCCTGTTGGCTCCCACAGCCGCCAGAAAGTCGCCCGGAGTGAGCCAGGCACCGCGTAAGAACGGCTCGTGGGCATTGGTCGCGGTGACGATCACCTTGGCGTTGCGAACCGTGGCTTCCGGGCTCTCCATTGAGGTGAAGCGCACACCGAGCTGAGCGGTCATACGCTGGCAGAAATCCTGTCGTCGCAGAAGGTTCGGGCTGTAGATTTGCACCTCGCGGAGGTTTGGTAGCATGTTGACCAGAGCCTCAGCCTGCGTCTCCGCCTGAAAGCCTGTCCCAAAGAGAGCCGCGATGGGGGTATCCGTTCGAGCCATGTACTTGATCGCGAGACCCGTGGCCGCTCCCGTACGTATCTGACCGAGGCGATTGGCCTCAAGAAAAGCGAGGAGCTCCCCCGTCTCAGAAGAAAAGAGCTGGACATAGAAGCGCGTACCGTCTGCAAAAGATGTATAGGTCTTGGTGCCCATGACTCCCAGTACGGGAAGGGCGGCTGCCATGTGGTGCAAGACGCCGCTGGGGAGAAAGATCCGCTGGCGCGGCTGGTTGAGTGCATCCGCTTGGGCTTGAGCCAAAAAGGCTGTCTCAAGAGCCGCAATGGCGTCAGGCATCGTCAGAACTGCAAGGACGTCTTCTTCCGTCAAAAAGAGAGGCATAGGAACAATTATACAGGCTCTCCGGCGAGATAAGAACCCCTTGCCAGAAAGCCTCCGTCCACCGCGAGGCACTGGCCAGTGATATGCCGCGCGGCGGGCAAGCAGAAAAACGCCACGGCGGCAGCAATGTCTTCGGGCTCAGCGATCCGTCCCAGTGGTGTGCTGGCGAGCACCCGTGCCAGACGCTCCGGGTCATCCAGCACGGGCTGTGCAAGCGGCGTTTTTGTGTAAAACGGGTTGACGGAGTTCACGCGAACCCCCACACCTGCCCACTCCACAGCCAGATAGCGCGTGAGCTGATCCAGCGCTGCCTTGCTCATGGCGTAGGCCACCCCCGTTCCAATCGCCACGTTCCCGGCCACCGAGCCAATATTGACAATACAGCCTCTGCTCTCAGCAAGGCTTGCCTGTGCCGCTTTGCACAAACCCAGCGCTGCAGTCAAATTCGTCGTCAGCACCGTCTCGATCTCCGCCTCCGAGAGCATTAGCGTGGGCTTGCGGACGTTCGTCCCGACATTGTTGACCAGAATCTCCAGCCCTCCGAGTTTTTCGCACGCCGCCGAAATCACCCGATCCGCCGCGCCGTCTTCGGAAATATCCGCGCTAATATCGGCTCCCGAGCGTGCCACCGTCAGCACCGTCGCGCCGAGGCCCCGCAGCTCCGCGACAACGGCCGCCCCAATCCCACGGGTTCCGCCGGTCACCAGCGCTCTCTGACCATCCACTCGCCATCGCTTCATAGCGGCTATTCTATCGTCGTTTTTTCACGAGGCGAAACACGAGCCAGCCCACAAGTCCGAGGGGCAATGCCCACGGAACCAGCGCGACGATGAAGAGCAGAAGGCCGACAAAGAAGGCTTTAAGCGCATCCAGGGAGCCGCCAAAGCTCCGCGAGACTTGTGTGGCAAGGGTGGGTGGGCCTTCGGGGACGAAGTTTTTGACTTCTCTCAAGGTAATCGTGATGGTCGATAGATCGGTCTGGTTGGTCAGGTAGCGCAGGCGGCCCTCGATCCGCTCGATCTCGTCGCGCACTCGGCTCAGCTCTTTCTCGACCGTGAGGACTTCGGTGAGCTTTCCGGTGGCTTTCTGGAGCAGCTCGATCAGGCGGGTCTCCTCGATCTTTTTGTTCTTGAGCCGCGCGGCGACATCGTAGAACTCCTCGCTCACATCGTCGGCCTTGCGGGAGCTGCTCTGAAGCTCCCCGAGGGCGGGGAGGGCTTTCAAGAACGCATCGAACTTCTCGGCAGGGAGGCGCACTGTCCAAGAACCCTCCCGCGTCTCACCGCGCACGCCGGTTCGGTTGGCGTTGCTGACGTAGCCTCCGAACTCCTTTGCTCGGCTCTCCAGGGCCTCGCTTGCTTTGTCCAGATCCTCACAGACGAGCGTGACCTCGCCAGTGAAGATAATCTTGCGCGGCATGGCCGG
>NZ_JANNYP010000651.1:0-4990 GCF_031410135.1 Armatimonas sp. | reverse complement strand
AGGCCAGCTCGTAGCTCTTGATACGTGCGTCTAAGTCGCTATCACCGGGCCGAGCAGTGAGGTGCTCGTGGTTGAGCTGCGCAAGAAACGCCAGATCCTGCTTTTGGTTGTCGTCGCTGATTCCCTCACCGGGCTTGAGATCGAGAATGGGGACACCGCTGGGGCGGAAGACCGTTCCCTGATAGCTGGCGGGCATGTAGCCGCTCGCCCAGTTCGGAGCGCCACCAATCGGGCCACCGTGGGGGTCGAGCATTACCACATAGCCTGGCAGGTTTTGATTTTCGGAGCCTAGGCCGTAGGTAGTCCAGCTTCCCAGCGACGGTGCGCCCTGCAAGATCGTCCCCGTGTTCATCTCAAAGAGCGCCGGAGCGTGGTTGTTGGAGGTGCCATAAACCGAGCGGACAAAACAAATATCATCCACGCAGCTGCCGACATGGGGGAAAAGATCGCTGACCTCGATGCCGCTCTTACCGTATTTTTTGAAGGCGTATACACTCTTCATGAGAGGCACGGAGGAGCTATTGCCACCAAAGAACGTCTTCACCTCACCAGCATTGGGCAGAGCGAGCTGTAGTGTCTTCCCATGAAACTTCGTCAGCTCAGGCTTGGGATCAAACGTGTCCATCTGGCTGGGGCCGCCGTACATGAACAGAAAGATCACCGACTTCGCCTTTGCCGGGTAGTGTGGCTTCCTGATCGTCTGCGCCTGGGCTTCGTCAGCGAGGAGCGCGCTCAGGGCAAGCGTCCCAAAACCAACCCCAGCACGTGCCAGAAAATCGCGTCGAGAAGTGTAGGCTCTCATGACTGCTTCTCCTGCTCGGCGAGATCGGCGAGTTCCAGCTCGCGGTGTAGCTCCAGGTACATTGCGCGCACCGAAATATCCAGCGCTTCCGCAAGGGTGGCGGGTAGTTTTTTCATCCGAATCAGCTCCTGCACATCGGCGAGGTCTTTGCGTCGTCCCAGCCCCGTCATCCCAGAGGCCAGCTTCAGCTCGATGAGTTTCTCCAGCGTGAGTGTCTGCACTCCATCAATGCGTATTGAAACGGACTCAGGCTCAGGAAAGACAATGTTCTTGGGCTTTCCATCGCCAGGATACTCTCCCGTGGTGATGACCTCGATGGGGACATTTTCGGTCGTTGCACGGAATTTTTTTCGTGCGCCCTCAAACGCGGGACGGTAGCCGCACCCAACGAGCTCGGCGTGAAAGCGCTCCAGCCCTTCTTGGGTGAGCAAAAGGTCAATATCTTGAGTGAAGCGCTGGTAGCCGTGCTGGTTGAGCGCAATCGCCCCGATCACACTGTAGGCGATCCCACGGTCTTCCAGGTCTTTCACTAGCCGCTTGAGGGTGTTGTTCACGCAGCCGACTCCTCCAAAGAAACGTAGTCCCTCACCATAGGCTCCCGTGGGGGTGGCGATTACTTGCTGAAAATCAGTCGGCATAGAGGAACTCATTGGTATTGAACAGGACATGACAGAAATCGGCAAGGGCAGCTTGCTCGGGGCTGGCTTTCTTCTCGGTCCGGTGCAGCTCGGCTTTTTTGGCAAGAAACGCAGTGGCTTGCGTAAGCTGCGCGGGCGTAGGCTTGCGCACCAGCGCCAAGCGATAGGCAAGGGTGATTTGCGCCGCCGAATCGCTCCCCGCCTCTTTGGCAACACGCTCTGCGAAGTGTCGCGCTTGCTCCCAGCCGAACTCGCCGTTGAACATCGCCAGTGCCTGCGGCGCGATTGTCGTGGACTGGCGCTTGGGACAGGTATTGACCATGTCTGGGCCGTCGAAAACCTCGGTCATGGGCAATGATAGTGAGCGGCGCTGGAAGACATAGACCGTCCGACGGCGCTGCTGGTCTTCGGGAGAGCTTCCCCACTTATGCGTCGAGCCCGTAGCCAGCACCTCGCCGGAGACTCTCGGGTAGATACTCGGCCCCGCCATCTGCGGGTTGAGCTGCCCGGCAACCGCGAGCATCGAGTCACGGATCGCCTCGCCTTCGAGTCGCCGCCGCCGCTGCCGCCACAGAAGCGTGTTGGCCGGGTCGAGCTTGGCCGCAACGGGATTGGTGCCGACGCTCTGTTTATACGTCGCGCTCGTCAGAATTGTCTTGTGGAGCTTCTTCAGGCTCCAGCCGTTTCGGACCAGCTCCAGCGCCAGCCAGTCGAGCAGCTCGGGATGCGTGGGCTTGCTGCCGTTGCGCCCAAAGTCTGAGGGCGTGGCGACAATTCCTTGCCCAAAGTGGTGCTGCCAGAGCCGGTTGGCGATCACGCGTGCCGTCATGGGGTTCTGTGGAGAGGCAACCCAGCGTGCCAGTTCCAGCCGCGCTTTCCCGCTCATCACTTCTTCGTCTTTGCCACCGCAGAAGCTCGTGATGTAGCCCGGCTTCACCGTCTCACCCGGCGTGGAGAGGCTCCCCCGCACCAGCACTTTATGGGTAATCGGTTTCGTGTTCTTGTCCGTGATCACCTCCGCGACCGTATCTATCGGCGCAAGCTGGCGATTCAGGCTGTCGATCTCTGCCTCAACCCCCTCTTTTTTTCGCTTGCGCTTGGGCTCCTCCATATCGCCTTTTTCGGCACGCTCGGCCTCTAGCTGGGTACGTTTTTCCTGGAGCTGCTTGTGGAGTGACTCACGTTTTGCGATCAGTTCGGGGCTGTCTACCTCACCAGGTAGGCGCTCCTCGGACCAGCGCGTGTTGGCAAAGAACGCCTGGAGCTTGTAGTAGTCCTTGGCGCTGATCTTGTCGTACTTGTGGTCGTGGCAGCGCGCACAACCCACCGTCATCCCCAGCATCACTGCGCCCACCGTGTCCGTGGCATCGTTGAGGTAGTCCTGCCAGCGCCCCTCGGGATCGCGTGAGAGCTCGTCCCAGGAGCCCAGCCGCGCAAACCCCGTGGCGATCAGCGAGTCAGCGGTTCGGTTGGGTAGCAAGTCCCCGGCGAGCTGCTCGCTGAGAAACTGATCGTAGGGCTTGTCGGTGTTGAAGCTGCGGATCACGTAGTCACGGTAGCGCCAGGCGCGGGGGCGAATATTATCGGCCTCGAAGCCATGTGTCTCCGCAAAGCGCATCAGATCCAGCCAGTGCCGCCCCCAGCGCTCCCCGTAGCGCGGGTCAGCGAGCAGGCGATCTACCAGCTTCTCGTAGGCATCGGGCGCAGTGTCCGAGAGAAACGTGTCAGTTTCTTTCACCGTCGGCGGCAGGCCCAACAAGTCCAAGTAGACGCGGCGTAGGAGCGTGGTCTTATCGGCAGGCGGGCTGGGAAAGAGCTTCTTCGCTTCCAGTTTCACCAAAATAAAACTATCTATCGGATTTTGCACCCACTCGTCGCGCAGCACCGGGTTCTTGAGCTTAGGGCTTGCGGGGTTCGTCGGGGCGAGATAGGGCCAGCCCAGCTTTACCTCGTCCACTTTTGCGCCCTGCGCGATCCAGCGCTCGATGGTCTGGATCTGCGCCTCTTTGAGCGGCGGCATTCCAATGGGCATCTGTGGCTGGTGCTTGCCGCGCAGGTAGCCAATCAGCGCACTCGCGGCGGGCTTACCAGGGACAATCACTTTTTTGCCAAAGGCCATTCCTCCCGCAAAGAGCGCCGTGCCCTCTACCGAGAAGCCGCCCTGCTTCGCCTCGCCACTATGGCAGCCCGTGCAGTCGGCCTTAAGGAGTGGCTCCACTTCCTCCCGGAAGCTGACCGTCTTCGTGTTCCCCACTTTCTGCCCCGCCGCCCCCAGAGAGCCAACAGCAAGAAGCCCAATCAGAGGAAGTGCCGCCATAAACTTGCGCATAAACATCATTTTACCGGTTGAGACGAAAAAAGTGCCACCAAGTTCGTATGTCCAAAGTGCCGCGCAAAATCAAGCGGCGTTTTCCCGTCATGATTGGGCACGCTGGGATCAAGCCCTTCTGCAAGGAGAAGCTCGACGAGTTCCGTTCGGAAGTGTTGACGCGGACGATTTATGTCATCAGTGGCAATTCCATAGCAAGCAAGGTGTAGCAGTGTCGCTCCGTTCTCCGTTATCACGTTTTTGTCCGCCCCCGCAAAAAGTAATGCCTTTGCGTAGGGAGCGTTCCAGGACTGACAAGCCGCTTGCAGTGCCGTGTGCCCCATCACGTTGTGGCGCTCCAGTGGCACACCATACCCAATGAGAATTGGCACAAGCTCTGAACGCCCATTGTAGCGTGCATGGATATGAAGAAGAGAATCCTCTTGACGATTCAGATGAGTTGGATCGGCCCCTTGCTCTCGCAAAAATCGCAAGAAGTGCTTATCCATTCCATAGGGAGCAATAGAAAAAAGCACCTCAGCATGCAGCCGTACCCCAGCAGTAGTCAAATATCTAATAAGGTTTTCATTACGATAGTAGAGAGTACTCGAAAGTAAGTTCCCTCCGAGCTCCGAGCTCGCCAGCATCCCCTTCTGCACATCCAGCATCTGATAGAGTAAATCAAGGCGACCATTAGCAAGTAGGCAATGAGTCAGCGCAACTCGATCTGCCCATCGGGCTTCAGATTCCCCCAGCTCCGATAGCGTCGCATCGTATCTCTTCTCCTTCATCGCTTGTGCGAAAGCACGATCAAGGTTAGCATCGTGACCAGGTGGTGGCATCATTTTACAGACCTCAGGAAGAGCAAAGTTCCGAAGCCGGGGTGGTCGGCTTGGAAGGCGGCGCCTTCGGGGCGCAGGGACTCGGCGGCGCGGCGGGTGTAGGGAGCTTTCTTGCCGAGGCGTCCCTCAAAGTGGTTGAGTGCCAGCTCGTAGATGGGACGGAGCTTACCACGGCCTTCTTCCGAAATAGTTGCCCAGTCGTACTTGCCGGTCTTGTCTTTGTAGCGCTCGAAGGGGACGTCTTCTCCTAAATTGTACTTAGTAGTCGTCCAAAATCAAGTTCCAGTTCTTTGGTGTAGAATAGATTAGTTAGCCACTCCATTTTCTACTGTGAAGAAACCATGCCAAATAGGGAAATCTATATCTGCCGATGTGAACTTTGCCAGCAAGACGTTGAGCA
>NZ_JANNYP010000650.1:0-10329 GCF_031410135.1 Armatimonas sp. | reverse complement strand
CTGGTGAGGGCTGGGAAGAAGAGTTGCTCACTGATTTTTCCACCAGACTCTGGCGTGATAGCTCGCTTGTCTGGGTGATGCGCGCGGGAGCGCTCCCCGATGCCATCAACCGACGACTGCTGTACCCCATCCAGCAGCAGCCACTCTTGCCTCAGGGGGAGCGTCAGAGAGTTTTAGAGAAGATTGCAGGGCAGCGTGGGACGAGCCTAGCGACAGTGCTTGCCATTATACATATGCAAAATCCTCTCCAAAAATGGGCACAGCATCCCCACTGGGAGCGGCGATTCGCCTTGGCTTTAAACCCAACGATTAAGCTGATGAAGAAGCAGCTACAGTGCGATGGGCACCGCTGGGTACGGGCGGCGGCACGGGGAAATGGAGGGATTGTATGAGAGTTTTAGGAGCGATTGCGCCGGTGTTGCTTGCATCGGCCAGCTTTGCACAGCGCCCGGCGCAGGGGCCGGTCTCGACCGTGCCGTTTTTGCCAGAGAAGGCGGGCTACGCGATGGTCTGGGAGGATGAGTTTGAGGGAAACAAGCTCGACCCAACCAAGTGGAAGGTGCGGGGCGTTGGGCCACGGGCGCTGGCGTATGTCTCCGAGGAGGCAGTGGAGGTCAAGGACGGCTACCTGTGGCTCTGGGCGAAGAAGAAGGGTGAGCAGCTACTCGGGAGCGCGGTGGGGACACAAGACCTCTTCTCTGCTCGCTACGGCTACTACGAGTGCCGTGCGCAGGTGCAGAAGTCGCCGGGCGTGTGGGCGGCGTTTTGGATTCAGTCCACGGAGATCGCCAAGGGAGAGGACCCAGCTCTCTTTGGGGCGGAGATCGACATCATGGAGTGCTTCCGCAAGCTGGGCACCGATATTATCTCCCACAATGTCCACTGGGCCTATGGCCCCAACCAGAAGACCACGCGCGGGATGCAGAGCTACCTCAAGGGAGTCGGGACGGGCTTTCACACCTTTGGGCTGGAGTGGACTCCTGAGAAGTACGTCTTCTATGTGGATGGCCTGAAGTTCTACGAGGTGACCCAGGGCATCTCCAAGATCAAGGAGTATCTGATCCTGAGCATGGAGTACCCCAGCAACCCCGCCGACATGACCCGCACCCTCTACCCCGATGCCTTTGTCGTGGACTACGTTCGGGTCTGGCAGAAGAGGCCCGCTCAGTCATCGGGGGGATGAGAACCGTCGAGAATGAGAGCACGTCTCAAGTTCCGTAGCCCTTCTCGGTTGAGCTGAAGCGCCTCCAGAGTCACACGGCCTGTCGCGGTGAGAGCGAGAACTTGCGTTGCATCGAAGCTCCATTGGAAGTGAGTGCTCCAAAGCTGACGTCGAGGATGAAAGAGTGGCGCGGTTACTCCTGTTGCCGGATCTAGGGCATCGGTGAGTGTGTGCTTCAGGTGGTTACAGCCCCGGCACGAGAGCGCAAGATTATCCAGTGTGGTGGTGCCTCCTTGCTCCACGGGGATTATGTGCTCTATCTCAAAGGGGTCGGACGAGAAGGCAAGGGGATGGCGACAGTACTCGCAGCGGTGGCCTGCACGAATCAAGACCGCAAGACGCTGCCGCTGGGTAGGGCGCTGCCGTCTCATGCAGGCGTCAGCTCAAGCTGGCGCACAATCTCCGTGAGGGAGAGGCCACGCTGGCGAGCGAGGGCGGAGAGAAGGAGTATGCGCTCTGCCTCGCAGGTTTCAATCTGATTGGTGAGCTCTAGGAAGCGCTGACGTTCCGCTCCGCTCCACGCACGTGCTTTTTGAGCTGTAATCAGCGCTTCTCGTTCCTGTCGAAGAGAGAGGGGAACCGCTTCTTGAATGCGCTGGAGCAGCTCAGACTCACTCAGTGCGGCAATCGGGAGATCGCGCAAGAGTGCCTGCACGACTTCATCCGGGGTCTTACCAATGGTTGTCGCGACCGAGATGAGGCGGGCTTCTGTTTCTGGGGTTAGAACCGGCATTTTGTCTCTCCTTGTGAAGGTATTCTACCAGTTAATGGGGTAGACATTGATTCCCGAGAGTGCTCCCCACGCTGTGGTGAGCCCGCCGCCGAGCAGGTCTCCGGCGATCAGGCCGAGGAAGAAGGGGGCGAATTTTTTGTAGGTGTCGGCGCCACCGTAGCGCAGGACGAGAATCTTGAGGCCCCAGGCGATGAGAAACGGGAGCCAGGTGCTGGTCATGGTGTTGGTGTTGGCCATGGCGTAGCCGACCGGGTGGAGCGGCCACCAGAGGAAGCGGGCACGCAGGAACATCATCCCGGCGGTGAAGGCAAAGCCAAAGCCGATGGCGACGAGGCCGCGCAGATCCGGAGCGGCGGGGTTGCGCATCAGGGCCACTAAGTTATCGAAGGGCTGGCGGCCCATGCTGGTGCGCCAGGCATCGGTTTTTGCTTCCGCGCCGTAGCTGTGCCAGAGCATCAGGGCGATCACGAACGACGAGATCAGGCCGATCACGGTGGCGATGGCGATCGCGACAAAGGTCTTGCGGCGGCTGGCACCGACGCTATCGGCCATCTTAAGCGCTTCGAGCTGGTGGGGCATGGGCAGGCAGCGCATGTCGAAGTTGCCAAGCACGGGGCGCATGAAGGCCAGCACGGTCAGGTCGGCGGGGGTGAGCAGGCCGGTTCCTAGGGTGCGGGTGAGCATGTGGTTGACATCCACCTCAGGGCCAAAGAGCCAGGCATTGCCCGTCTCGGCGCGGATACGCGTGGCGGCGACCATGTAGCAGAGTGCGAGGATGACGAGGAGTGCGGCGATGAGCGGCTGCATTCCGGCGACGACACAGAACGTGATCATCAGGGCCACAGAGACCAGCAAGCCAATCGCGGCGGCACGGTAGCTCAGGGCTTCGTCGCTATCGTCGAGCTCGCCTTTGGGGCCACCGAACGCCATGGACACGACTTCTTTGACATAGCTTCGGGCAAGCCAGAGCGGGACGAGCGCGAGGGCCAGAAATGCGCCCGCGCCTTGCTGGCCGATAAAGGGAAACGTCGCCCGCTGGGTGCCCGTCATCCCGGCGTCTATATTTAGTGCTGCCCCGACCACGTTTTCGATGCGGGTGAGCAAGAAGAAGAACCAGCCAGAGAACGTCACTTCCACGGGAATGAAATAGGCCACCCCGATCACAAACGGATAGAACGAGAGTGGTGTGCGTCCCATCGCGTTCCAGGGTGGGCTGGAGACAATCGAGGGCATCTGCGCCAGGTCCGTATCGGCGCGTAGCGAGATCAGCGGGAACTTCGGATCGTTGAGAGCGAGTGTGTTGATGAGTGTGAGGGTGAAGGGAATCAGCAGCCCGGCCCAGAAGAGTCTGTTGCGAAAGAGCGAGCCTTTCCCATCATCCGTGCCCGCCTCGACAATCGCAAGGGGTAGGGCCACCGTCGGGAAGCTGAGTTTTTCGCGGTCCACCCACTGGCGGCGCATGAGCGAGACCAAACAGAACGTCGCGAAGGTGAGGGTCAGGATAAACCCAATCCAGACAAATAATTGAGGTCCCCATAACCCCCACGGGGGCGTGGTCTTGCCCTTGTAGAAGCCATCGAGCGCTTCCGGGTTGGTCTGCGCCAGCCAGTGCGGGACGAAGCGATGGAACGTGGACGCCCAGGCGTTGGCATCGGTGGCGTAGTGGAACGAGGCGACGATAGTCGGCACCAGAAAGTGGAGCTGGCCCGACGAGCTGAGCACGGTGGAGGTCGTCACCATCACGTAGACGATCAGAATCTCCGCCGCGGTGAGCATGGTCTGAGGGAGAAAACGCTTGAGCAGGAGATTCACGCCCGCCACTCCAAAGATCAGCGTCACCGCCCCGACAGGCGTGGCCGTGGCCGCAATCGCCGAATGCCCCTGCACGCCGCTCATAACCAGCTCGGCGTAGTGAATCCAGAGGTTGGTCAGCACCGTCAGCCCCAGCCCCAGCAATACCGAGCGTACCGTCAGACCCAGAGCCCGCGTGGTTTTCATGGAGGTATTTTACCGTGATCCCGCCCGTTGGAGGGGCGGGACTGGAGAGCATCGTTCCTCCGCTGCAAAGGCCGTTCCGGCCATGGGGAGCACTCGGATTTATGGGCGGAACGGCCTTTGTAGCTTTAGCTCTCCAGTCCCGCCGTTCTAATCGGCGGGACGCTTCAAGCTCGAATGAACCCGGCTAAAGAGCGCCAGTAGCACGCTCAGCTCATGGCGCGTGGGATCGCAGCGGCGCAGGAGGGACTTGACGAGCGCGGGAACTGGTGCGGGCGTCCCCGGGCGCACGAAGCCGCTCGCCGCCATCACACCGTCAATATGGCGATCAAACTGCACTAGCTCGTTCTCCGTCGGTGCATCGGCCAGAGGCGTGGCAAGCGCAAGATTTTCCGGCAGGCTACGCGTGATCTCGTAGAGCGTGAGCAAGACCGACTGCGCGAGATTGAAGCTCGGATAGGCCGTGGTGGTGGGAATCCGCACGACCCAGCGGCAGAGATTAAGATGCTCGTGGCGCAAGTCGTCGTCCTCGGGGCCAAAGACCAGCGCCGTCGTGCGACTCGCTCGCTCCGTTAACTTCTTCGACCACTGCGGCAGGCTGACATAGTGCGCCGGGTTCTCGCCCTTACGTAGCGCCAGCCCGACCACTTCTTGCATGCCGTCCAGCGCCGCGGGAAAGCTCTCATGAACCGTCATCGTGTCCAAGAGCACCGACGCATACCGCGCTGTGACACAGGCCCGCTCCCGATCATAGCCACGCGGCGCAACCAGGTGCAGGTGCGAAAAGCCCAGGTTTTGCATCGCCCGCGCCACCGAGCCAATATTGAGGCTCTCCTTCGGCTCGATGAGAATGATGTGGAAGTTATTCATATTTTTTCACCGCCGCTCTAACCAGCAGGGCAAACAGCCAGTACCTTGATCTCCACATGAATCCCCCGTGGGAGCTCCGAGACTTGGATCGTGGTGCGGGCGGGGCGGATTTGGCCCAGATACTCGGCGTAGATGGCGTTGTAGGTGGCGAAGTCGGTTTCCAAATCCGTGAGAAAGCCCGTCACATCGACGACGTTTTCTAGCCCCAGTCCGGCGGCTTCTAGGATGACTTTCAGATTATGAAAAACGCCGTGGACTTCGTCGGCAAAAGTCGCGGGGAGGTCTTTCTCGCCGCGCTTGTGGGGGCCTAGACCGCTGATAAAGAGAAAGTTGCCCACGCGGCGGGCGTGGGGGTAGGCGGCGACGGGGTCGGGGCCGCTCTTGGCCATGATCTCTGTTTCATTCATGATTGTTACCCTACAGATAAAATTTGATTTGCGCAAGCCCGGCAGCTATGGTAAACTCCGAGGGTTGTCTTGACAGAGGTTGGCAAAAAAATTATGTATGCAGTAATTCGTACCGGCGGCAAACAGTACCGCGTCGCAGAAAAAGATACCGTCGTCGTAGAGAAGCTCGAAGGAGCTGAGGGCGATGTCGTGACCATTGACGATGTTCTTTTCGTTGGTGGAGATACTCCTGTGTTTGGCTCTCCTACGGTTCCCGGCGCGAAAGTGACCGCAACAATCGTCGGCCAGGGCAAGGGCAAGAAGATCAATGGGATCACCTACATCAAGGTGAAGAACCACCAGCGCCACTACGGGCATCGTCAATTCGAGACCCGTCTGCGCATTGACTCCATTGCCGCATAGGCTCTGATCCGTAGAGAAGGAATAAGAAAATGGCACATAAAAAAGGTGTGGGTTCGTCCCGCAACGGTCGTGACTCTAATGCCCAGCGCCTGGGTGTCAAGGAGTACGCCGGTCAGTTCGTTACCGCCGGTTCCATCCTGATCCGTCAGCGTGGCAGCGAGTTCGATCCGGGTAAGAATGTTGGTCAGGGAAGCGACTACACGCTCTTCGCTAAGATCAATGGTATTGTGAAGTTCGAAGGCCACAAGCACACCCGACGTATCTCGGTGTATCCCATGGTTGCCGTCGATGTGGAAGAAATCGCTCCCGTAAGCGCGTAAGCTTTTCTGACACAACTACAGATTCTGGCCCGGTCTGCTCTGCAGCCGGGCCTTTGCTTTGGATGCCCTCCCTCCCCCCGGCCCCCTCCCTCCCGATAACGGGAGAGAGGGGGAGGTAGAGGTGGGTGGGCTGATTCCCCCACCACACCCTCTCCTATTATTGGGAGGGGGTGCCGAGGGACAAGGCGGGGGAGGGGAACTATTCCATGTTTATAGATGAAGTTGAAATTTGGTTGGTCGCTGGCAGTGGGGGCAATGGGGCCCTGAGCTTCCGCACGGAAAAACACGTCCCCCGTGGTGGCCCCGATGGTGGCGACGGTGGCCGAGGCGGTTCGGTGGTCTTTGAGACCGATCCGAATCTGTCTACACTTTTGGATTTCCGTCCGGGCAAGAAATACCGCGCAGAAAACGGCGGCCATGGCATGGGCAAGCGACAGTACGGCAAGCATGGGGAGAACATTGTCCTCAAGGTGCCGCCCGGAACACAAGTACATGATGCCGACACCGGCGAGCTCCTCGCCGACCTGGCACAGACCCCCCAGAGTGAGGTTCTGATCGCGGGCGGGCGCGGCGGGCGCGGCAATGTCCACTTTGTCAATAGCGTCCACCAGACCCCCAAGTTCGCGGAAAAAGGCGAGCCCGGTGAGGAGCGACGGATCAAACTGGAGCTGAAGCTCCTGGCCGATGTGGGGCTTCTGGGCTTTCCCAATGTCGGGAAGTCCACGCTTCTGGCGGCAGTGAGTGCAGCACGACCCAAGATCGCGGACTATCCGTTTACCACACTCGTGCCAAACTTAGGCGTGGTGCGTGCCGATGATCACCATAACTTTGTGATCGCCGATGTGCCGGGGCTGATCGAGAATGCCAGCGAGGGCGCGGGGCTGGGAATCCAGTTCCTGCGGCACTTGGAGCGCACACGGCTTCTGGTGCACCTGCTAGATGTCTCCGATCTCACTGGGCGCGACCCCTTGGAGGACTTTGGCATCATCAACCGTGAGCTGGAGGCGTTCTCAGAAGACCTAGCAAAGCTTCCGCAAGTCGTCGCTTTCTCACGCATTGACCTGCTGTCCGACCGAAGTGGGCTCGTGCCTCTCCGTCAGTTCTTTGAGGCGCGTGGGCTGGAAGTCTTTCCGATCTCCGGTGTGACGAGTGAGGGCGTGCGTGATCTGATCCTCCATGTCTGGACCAAGCTCCAGGAGATTCCTAAGGACGCGCTTAAGCTCAGCGGGGTGGTGCACATTACCAACAATGCACGCGATGATGACGATCCTCGTCGGTTTACGATTGTGCGCGATGACGAAGGTGTGCTGGTGGTCTCAGGAAAAGCACTGGAGCGCATTGTCTCCATGACGGACATGGGCAACGAGTACGCCGTCCGTCGCCTGCAGCGCCAGCTAGAGCGCTGGGGTGTCTTTACCAAGCTCAAGGCGTTTGGCGCAGCCGAAGGGGACTCGGTTCGTATCCGCAACGCGGAGTTTGACTACGTGGACGAAGACGCGTGGGGGCGTGATGAGGCCGATGGCGAGAACGACGATGAGGACATGGAGGTTCTTGTCTGATGTGCTTGAAGCTCCAGCACTCCTAAAACGACACGGTATAATTGTGAACAATGGTACAAACTCCTACTGAGGATACTGCTGCCCTTCCCAAAGTCCCCACGCCAACCCTAGAGCGCCTGACCATCTACCTGAGGTGTCTGGTGGATCTAGGGGCCAGTGGTGTGCGGACGATCTCGTCGGCGCAGATCGAGGAGCACGCGGGGGTAAGTGCGGCGCAGTTCCGGAAAGACCTCTCCTACTTTGGGGAGTTTGGCAAGCCGGGCGTGGGCTACCAAGTCGCGGAGCTGGAAAACCGGATCGCGCGGATCTTGCAGCTTCACAAGCTCCAGCCGATCCTGCTGGTGGGGGCGGGAAACTTGGGAAGCGCCCTGGCCTCGTATCCGGGGCTGGAGGAGCACAAGTTTCATATTGTCGCGCTCTTTGACACGGATCCCGAGAAGATCGGCAAGCGCGTCTTAGGGATGGACATTATCGAGTTCTCGCGCTTGGGCGAGATCAATGCGGCGCTCCAAGCCCGGATTGCAATCTTAGCTGTGCCCGCCAGTGCCGCGCAAGCCGCAGCGGATAGTGCGATCCAGAGCGGGGTGCGTGCGCTGCTGAACTTCGCCCCGACTCCCTTGAAAGTGCCTGCGGGGGTTGTGGTACGCCATGTCTCGTTCTTGCAGGAGCTGGCTGTGCTCTCCTACCACCTGACGGAGACCGAGAAGCAGGGGCAGTAGGGTGTCCCGTCGGCACTGGCTGAGGGGCATTTTTCTGGCACTCTTAGGGGGCGCGGCACTGGGGCTAGGCTATGTTTTTCGACCCCGCCCGAAGGTCACTCTCCCCACACTCCCCTCCCGCTCGCTCGTGGTAGCCTATCTCAAGGTCGGGCAGGGCGAGGCATCGTGGATCAAGACTCCCGAGGGCCAGTTTATGGTCATTGGTGCGGGGCCACCTGGTTCTGGTGCGCACGTGGTGGAGTCGCTGAGGGCGGCGGGGGCGCAACAAATTGACCTGCTGGTGCTGCCCTATCCCTACAACGAGGCAATCGGGGGCGCGACTGAGCTGATCAAGCAGTTTCCGGTGAAGTCGGTGCTAGATCTTGGGTGGGGGAGAGTGAATAAGAGCCAGGAGGAGACCCTCACGCTCTTGCGAAAACAGCGGGTTCTGGTGCAGCTTGCACGCGCTGGAGTGGCCTTTAACTTAGGGACAGAGGGGCATGTGAAGATTCTCTATCCCCGTGAGCGCCTGATCGCCCGTACTCCCGCCGCTGCCAACAACGCCGTGGTGCTGCGCTTGACCTGGGGGAAGACGAGCTTTCTCTGGGAAGGGGGGCTGGAGGAGCCGGGGGAGCAGGCACTGCTCTCGATGGGCCACGAGCTCTCCGCCGATGTCTTGCGGGTCGCTCGGTTTGGCAACGCCGGTGCATCGTCGCCCGAGCTACTGCGCCAGGTTCAGCCGCGCTTTGTGGTGATCAGTAGCGACGATAAAGAGAAGCACTTGCCCGCCCCCTCGACCCTGGAGCGCCTCACCGCCACCGGAGCCACGATCCTACGCACCGATCAAGAGCGTGGCGATATCTTTTTCTTCTCCGACGGCCAGCGCGTCGATCTCGCCCGCTAGCTCTCTTTAGCGTGTGGGCTTGAGGCGGGTGGGATCGAAGAATGCCCCCAGCTGATCGGGCTGTCCGACATGCTCGGCAGCGAGAAGTAAGGCATTTTTCCAGAGGCGTAGCTCCAGAGCGGAGCGTGTCTCTTTAGACGCGGCCTTGAGCTGGCTGACAGCGCCTTTCTTTGCCTGCTGGGCCTTGCGTGCCCCAGAAAAATCGGTACGAAGCTGGGTGAAGCGTGCCAAGACCGAAGCCCCCAGCTTGGCTTCGTGTGTGGTGATGAGGCTGACGAGACGCTCCATCAGCACGGGAACGGTGGTGAGAGTCGCCTTGTGGTACTCGGTGAGGCCGTGGGGGAAAAAGCTCTCGTGCGTGGGGCTGCTCTTGCCAAACGCGACACGGACAGATGCCTCCAGATCGGGCACGGCGGCTTTGAAAGCAACGAGGGCATCACGGGTCGTCTGGGTCAGTCCCTCCCGCTCGGCAGTGGCTTGGTCTTCGGCGGTCATGGTGCCAAAACAGGCAAAATAGGCACTTTCCGTCTCGGTTAAGAGGCTTTGGTAGGCTCCACTCTGGTTGGCGCGGCGCAGTCGCTCGATATGATCGCGTGCAAACTCGGCAATTCGCGCGTCACGTATCGTCCGAATGTTAAAAGGATTGCTAAAGAGAGTGCGTAAGGCTTGCATTATAGATTTTTCCTTTAGTGCGCCCGTGCGCCCTGTGTAGAAAATTTTTTTGCAGAGGTAGACACGGCTGTGCAGAGTGGCAAAAAAATATTTTTACTACCCGACACGCCTGTGTCTGTGTCTGCGTAAAGATTTTTATTACTGTACAGAAGTGTGTCGGTTTTGTCAATAAAATAGCAAGGTTTAGCGAAAAAATATTTTTCTAAACTTCTTAAGCGCTTGACATTCACGCACTTATTCCGGTAAACTAACCGCAACTTCCTCTCCCCGCCGCCTCTCCCCGCGAGAGTAGGTAGGAAGAGAGGAATATCCCAAAAAAGCAAGGCATACCGAGACCGTGTGCTGTTAGTGTTCCGTTCGTAGTGCTTGGTGTTGGGGTTCTGGTATTGCACTCTGTCTCTTGGTGTGCTTGGGAGCATAGATGGCTATCGAAGATCGCGATGATTTTGTGGATGTGGTTGCGCAGGCCGTGATAGACCGAATTGAAGAACGTCACCGTACCAGCAGCCTTGTCGAACAAGTTGTCGCCCGTGTTATTGAAATTCAG
>NZ_JANNYP010000649.1:0-14849 GCF_031410135.1 Armatimonas sp. | reverse complement strand
CGCGGCGAGCCTGCCGCCCGAGGCTGAGGACATTCACTCTGCCATCGAGACTATGCTCTTTGAGCGCCTGGGCAAAGATGTCGCGGGCAAGCTCCACACGGCGCGCTCCCGCAATGATCAGATCGCTACCGATGTGCGCCTCTGGCTGCGCACGGCTTTAGATGAGCTACGTGGGGAGCTGACCAAGCTCCGCGTGCAGCTTGTCGCGCTGGCGGAGGCGAACCTGGGGACGGTGCTTCCTGGCCGCACGCACCACCAGCACGCACAGCCGGTTCTGCTCTCGCACCACTTATTAGCCTATTTCTGGATGCTCAGCCGCGACGACGAGCGCCTCTCCGACTGTCGCAAGCGCCTGAACTTTCTGCCGCTCGGAGCGGGAGCGCTTGCGGGGACGCCGTTTCCGATTGACCGGGAGTTTGTGGCCAAAGAGATAGGCTTTGACGGGGTCTGTCCCAACTCGCTGGACGCCGTGGCCGACCGAGACTTTGCGGTCGAGTTCTGCGCCGATGCCAGCCTGCTCCAGCTTCACTTATCGCGCCTTGCCGAGGAGCTGGTGCTCTGGAGCGCACCCGAGTTTGGTTTTGTGGAGCTCGCCGACTCGGTGACCACGGGCAGTAGCATCATGCCCCAGAAGAAAAACCCCGATGTCGCGGAGCTGATCCGGGGCAAGACCGGGCGTGTCTATGGCGACTTGACGACGCTTCTGACACTCATGAAGGGCCTCGTACTGACCTACAACAAGGACATGCAGGAGGACAAAGAGCCACTCTTCGACGCCGCGGATACCGTCACGCTCTGTGTCAGCCTCATGCACCGCATGCTAGAGACCGCCGCCTTCAAGCCCGAGCGGATGAAGGCCGCCATGCGCGGCGACTTCTCCACCGCCACCGACCTCGCCGATGCGCTGGCCGCCGATGGCGTCCCGTTTAGAGAAGCCCACGAGATTGTCGGGCGGATTGTCCGTGGCTGCATCGCGGAGAAAATCGGTCTGGAAGACCTCACGCTAGAGGCGCTCCAGAGCTATGACCCGCGCTTCACGGCAGTCGCTTTGGACGCTATCACCCCCGAAGCCTCCGCCAACGCCCGCACCAGCCAAGGCGGCACGGCCCGCGTGGCCGTCGAAGCACAGCTCCAGCTAGCCCATGCGAGCCTGGAGCAACCCTAGGATTTATCATGCGATCAGAACCAAGTAAACCGGGAAAACGAGGGGCAGCCCGTGCCACCCCGAAGCCTGCTGCGAAACCAGGAAGACCGTTAAAGGGTGGCAAGATCCGCCCCGTACCAAAGCCGCAACCCGAGGCAGAGAAGAAGCCCACAGCTCCCGCGTTTGACTATGTTCTGGAGACCATTCCCGGACTAGAGGCAATCGCGACCATTGAAGTGAAGGAGCGCTTTACCACGCCGCCGAAAAAAGACCGCAACGTGCCGGGTCTGCTCCACATGACATTTACGGGCAAGCCGGAGCGCCTGCTGGCTCTGCGCTCTGTGGTGGCGGTGTTTCGGAGACGAGTTCATGCCATCCCGCGTCCTACAGGGCTTCTGGGGCACCAGTATTTTTCCGCGATTCTTGCCGACTGCCGAGCCGCGATTGCACTCCATCCCGAGGGCAGCTTCACCTCTATTCGCCTCGCAGCAGCGGGCCGGGACTCGTCGGCGATGTCGCGAATTGCCAGTGAACTCGCCAAGGCGCTGAATCTTGAAGTGGATGTTACCGGCGAGGAGACGCAGACACTTCTCGTGCGACTCCTACCCATGCAGAAAAAAGTCGAGAAGCCGCCTCGTCGGCGCTCGCGCGACGATCCGCCTGAAGTGGATGAGTACATGACGGTCTGGGAGAGCATGGTGAGCCTCTCGCCGCGCCCTCTCTCGACGCGTTCCTGGCGTAAGGCCAACTACCCCGGTGCAGTCAATGCCTGTGTGGGCTACGCGATGGCAAAGCTGCTCGGCAATGCGGAGCGTGTGATCAATCTCTGCGCGGGCTCGGGGACGATTCTGGTCGAGCGGGAGCAAAAAAGTGCCCTCGGCTGCGACACCAGCAAGGCCGCACGGGAAGCCGCTTCCGCCAATGGGATCGAGCTGGCAGACTGGGACGCGACTGCGGTTCCCCTGGAAGACGGCTGGGCGGACGCGGTTGTGGCGGATCTTCCGTTTGGTCAGCGCATCGGCTCGCACAAGGACAATGTCAAGCTCTACCCCGCGCTCCTCACCGAGGCCGCACGTCTCCTGCGCCCCAATGGCACTGCCGTCTTTCTCACACAGGAAATCCGGCTTTTTGAAGAAAATCTCAGCCAGCAGTGGCAGATTGAGCGTGTCATTCCTCTCGCGGTTGGCGGCATGCACCCCAAGCTCTATGTGATTAAGCGGGTCAATCCGCGAGCTGGCGGCGGAGCAAAAAAGCAAAAAACGGTGCGCCCAAAATCGCCGTGATCACCCCGATAGGCAAGAGAACTCCGGGGAGGACACTCCGGGAGAGCTGATCGGCGAGGACGAGAAGCGCCGCGCCAAGCAGCGCGGCGATGGGGATAAGCGGCTTGTGGGGCGGGCCAAGAAGCGCACGGGCCAAGTGCGGCACGACCAACCCCACAAAGCCAATCACCCCCGAGACGGCAACCGCGCAGGCCGTGAGCAGGGCAATGAGCGCCAGCAACCCGAGCTTGAAGCGCTCCACATCTACTCCCACCGAGCGGGCCGTCGCCTCACCAAACGCCATCGCGTCCAGCCCCTTGCCGCAACGCGATAAGACAATCGCCCCGATAACAGTGACCGGGGCGAGAATGGAGATCTGTTGCCAGCCTGCATCGTCGAGATAGCCCATGAGCTTCTGCAAGATCCGGCTCTGGTCTTGCCGAGCAAGGGTGAGGAGCAAGTTGACAAAGGCAGCAAGAAAGGCCCCGACGACGATTCCCGCCAGCAGAAACCCGGAGAGCGAGAGCTGCCGCCCGGAGCGGGCAAGTGCGAAAACCAGAAATGTCGCAAGTAGGGCACAGGTGAGGGCTAGGAGCGAGAGAAGCGGCTGACCGGGGGTGTCCGCAATGCCAAGGAGCACGCCAAGCCCCACTCCCACCGAGGCCCCCGAGGCGACTCCCACAAGATAGGGGTCGGCCAGAGGATTGCCCGTGAGCCCCTGCAAACCGACTCCTGAGACAGCTAGTGCTGCGCCCACAAACGCCGCCGCGATGATGCGTGGCAGGCGAACACCCCAGACAATGGGGCCATGACGAGGATGGAGCAGCTCCTGCCACGCCACAGAGACGCTGAGCGTGCGCTCGCCAATGAGCGCCGCAAAGAGAATACTCCCCAAGCACAGCAAAACCGCCCCGAGCAGCACCGGCCAGAACGGCAGGCGTCTCACGGCAAGAGCGCCTGCACCGCCGCCCAGAGCTGGGCAAAAACTGCGTCCTCAGACTGCGTGCCATCCAAAATGACAAAGCGTTCCGGCTCCTCGGCGGCAACGGCGAGATAGCCCTCGCGCACCCGCTGGTGAAATGCTTCTGCCTCACGGTCCAGGCGATTGGTCTCCCCCGTGGAGCGCCGCGCCTTGCCAACGGAGACCGGGACATCGAGCAGGAACGTTTTATGGGGCACAAGTCCCTGGGTAGCGAAAGCATTGGCGGCACGGATGAAGTCTAGCGGGAGGCCGCGTGCAAAGCCCTGGTAAGCCAGTGACGAGTCAGTAAAGCGATCACAGAGCACGATCTTGCCGGACTCTAGCGCAGGCCGCACCACCTGCGCCACGTTCTGGGCACGGCTGGCGGCAAAGAGCAAAAACTCCGCCTCGCGGGTCATCGCGCTGCGATCCAAAAGAAGCTGGCGTACTTGCTCACCCACAAAGTCACCACCGGGCTCACGGGTACGAAGCGTCTCATAGCCGCGCTCGGCGAGTGCCCCTTCAAGCCGCCCAATCTGCGTCGTCTTGCCTGCCCCATCAGGGCCTTCAAACGTAAAAAAATCCCGCACGTGTCTTCCACGGCGGGATTGTACCCTCCAATAGCCTGACTAAGGTGTGTAGATCTGGGTCGGCTTGGTACGCTTGAACAAATAGAAGTCGTTGGCACGCACTCTGGCCCAAGGTAAGACCTTGACATGGCCATCTGCAAAGACATAGTTCCCTAGGTTGGCATGGCCCGGCATGGGCTTCCAGTTGTTGAACTCTGTGGCGCAGCCGGGAGGGGCTTGGTCCACCGGAGCAGTACCCCGCCAAGTGCGTCCAGGAAGCTTGGAGTAATTACAGTTGGTGAAGAACGACCCCCACCAAGCCCCAACCACACTGTCCGAGTAGGCACCGTTGGGTGACCAGTTCTCCACGAGAGAGAGCGTATCTGCGGGAGCATCCAAACTCGCTTCGGAGGTAGGAACCTCATTTGCGAGGGGCACTCGGCGTGCCCAGGGACTCATCCCCGTGTTCTGATCCGGTGTCTGACCTTTGGCAGCGCCCTCAACCGTGTTCATCCACCCAATGTAGCCATAGGAGCGGAAGATACGCTTGGTTCGGTAGCTAGCATCCCAGAAAGGCATGGTTGTAATACGCCCTGTAGAGTCGCTGGGACAGGTGAAGATACGGTCGTTTTTCACGTAGGGCATGATCTGCGCATCGTAGGGAATATTGAACTCGGTTCCTCCGTTGATGGGCGGAGTGTAGGCAAAAGCGTAGGGATAGGTCCCATCGTAATCCTGGGTGTACATCATCATCCCAAGACCGATCTGCTTCATATTGGAGAGGCAAGATGTCTGGCGTGCCTTGTCCCTGGCTTGGGCAAAGACAGGGAAGAGGATCGCAGCAAGGATAGCGATAATCGCAATAACTACTAAAAGCTCAATGAGCGTGAAAACTCTACGATTCATAAATAAAAAAACCTCCAAACTAAGATGTGTAGATTCTAACACAAAATTTCATGTTTTATTAATGTGTACCAATTATTTTTTCTTTCTGTCGCAAATCCCGTGATAGCCGTGGACGGTAAACCTCCCGGCTTTGGGGCCTTTGGCCGCCTCCTCGTCCCTCGTCGGTAGATTGTGGGTGCGCGAGGAGAAATTCCGCCGAAGGCGCGGCGGAACGCCCCAAAGACCCGACGATTTCCGTCGAGGCGATATGCGTCACGAGATTTGCGACAGAAAGTATTTTTTTGCCTCTACTTCTGTGGTATTCTTTGGCTCATGGCAACACGAAAAGCACTAGTCGTCTGGGGCGGCTGGGAGGGGCATCAGCCCAAAGAAGTTGGGGCGTTATTCGCGGAGGTCCTGCGGGGTAAGGGCTTCGAAGTGATCGTCGAAGACACGCTCGATGCGTATCTCAACCACGATCTCTCGACGTTTAGCCTGATCGTTCCCGTCTGGACCATGGGGCAGATCATGGGTGAGCAAGAGAAAGCTCTGGTGAGTGCGGTGAAGTCGGGTGTCGGGATCGCGGGCTGCCACGGCGGCATGTGCGATAGCTTCCGAAACAGTAACGAGTACCAGTTTATGACGGGAGGCCAGTGGGTCTCGCACCCGGGCAACGATAGTGTCGAGTACACGGTAGATATCCGCGACCCGGATCACTTCATTACCCAGGGAATCCCCTCCCCGATTCACGTAAAATCCGAGCAGTACTACTTGCATGTTGACCCTGCCGTTCGCGTTCTAGGCACCACACGCTTTCCCGTCGCTGATGGGCCGCATGTGAAAAATGGGATTGTGGACATGCCGACAATCTGGACAAAGTACTACGGCGAGGGCCGGGTCTTTTATAACGCGCTGGGCCACCGCGCCAGCGACCTAGCACAACCCGAGGTGCTGGAGATCTGCCTTCGGGGCTGTCTCTGGGCCGCTCACGCCGAAGATGCTCTCTAGCTAGATCGGCGGAAGAAGTGGCACGGCTCCCTCAGGGGGTAGTACGATGGGCTCTTGCGCAAGGGCGAAGACTTGCTCAAAAGTAAGCGAGCGTCCTTGTGCAAGAGCCTTTTCCAGAACCTCGGGGCTCTCTTGCTGGAGACAAGCCAGATCGCGGTCATAGACCCGCTGCTCTAGGGCATTGGGCGGAAGCTGGACGCTTTCACGGACGGTGAAGATGTAGCCGTAGAGCTTTCCGCAGCGCTCGGCCTGTCCGATATCTGCCATCAGAGAAGCCACCGCTCCCAGGAAATAGACTCCCATCATGGGTCGTGTGATCGTTCCCTTGCGGAAATGAAGCATCTGCAACATCGCTTTATGAGCCAGCTGCCAGCGCGAGAGATGGCGACAGGCCTGCATCAGATCGTGCCAGGCGTTGTAGGCATCCCCAGGGGCACCAAGGCGAGGTGCGAGCAACGCCAGCCGGTCGGCGAGCTCTTTGAGGATTGCCACGTCTGGCACAAGCTGAGCACGCTGGGCACGAATCTGCATGTTCAGAGCAAGCACCTCCATGTGCGTGCTCTCCAGCAGAGCAGCCGTCTCTTGGAGCTGCTCCAAGATCGGAGCCGCGATCTCAAAGCGCTGGTAGACCAGATGAATCCCCACCAAGGCAAAGAGCGCCTCCATGACTTTTGCACGATCCCCTTCTTCCTCGAACAGAGCAATAGCCTGCGCCAGAATCGCAATCTTCTTTTCATGGTCACGGTTATGATTAAGAAAGCGCTCCCCTTGAAGCAGTGCCTGACCATAGTGCCAGCGCCAGCGGGTATCGTTCTGGATCTCTTCGAGAATCGGCTCAATACTGCTCTGGTAGCTCTCGTAGGAGTTGGGTGTCACTTCTGCCTTAAGATAGAGCGTGGCCTCGATAGCAACTCTCCGATCATCGGAGTGTGAAGCGGCCTTAAGAAGCTCCAGCGCACGCTCCCGCTGCCCTGCTCGTAGCAAGAGCACGCCCAAGGTGAGGAGGGTTGCAGAATGAGCTTCGGAAGTATCAGCGACCTCGGCAAGGGCCTGCTCGGTCAGGCGTACTCCCTCATGAAGAAACTCCCGCCGAATCCAGTAGCTGCCCAGTGCACTAACAAGCCGTAGCTTATGGCGGGAGTGAAGAGTGGTATAGGCAGTAAAAAAGTTGGCTTGCTCGGCATCCAGGCGCTTAAACCAGAGGTGCTGCTCCCTGCGGCGCAGCTCTGGGGCGGCACGCTCAGCCAGATCAAGAAACCAGCGACCATGACGCTGGCGAACCAACACTGCCTCATCACTCTGCGCAAGACGCTCCTCGGCCCACTGGCGAATGGGCTCTAAGGAGCGGTAGCGCGTCGTGCCATCGGGCAGGATGCGTACTTGCAACAAAGACTTCTCCACTAGCGCCGCCAGATCACCACGTGATGCCTCGCAGATCTCCAGGATCGCCTCACGGGTGCCACCACCGGAAAAGACCGACAGCCGCCGCAGTAGCTGCTGCTGTGGGGGGGTAAGAAGCGCCTCACTCCAGGCGAGTGTCGCTTCCAGAGAGCGGTGACGGAGCGGCAGGGAAGTGCTCGCCTGCTCACTGAGCCCGAGTCCCTGGCTGAGATCCTGGGCAATCTCTTGAAGCGAGAGGGTTCGGCACTGAGAGGCTGCCAGCTCTAGTGCGATCGGCAGACCCTCAAGCTTGGCACAGATCTGCGTGAGGGCTTCAGGGTCCTCAGGCAGCTCAGGGCGAATGGCGCGGGCGGAGACTTGCAGAAAACGCATCGCTGTCTCAATCGCAAGTGGCTCAAGAACCAGCGTGCGCTCCCCCATTAAGCGCAGAGGCTCACGGCTTGTGACGATCAGCTTGAGGCGAGGAGCGGCACGCAGGAGTCGCAGAGCCACCGAGGCTGTTTGTGCCAGAACGTGCTCCGCATTATCCAGGATCAGCAGTAACGGACGGCTCGCGAGTAGACGTAGTAGACTTTCCTCCGAGCTTTCTTGCCCCCCGACAGAGAAGGCAAGTGCCTCACCAATTTTCTGGAAAACCAGCGCTTCGTCGCAGCCTGGTGCAAGCGCGGCCAACTCCACAAAGGCCGCTTCTCGCTTGCCTCCCGAGACCACCGTGGACGCCAAGCGCGTCTTGCCAATCCCCCCTGGCCCCAGAAGAGTCACTAGCCGTGTCCCTGGCTCCGCCAGCAGAGTGCTCAGCCGCTCGATCTCGTCCTCACGACCATGGAACTCTGAAAGATAGATCGGGAGCGATGAGGGGATTGTCGGTGGGGGAATTCCTTCATGGGGGAGCGCTGTAAAGAGCGCCTTGAGCCGCTCGCGCTCGGTCAGGATTGCTTCTTCGAAAAACCCCGGTAGCAGCTCGCCACGCCAGAGGCTCCGTGCCCGTGCAAGATCTCCCATTTGTATCGCAGCCTCAAACGCAGCGACATCCGTCGTGATACCCTCGCAAAGCCAGAGAGTCTGGGAGTCGGAGCAAATCAGCTCCAAAGGTTCAAAAGACTGCCGCAGATAGAGCAGTGTCTGCCGCAAGTTGCGCCGCCCCGTCTCGGTGTTGGCATCGGGCCAGAGCTGCACGGCTAGCTCCTCACGGGAGTGTTTTTGCCTCGGACGGAGTGTCAGTAAAGCAAAGAGCGCGGCCACTTTCCGTCGAGGAAAGCTATCAAAGACGCGGCCTTCCGCCTCAACCCGAAGTCCCCCGAGCAGCCCAATCTGAATCATCTTGGAAAATTATAGCAAAAATAACGCTTAGATGACGCACGGATGACGCTGTGTCTACGGGTGGCTGAGATACTAGCACTGAAAGGAAGAACTTTAATGAGTACACTTGCCCTCCCCTGGATTCAGGATGAGCCTAGTTTAGCCGATGCAAATCTCTCCAACGATGCCTATGCCAAGCTTGTCGAGGGCTTGCTTAAAGTCGCTACCGATGCCGCCGACAAGCTCGTGGTCAGTGGTAACGAGAGCCCACGCGAGGTCGCGATGGAGGCTCTGAATGTCTATGTTCTCGCCATGATGCTGGGAGCCGCTGGAGCCGTGGGAACGGGAACCGCGACGGGCGCTGTGATTGGTGGGGTCGCCACGGCTTGGACAGGCCCCGGACTGGTTCTCGGAGCCGCAGTTGGTGGAGGCATCGGCCTGATGGTGGGAATGGTCCCCGTACTGATTATCGGGATGGCCTATATAGATGCCATTGATCGGGTCAACACCAAGTATCCCCCCACCGCTCAGACCGCCTCGCTCCTGCGCCTCGCGCCGCAAGCCGGAAGGTCCGAGTCGTTTGCGGTTCACCTGCTCACCTTATTTATCCCAGGCGACCTTGGGGCTATTGCCGACCGCTGGGACGCCGCTCCTAACCTGCCAAGTGCCGTTCGTGGTTTTCTGGCCCGCCACCGGTTCCTTCAGCCCTCTCTCCAGCGGCTCATCCGCCTGATCCGAACCCAGAAAGCCTCCGCCAATGCCTTTTCCATCCGGCCTATCAGCCAGTTTGATGCCACCCGCAGCATTGTCTATCGCCAGCAGCCTGAGCAGAACTGGCTGGAGTGGATGGGCCTCACGACCCTGAAGCTACGCGCCGACGATGCCAAGCTCACCATGACCCTGCCAAGAGCACTCACCGAAGTCGGAGCGCCCGCACGCCTGCGAACAGACCTGCCGAACTTCAATATCCGGGTGGGGGGCGATGGCGGCGCGATTCCCTATATCCAGTTTGGCCTCAAGCCCAGTGCCTTTGACATGACCCTAGGCGAGACGCGCTTACTGACCACGGGGCGTGACCGAGGCAAAGTCCGGCTGAGCTTCCGAATCGCTAAGGGCGCGACTCTGGGCAGTGCCAGCGGTAGCTTTAAGTGGGGCCCTGGAAACGGCGCACTGACCTTTGCTTCCCCCAAGCTCACGGAAGCGCTGAGCGTTGAAGTGTTCCTCAAGCCCGAGGGAGGGCTACTCGCCTTTGACCATGTCGAGGTGGGCGATCTGCGCCTCTCGCTAGAGACACCGGATCTGATCAAGAACCTGCCCGGAATCGGAGGGCTGATTGACCAGATCATCAAGGGAATCGTAGGTTTCTTCAAGAATCTCTTCACCACGGCGATTAGCTGGGCCAGCCAGTTCCAGCAGCTCGCAGGCTACTCAATCAAGGCACTAGAAGCCGCTCTCGCCCAGACTGCCCGTACGTGCGGCGTGCTTGCTCTTAGTGGTCTCCAGCAGCTCCAGAGCACCGGGAACTCCCTCCAGGTACTCGTTCGGGCCACCACGCTACGTCTTCCTGAGATAAAAGACACCATCATGCGTCTTGCCTTGCTTGAGTATCGTTTTGTCCGCCGCTCGCTCTGGGGGGCACGAGGTTAAATATGAAAACTCTCTTTTTGGCCATGGGGGCACTCGCAGTGTTTTCCCCCCTGAGCTATGCTCAAAACACGAACCCAATTTTCCCCGTCTCTTTTGCGACTCCAAAGAGCTGGAAAGTGCTAAAAACCCAGGATAACAACACCGTCTTAGTTCTCACAGGCTCGGCACAGGTAGATGCACTCTTAGTCACCCATCTCGGGCTCTACGAGAAGTTTGAGCCGCTTGTCGCATGTCTGGCAACTTCTCTCAAAGACCTGAACTGCAAGAATATTGAGGTGAGTGAGGAAGGGGAGAAAGTGGTGCAGGGCAAGAAGGCCTATGTCGCCCGAGGCCGCGCTCAGAACGCCCAGGGGATGCCCGTTGCATTTACACTCTATGGCACGCTCTCGGGCAAGCAGCTTGGGGCAGGGCTCGTCACTCTTTCAAGCCCAGAGAAGAGCACCGAGACAACCCGCGCCGCGGAGAGCCTGCTGGGCAGCCTGATCTTTAGCAGTTTCACGCCCAGTAAAACCGCCGCCACCGCACTGGTTGGAACCTGGGAAGGCGGCAAGAGTGAGGGCTCACGCACCTCAGGAATTGGCGGGGTGAGCGTGGCCTCATCTACTCGCTATGTATTTGAGAGCAACGGGCGCTTTTCTTCCCGCTCCCAGAGCATGGTGAGCGCCAGCGGCGAGTTCGGTGAGTTTGGGTCAGGGCTCTCAAAAAATAGCTCCACGGAAGATGACGGTCAGTACTTTGTGGTCGGGAAAAAGCTGGTTCTCTCCAGCACCAAAAACGGCACGATGGTCATGGACTACACGCTCCAGGGAAATCTATTGAAAGCCGCAGGAGCCGTTCTACGGCGAAGATAGCTTGCCATTCCTAGACGCAAGCGGGTAGGATAGGCCGTTGTGTCTAACCTACCCATTTCGCTTTCTATCCTACCGGCTTCTCCCCTGTCGCCCGACTGGGGAATGCTTCCTATAGCGGAGTGCGGCGAGCCACTCGTCACGCTGACAGACTCGCCTCGGCTTCGCCTCAAGCCCGTCTATGCGGAGCTTGCGCTCGCGGGTGCCTCCACGACAATGCAGCTTCGGAGTGGCGCGGCAGAGCGACTGGAACAAGCGCTCTCTTTGCTGCCTGAGACGCTCGGCGTGCTTGTGCTGGATGTCTTTCGGCCACTCTCGGTTCAGCAGGCACTCTGGGACTGGCAGTGGGCCGAAGTCACCCGCGACTACCCGCTCCTAACCCGCGCTGAGACTCACGAGAAAGTGCGCGATTTCGTCGCCGAGCCCAGCGCCGACCCTGCGAAGCCTACGCCACATCGCACCGGCGGCGCGGTTGATCTCACGCTCTTTGACTTGGCCACGAGTGAGCCACTTCCGATGGGCACCGATTTTGACGAGGCGACTGACGCCACGCAGACCGACTGGTTCGAGCGCTTTCCTCATGAGCCTTTTACCACGAACCGCCGTCTGCTCTACGATGCCATGACGAGGGCTGGGTTTGTGAACTATCCCAACGAGTGGTGGCACTACGAGTTCGGCACCCGGCGCTGGGCAGCTTGCCAGGGCACGAATCTTGCAGTCTATGGATCAGCGGAGTAGTAAATAGCTATGGAGGAGATCGAAGGGCTCAAGGAGATCGTCGTGTTTCTCTCCTACGAAAACGAAGAGCGGCCACGCCAGCTCGCGGAGGCGATGCTCACGGAGCTGAAGCTTCCGTATCTTGCCCTGGGAGTGGATGCACTCACGAGTGGTTGTGAGCTGCGGCTCTACTACCATAAAGAGACACTGGCGAGCGTGCGAGCTTACTTGGATCGCCACCAGATCCTCCACGATATCACCTACTTATAATTTCCCCGTCGCACGGGGCCAGGGAGCCACTTGCAGATATTAATCGTAGATGACGACGCGACCGCACGGAAAGTATTGGCGGGACAGCTCACGCAGCTCGGCCATGAGACGCGCACGGTTGCCTCGGCTCACGAGGCAATCTGTAGCTACCAACGGCTTGGGGCCGATGTCATTGTTACTGACTGGAAGATGCCCGGCACTGACGGCCTAGAGCTCTGCCGCCGCCTGCGCGATACCCGCAGCGATGCATCCCCCTATCCCTACATCATCCTGCTCACCGCCCACGATGGCCCGGACTGCTTTCTGCGTGGGATGGAAGCGGGGGCGGATGATTACTTAGTGAAGCCGCTGGACATCCGCCACTTGCAGGCGCGCCTGATCGCCGCCGACCGCGTGACGACTCTCCATAAGCGCCTCTTTGATGCCTCCCGCACCGATGCGCTCACCGGCCTCGCGAACCGCTTACGCCTCAACGAGCGCCTTGCGATCTTGCGGGAACAAGTGGAGACCTCGTGCCAGGGAATCACACTGGCCCTCTGTGACATTGACTTTTTCAAGCGCTACAACGACCGCTACGGGCACTTAGAGGGCGATCTTGCTCTCTGGCGCGTCGCTGAGGTTCTCCGAAATGGCGTGGAAGGCGTCGGCCAGGCGTTTCGCTACGGCGGCGAGGAGTTCTGCCTGGTTATCGAGAGCCTCCCTCCCCCCGCCACCGACACACTAGAGCAGATTCGCAAGAACTTAGAGAGCGCCGCCATTGCCCACGAGACCAGCGACTTAGGGATTCTCACGCTCTCAATGGGAGCCTCCACGCTCCGCCCCGGCGATGGCAAGTCCGGCGACCAGCTCCTCTCCGAGGCGGACACTGCGCTCTACCAAGCCAAATCGTTTGGCCGCAATCAGCTAGCGCCCAAAGCCTTCGAGCGCCTCTCACAGCGCCACTAGCGCTTAAGTGACCTCCCGGCTCGCTTAGGCTCGCCACCCTACGGCTTCGCGAAGGGTTTAAGTGCCTTGGTCAGGCGCTGATAAAGTTGCGTCACCCAGGGGTCATCGGCAGGCGGCGCGTTTTTGATCCGCAGATCACAGGGTGCGATCCAGATATTGCTGTTTTTAAGCCCAACTGTGGCGACCAGTGGAAACAGCTCCTCGATTTTTTCGTCGCCTAGGGCCAGGCAGCCAATCGAGACACGGTTGCCATGAACATAGATATCGCTCCCCATTTTCTGGCGCGGCACCACGGCGTGCGCGAGATCGTCTTTGTTGGGATAGTCCACCCGAAACGAGAGATGAAACCGGGAGTTTGGGTTAAGCGCGGTGAGCTTGTAAAACCCCTCAGGCACTTGCCGATCCCCCTCACGCCGCTTGACACCCGCGCTGCCGCTGGCTGCCAGAACATCGTAGTCCGCGAGAAACTTATAGGCACCGCCGCCGCCGGAGCCCCAGATCTCCAGTTTCTTCTCTTCTTTGAAGGCCAGTAGCAGCAGGTGCTGGGGAGGAAAGGCGAGCTTAGCACGTTTACAGGCCGGAACAAATCGCCGACGCATAGCGGGGCCGTAGCTCTCCAGAGCCGTTTCTAAAGTGCGCTGCATCGCATTCAGTATACCAATCTCTAAGCGGCAAGACGCAGGGAAAATGGCTTGTTGGTGAGCTGCTCGCGCAGGTCGTGAACGGAAGCAACAGGGGCGATACGAAGCAGATTTGTCAGTGCGTCTGCCGTCATGGGTCGGTGGAAGTAGTAGCCTTGACCGATCTGGCAGCCTAGCTCTTGAGCAAGTACTGCTTGCTCCTCCGTCTCAACTCCCTCCGCGATTACCATCAAGTCAAGGGCAAATGCCGCGGATGAGATAGCGCACATCAAGGAATGGTTTCGCCTTGCACGGGAAGGATTGGAGTCGGTCGCACTCTGCAAAAACGAGCGGTCTATCTTCAGGAGATGGAGAGGCAGCTCACTCAGAGCTGCGAGGGAGGAGTAGCCTGTTCCAAAATCATCCAGAACTAATGCGACCCCAATATCGTAAAGGTACTGAAGCTGTATAAGGACAAGCTTCTGCCCTTCGGCGAGGATACTCTCCGTGACCTCGAAGGCTAACTTTTCAGGAGGGAGACCCGTCTTCTGAAGAACTTCCAGCACCGTATCAGCAAATGTCTCATCAAGGAGCTGAGCGACGGAGACATTGAGTCCGAGAGCAAGGTCAGGGGATAAGCGACGCCAGCGCTGTAGGTTGCGGCAGCCTTGTTCCAGAAGCTGTCGCCCCAAAGGAATAATCAGCCCCGTTTCCTCCGCGATAGGAATAAAGTGATCGGGGGGGATCGTTCCGAGAGTAGGATGGTTCCAGCGCGCCAAGCCTTCCAGCCCGACAATCTTTCGCGAGTCGAGCCGCACGAGAGGCTGGTAGTAAAGCTCGATCTCCTGGTTGTCTATCGCCTTGCGTAGCTCACCTTCCAGCTCAAAGCGGCTCCGAACCGCTCTCTCCATCTCCGAGTCAAAAGCGGCAATCCGGTTTTTCCCCTGATGCTTGGCTGCGTACATGGCAATATCGGCATTTCGCAGAAGGCTCGGTGCATCAAGATCCGTGGTCGTTGCAATCCCAATACTCGTGCTGAGATAGAGGGTTTGGCCCTCGATGGTCAGTGGCTGGCGAATCTGTTTTAGAAGAGAGTCGGCAAGCTGCTGCGCCTCGGCTTCGATGGCATCCGGGTGCAGTAAGACCGTAAACTCATCGCCGCCGAGCCGAATGACATCACCACACATTCCCACACCGCTTCGGAGCCGGTTTGCCACATGGAACAAGACAAGATCCCCGATGGGATGCCCAAGCGTATCGTTGATGGCTTTGA
>NZ_JANNYP010000648.1:0-2857 GCF_031410135.1 Armatimonas sp. | reverse complement strand
GTACGCCGCTCTTCCTAGCGTGAGCCAAGTCGTCGAAGCGCTACGCCGCGTTATGGAGTAGTCACGGCGCGGACAAACGGGTCCGTGTAGATATCCGTGAGATTCGCACCGAGCAAAAACGCCTTGCGCTGCGCGGATCTTACCATCTCGGGGTTGCCGCAGAGATAGACCCGCCAGCCTGCCGTGTTCGGGATAGCAGCAAAGGCCGTAGCATCGGCGCGAAGGCCCGTGGCGCTGGTGCAGGCGGTGTAGCTCAGATTGGGGTATGTGTCGGCAAGCGCTCTCAACTCCTCTTGCAAGTAGAGCCCATCGGCGTGGCGACTGCCGTGAAAGAGCTGAATCGGGCCTGTGTGACCCTGGGCCAAGGCATCGCGGACAATGCCAACCAAAGGCGCGAGGCCCGTCCCCGTACCGATCAGTAAGAGCGGGCGAGTAGGATCATCGGGCAAGTAGAAGCAGCTTCCTTCCGGCCCAAAGAGGTCCACACGTGCTCCTAGCTCTAGCTTGTCACAGAGCCAGCTACTGAGCTGGCCACCAGGAAGTCGCCGAATGTGCAGCTCCAGAAAACCCTCACTATGGGAGGGGGTAGCAAGGGAGTACGAGCGCCGTAGCCCGCTTGAGTGGTTATGGCGCACCGTGACAAACTGCCCGGCAAAGAAGGCAAAGGGCTCCTCCGTCTGAAATATTAGGCGGAAGATCTCGGGAGCGAGAGGCTCACGAGAGAGCAAGCGGGCGCTCGTGTGACCGATCATGTCGTCGGAGGGGAGCGCGACGGTGAGATCGCTCTCTGGAGTGGCGATGCAACTCAAGAAAAAACCTTGGGCTTGCAGGGTATTTTTAAGAGGTTTTTGGGAGCTGGGGGGCGGGGTTCCATGAGTCGCTCGCAGAAGACAGGAGCGACAGACGCCGCTACGGCAGGAGTGGGGAACTGCTTCACCCTGCCGCAACAACGTCGTCAGAACCGCCTCGCCAGGGACTGCGTCGTAGGTGCGCCCTTCTAGCGTGACAGTAGCCATGCGCTAGCGACCCAGCACATCATTGCGCGTGGTCTCTGCCAGCGCTGCCACTTCGGCGATATCCGAGTCTGGGACTCCTAGCTCTTTGAGAGTCGCCCCCAGATTCTCGACCACAGCATCGAAGTGTGAGTCGTTGAGGCCGCGTGCTACAAGGTGCTTGTGGCCCTCTCGCATGTCCAGACCTGTGTAGTGATGAGGGCCGCCAAAGACCATGGTGAGAAACGCCTTTTGTTTGCCGGCTTGCTTTTCCATGTCCACACCCTCGAAAAAACTATTGATCCGGTCATCTGCCAGAACACGGCGGTAGAACTTGTCTACTGCAAGATCCACTGCTGCTACACCACCAATACGCTCAAAAAGATTGCTCATGCTACTATCCCTTTCGGCGGAAGTGAAATTGGACTTCCGTATCCGATTATGCGGTTAAGAGACAGGTGTGGGCTCTGCGAAATGGCGTATTCTGGTAAAGTCACGAAAAACGCACTCCATCGCGTATAATGCAACATCATGGCAATTGTGCAGAGTATCGTCGCCACCGACTGTGGCTCGACGACCACCAAGGCAATCTTAATCGAACGACAGCCCGACGGTATCTACCGGCTTGTGGCACGTGGCGAGGCTCCGACGACGGTTGAGGCTCCCTTTGACGATGTGACCGTCGGAGTCGCTAACGCGGTTCGGGAGCTGGAAGAGCTCACGGGCAAGAGTTTTCTGGATGCGAATGGCCGTCCCACGACATCCGACACCCATCTCTATCTTTCCACTTCATCGGCGGGCGGTGGCTTGCAGATGACGGTTGCAGGTGTGGTGAAGGAGATGTCGGCGGAATCGGCGGAGCGTGCGGCGCTCGGAGCCGGTGCGATTATTATGGACACGCTCGCTGTCAATGATGGTCGCAAGGACTACGAGAAAGTCGAACGTATTCGTGCCCTGCGCCCGGACATGATCCTGATGAGCGGCGGCACCGACGATGGCAACTTGATTCCCCAGGTGCAGGAGATCGCGGAGATCCTGCGCTCTGCCGATCCCAAGCCGCGCCTCGGGATTGGCCTCAAGCTCCCGGTGATCTTTGCAGGGAGCAAGCTCATGCGCGATGCCGTCACCGAGACTCTCGGCGACACGGTGGACTTGCGCATCGTGGACAACCTGCGCCCGAGCCTGGAAAAAGAGAATCTCCCTCCGGCCCGTGAGGAGATCCATGAGCTGTTCCTAGAGCACGTCATGCAGCAGGCTCCGGGCTACTCTAAGCTCAAGACCTGGACCAGCTCGGACATTATGTCTACCCCACTTGCCGTGGGCAAGATCATGGAGACCATCGCCCGCGAGCGAAAGATTAATGTGCTGGGCGTGGACATTGGCGGGGCTACCACCGATGTCTTTTCGGTCTTCAAAGGCATCTACAACCGCACCGTCTCGGCTAACCTTGGGATGAGCTACTCCATCTGTAACGTGCTCACGGAAGCCGGGCTAGAGAACATCAAGCGCTGGCTGCCCTTTGATCTGGGTGACTCCTACATTCGCAACCAGCTCCGCAACAAGATGATCCGTCCTACCACGATTCCGCAGGATCTCAAAGACCTTCAGATCGAGCAAGCCGCCGCACGTGAGGCCCTTCGCCTCGCCTTCGAGCACCACAAGAGCCTCGCCCGTGAGATGGTCGGTGTTCAGCAGACCCGCGATATCGGGGAGATCTTCGAGCAGTCCGCTGGTGGTAAGACCCTGGTGGACATGTTCTCGCTGGACATGATCATCGGCTCGGGCGGCGTCCTGGCTCATGCGCCGGAGTTTGCCCAGACCTGTATCATGATTATGGACGCTTACGCGCCCGAGGGCCACACGGT
>NZ_JANNYP010000647.1:0-1899 GCF_031410135.1 Armatimonas sp. | reverse complement strand
GCGATTCTTCGTCATTTTTGTGTAAATCTTCTGAGCCAGGAGCGCACCAGTAAGGTGGGTGTTAAGAATCGTCGTTTGCGAGCGGGCTGGGATGATACGTTTTTGGAGAGGATACTGACGAATTGATATGCAATCGCCCTGACCGTCGAGGAGCTACTCGTGCGTGTGACCCAGGCGTGTGGTATCTTGGTGCGTGCCGATGCTCGCGTTGGCAAGCGGGCAGTCTGGAGCCGTGGTATCGCTCTTGCCACGGGAGAGCTGTTGGAGGCGCTATGTTTTGCTCTTGGGGGTGTTTTTCGCAAGACCGACAATAGCTTTTCGTTGGTGGAGGATATTCTGACGCTTCAGACCCGTCGAGCCCGGGCTGCCGAGTGGTACGCCAGCGCCGAAGCGGCCCGTCCGCGCGAGACAGAAGACTTCGCCGAGCGCTTCGATGCACTCCTGACCGTGCCATTTGCTCAGGAAGCTGTCTTTGCCCTGACAGAATCTCAGCGGCATCAGTTCCGCACGATGCATCGTGCGGGCAAACAACTGATACTGACCTATGCGGAGCTGGTTCCAAGTCAGCGTGCAGTGGTGGATACGGAGCAGAAACGACTACAAGACTCGCTCCAGGGAGTGCTTACGCAGCCCGCGTCTCCTACTCCGGTAGATCGAGTAACAATTCACCTTAGCCTTTCGCTACGGGCGCGCATTCCCAGTGCCCCCCCTTTCTACGTGGGAGGGAGCAATCTCCGGGAGAAGCCCCGGCTTCGGGCCTTCGTCAAGGATCGTGTTTTGCTGGTTCATGGCAGCGATAAAGACCAAGTCCAAGGGCTGGTGAAGACGGCACTAGAGGCTGGTGTTGTAGCGCTCTGGCTTGAGGCAAACCCTGAGCTGATTGCGGTTGCCCTGGCCGAGAAGCAACTCCCGATCTGGGCTTGGGTGCCGCTTCTGCGTAGTAATGACGGTATCCCAGCGCACAATAGTCTGGGTGAGAGTTGGCGCGATCTGTGCCGACGTCGGTTCCGTCGCGACGAGCTAGACTGGCTCGATCCAGGCGTGGAAGGCAACATTACAGTGGTGCTGGCAAACGTGAAGCGCTACCTGCTACCCGGAGTTTCCGGACTGATCCTGACCGACACCGTGCCCCCTGGCTATCGTGAAGAGGTCTCCGACTGCCACACGGAAAACCTGGGCTACACTCCCGAGCGGCGGCGTGTGTTTCTCAAGAAGCACGGCGTGGAGCCTGCCGATGTCATCGCCTCCGATGGCACTACTTTCCCTGCAGAGTCAAGCTTTCGTGCCTTTGACCCGACCGATGACCTGGCCGATACCTGGCTAGGGGAGCGCGAAGCCGAGGGAGAGAGTTTCTTGAAACGCCTGCATGAGAGACTGGGGAGCGAGCATCCCAAGCTGTCTCTCTGGTGGGGAGGGAGCAACGACTGGCTGGTGCGCTGGGATGGCAAGCAGCCTGTCCCCCTACTTTATCCCTCCTACGAACCCGAGCCGCCGAAGGGCTACAAGGCGCAGTGGGTTATGCCCCCGAAAAAACTCACCAACAAGACTCTAGCAAGTGCTGTACTCGATCTGCGTGCGCTTCGCACACCGAGCGTTCTCGAAGGACTGCGTGCAGGGGAATTCTAATCGTCTTTTTGTAAACGTCTTTAGGAATTAAAAAGACATAAATAACTCAACTTTGGCACGATAATTGTAGATTCATTAAGCAAGAAGACGGGTAGAATCCCTGCTGGAATCGAATTTTATGAATATTTGTGTCATTGGAACGGGCTATGTCGGACTGGTTACCGGCGTGATTTTTGCGGATCTGGGTAACGAGGTCATCTGTGTGGACAAGCTGGAGGCGAAAGTCGAGCAGCTGAATCGTGGGGAGATGCCGATCTACGAGCCGGGGCTGGA
>NZ_JANNYP010000646.1:0-4490 GCF_031410135.1 Armatimonas sp. | reverse complement strand
GCGATTCTTCGTCATTTTTGTGTAAATCTTCTGAGCCAGGAGCGCACCAGTAAGGTGGGTGTTAAGAATCGTCGTTTGCGAGCGGGCTGGGATGATACGTTTTTGGAGAGGATACTGACGAATTGATATGCAATCGCCCTGCGAGAGTGCCTGGCTCAGGTGCAGCGGCTGTCGCCACATAGGCCAGTCCTCGGTTGTCGTCGGGGCTATTGATCGTCCCGATTGCGGTGCGTGCTCCATCGGCGATATTGATGGAGAAAAAATTACCAGCGATGTCCGAACCAAGGAGCTGCCCGGTGTCGGGGAAGTAGCCCATCGCGAACATCTCACCGCTCTGGTGCCCCAGCGTGGTCACGGTGCTGGTGCCCAGATCTACCGACTCGAAAAAGGCATCGCTATTGCCAGAGGAGTGGTAGAGCAGGCCGTTGGGGTGCATGGCAATCGTCTCGCCGTCGGCTCCGTTACCCAGTGCCAGAAGAAGCGACGGGGTGGCGTTCACGGTTGAGAGAGAATAGAGCGTCTCTGGGGTGGTTCCGCTGTTGCCCGTCACTCCGATGAGAGTGCCATCAGGTTTGAAGGCAAGGCTGGCGAAATTCAAGCCGGAGAACGCCCCGATCTGTGTCGCGACTCCTGTAGAGGGATCAATTGTCACCAAGTGCCGTGTCGTTGGCCCCGAGGTCTGGATCACGCCGTAGAGCACGCCCGTGGTGGGGTGCGCCGTGAGTGCTTGAGAGCTTGTCACCGTGAAGCCTGCCAGGGTCACCTGAAAGGAGTTGGAGATCGTGCCCGTAGCCGGGTCAATCTGGTAGATCTGGTTGTTTGCCGCAGTTCCGAAGCCGTTGGAGATGCCGTAGAGCGTGCCCGCGTGGGCAAGGGAGATCGTGGTAGCAAGCACGAGGGTTGCCGTAAGAAGTCGAAGTACGTTTTTCATGAGTGCAGAGGAGAGCCTTTTCTGGTAGAAGTACCGGCAAGATTATAGAGTAAGCACCCTCTTTTGCGCCAACCCATTTTTTCTCTTGTAGGGAACTTTGTTATCTTCGTTTTCGGTAGTAGTGTTGATGTCGTAAGCAGTCACGCTTTTGTTCTCGACGGTCGTGTCGAAGACGAAAACAATCCTGTCGAGAACGAAAATAGTCATGTCTTTGTCAAAGGCAGTCGTGTCGAGAACGAAAGCAGGGCTGTCGAAAGGAAAAACAGAGATGGCAAAAAGAGTAATCGCCAGCATCGTTTTGGATGAGACGGCGAAGATTAAGCAGATGTGGATTGAGAACCCGAGCTTCACGGTTCCGGGCCTTACCCTGGCAACTCAGAATGCACAAGTGGCGCAGATTCAGGCCAAAGAAGCAGAAATAGACGCGGCGCGGGTGCACCTCACCGGACTGATTGAGCAGCGAGATGGCATAGCGCGCGAGCTCAACGACTGGAATGTGAGAGCGCGGCGTGGCGTGGGCTTCACGTTTGGGCTGGAGTCGCCGCAGTACAAGATGGTCGGCGGGACGCCGCCCTCGGAGCGCAAGCCGCGCACGGCGCGAGCAAAGCCTGCCGGTTAAGGTCGCCCCGGTTATTTATCGCCCCCGTTGGAGGGGGGCGTCAACGAGCGCTTCGCGCTGGAAAGGCCTTAAGCGAAGGTTTGCACCTTCGCAACGGCCATAAGGCTTCCCATGGCCGAAGGCCTTTGCGGCGGAGCTTGCGACGCCCGTTGACGCCCCGCTCTAACCGGGGCGGATGGGGGTAAAATGGCGGCCATGAAGCACACGTTTGAGATCGGGGAGAAGGACTTCCTCATTGATGGGAAGCCCGTCGTTCTGCGCTGCGGCGAGATGCACTACTGCCGCATCCCGCGCCCCTACTGGCGGCATCGCCTGCAGATGCTGAGGGCCATGGGCTGCAACATGGTCGCCACCTACGACTTCTGGAACCTCCACGAGCCCACCCCCGGACGCTGGAACTTTGCGGGTATGGCCGACCTGGCCGCGTTTATCAAGCTGGCGCAGGAAGAGGGCCTCTGGGTCATGCTGCGTCCTGGCCCCTATGTCTGCGCCGAGTGGGAGCTGGGCGGGATTCCCTGGTGGCTGCTCAAGACCCCGGATATCAAGCTTCGCACACAAGACCCACGGTATATGGCGGCTGTCGCCAAGTATGTCGCGCGGCTGGCGGCGGAGGTGCGGCCGTTGCTCGTCACCAATGGCGGCCCGATTGCGATGGTGCAGGTTGAGAACGAGTACGGCAGCTACGGCAAGGATAAAGAGTATATTTTAGCGATCAAGAAGCTCTGGGAGCGTGCTGGAATCAACGTCCCGCTGTTCACCGCCGACGGTCCCAGCCAGCTCTGGAACGGCTCGCGCACGGATACGTTTAGTGGCGTCAATGGCGGTGTCGGCTCGCTCAAAGAGCTGCGCCGGTTTCGTCCCAGCGGCCCGCTGATTATCACCGAGTACTACCCTGGCTGGCTCTCGCACTGGGGTGAGCCGTTTCCCAAGGTCGGGACGCCGGGCATCGTCCGTGATGTCACCACGATGCTGGCGGAGAAGACCTCGTTTAACCTCTATGTCGCGCACGGCGGCACCAGTTTTGGGCTGTGGGCAGGGGCCAACTACCCCAAGTTCGCGCCGGACACCACCAGCTACGACTACAACGCCCCGATTCCTGAGGCAGGCGGCGTGAGTGAGAAGTTCTTGGCCATCCGCGATGCCATCGGTAAGGCGACCGGCGAGGCGCTCGCTCCTATTCCGAAGCCTATCCCCGTTATCGCGCTTCCCCGGATTCGCTTCGAGGAGTCGGCGCGGGTTTTGGAGCACCTGCCCAAGCCTGTTCTCGACAGCAAGCCGCGCACCATGGAGCAGTACGACTGCGCTCTCGGGGCGATCCTCTACCGCACGATGCTCCCGCCCGGCGAGGCCGCAACGCTCAGCCTCACCGGTGTTCATGATGTCGCACAAGTCACGGTCGGTGGCGAGCGGCTCGGGACACTCAACCGCCGCGATGGCGAGAGCCACACCGTTACCGTTCCGCCGCGCATTGACCCGCGCCCGCTGGACATTCTGATTGAAGCACTAGGCCGCATCAACTACGGCTCCGGACTCCATGACAGAAAAGGGCTCACGGGCGACGTTCTCCTTGATGGCAAGCCACTCACCGCGCCCTGGCAGGTCTTTCCGCTCCCGCTCGAAGCCGCACCGACGGGACTTCGCTACCAACTCCAAGACTTCGCGGGGCCGAGCTACTACCACGCCACTTTTACGGTCACTCAAACCGGCGACACGTACCTGGACATGCGAAGCTGGAAGCGTGGGATGGTCTGGGTGAACGGGCAACATTTAGGGCGCTACTGGAGTATCGGGCCACAACAGACCCTCTACTGCCCCGGCTGCTGGCTCAAAACAGGCGTCAATGAGATCGTTGTGCTTGCCTGGGAAGTGCCGCGCCAAGCCGCCCTCTCCGGCCTCACGGAGCCCATTCTGGACGACCTCCGCCCCGATGCCCTGCCCGCACAACCCCACCGCAAGCGAGGCCAGAACCTGAGCCTCGTCTCCCTCGCCCCCACTTGGGAAGGCATGCTCCCCTACGGCGGTGCGCTCCAGACCATCACCTTCGCCACTCCCGTCCTCGGCCACTATGTCTGTCTAGAGAGCCTCGCGAACTACAAAGGCGATCCCTTCGCCACGCTCGCTGAGCTTACCGTGCTGGGCGAGGGTGGTAAGCAGCTTCGGGCAAAAATCATCTACGCCAGTAGCGAGGAGACGGGCTCGGAGGACGGCAAGTCGGATAACGCCGTGGACGGCAATCCCAGCACGTACTGGCACACGGCCTACTCCAGCGGCGAGCAAAATCACCCGCACCACTTAGTCGTCGATATTGGCAGTGAGCAGACCATCACCGGAGTCAAGCTCCTCCCGCGCCAGGGTGATCCCCCACCAAACGGACGCATCAAGAACGCACGTTTTTTTGTCCGCCGAGATGCGTTTCCGGGGATTTGACGCCCCCTCCCCCCGCCGGGCGGGGGTTAGGGGGTAGGAAATGTTAAGACAGTCTGCCTTGCATCTAAACTTTAAAACGGGTATGCTCTTTGATTGGCGGAAACGTCGCGCCGATGATGCCCGAGACGCTGCCGCACATCTAAATCGTTTGGATTTGTGAGGAAAAATATGGCAGTACGTGTTGGCATCAACGGTTTCGGGCGCATCGGGCGTCTGACCTTCCGCGCCATCTATGAGAAATATGGGCTCAGCGGCGACGTTCAGATTGTGGCGATCAACGACCTGACGGACGCGCTCACCAATGCCCACCTTCTGAAGTACGACTCCAACTACGGCCCCTTCAAGGGCACGGTTGGCTACGAGGGAACCGACTTGGTGGTGGACGGTCAGAGGATCCAGGTCTTCGCCGAGAAAGACCCCGCCGCGATCCCCTGGAGCACCGAGAACGTCGATATCGTGGTGGAGTCCACCGGCTTCTTCACCGATGCGACCAAGGCTGTCGCCCACAAGCAG
>NZ_JANNYP010000645.1:0-5225 GCF_031410135.1 Armatimonas sp. | reverse complement strand
GTTGAAACGATTGCTGATATAGAAAAATTGGTCGTAAAAAATCCAGAGCAGCTGGCGTATGTGTCACAAACAACATTGTCTGTAGACGATACTGCTGAATTAATTATTGCACTTAAACATAAATTTCCACAAATCGTTGAGCCTAAAAAAAGCGATATTTGTTACGCCACCACCAATCGTCAACAAGCCGTCAAAATTATGGCTCCTCAAGTAGAATTATTAATCGTCGTCGGTAGCAGTAATAGTTCTAATTCAAATCGGTTACGCGAAGTGGCTGAAAAAAAAGGCGTAATCGCGTATATGATAGAAAATGCGTCTTCTATTGATCCGGCTTGGATTATCGGAAAAAAACGTATTGGAGTAACCGCAAGCGCATCGACGCCCGAGATATTGGTGACAGAAGTCATCAATCAATTGCGCGACATGGGGATACAGCAGGTTAAAATATTACCCGGAGTTGCCGAAGAAGTAGTTTTTCCGCTTCCCAAAGGATTAATAGGATCGAATGAAGAGCCAACTAATACATAAAAAATGATATTTTAAACTAGTTTTTCGCAATAATTTTACAATACAGCTACCACACCTTTTACAATAAATTATTCGATGAGGAAAAATTCTAAAAAACATTTTTTGCCATTGCGTGAAATAGTTGTTTAATCTATTGGTACTTCATGGCACGATAAATACAGTAGTTATTTGTGTAGGATTCGATATTTGAGATTTATATTCTTGAAAATGAGGGTATAAATCGGTTTATTATAAATAGAATTACTAGGATTTTATCTTAAAACTAGTAGCGTTACGGTTTTTATATTTTAGGGCTAAAATCTAGCTCAGAAGTATAAATCGGGCAAGAGCGGCGATATTTCTGGCATCGTCAATGCCACGGTGGTGTTTTCCCAGAAGTGGCAGGCCTAAGTGGTGCAACGCGCTAGCCATTCCCAGAGGGCGTGTCCCAAATTTCTCCGCGCAGCGTTTCTTGAGGTTGATGTGCCGCGCAAAGTCAAACTCATACGGCGGCGTAATCTCGTGACGGGCGAAGTCCTGGAGAAACTGCGTCAGGTCGTAGTTGCCCCAGGAGCAGAGCGTGTAGGGGCGCGGCCCAATCCAGTCCTGAAACTCCTGAAATACCTCGGGAAAGAGCCCCGCACGCTCCACATCGCGCTGAGTGATACTCGTGAGCTGTGTGCAGAACTCTGAGAGCTCTGGGTTGAGTGTGGGTCGGATAAAGCGCCCAAACTCCCGCGTGGGCTCGGAATCTGCCGAGAGCATCTCTACGGCTCCGATCTCGATAATCTCCATCTCCTCACGGGGCATGCCACTGTCACGGCAGGTGGCTTCTAGATCAACAATTAGATAACGCATTATGTCTCGTTATCGCCAGAGTACTAGGTTTTGCTCAAGTTGAACTTTTTCAGGTGCTTGGGGAGTTTTCCGTACAAGGAGACTTTTTATGAAGCATCTATTTCTTAGTGGTGCGGCCCTGTTCGCTCTTGCGCTTCTCTCGGGTTGTGGTGGGAGCAGCTCTGTCACGCCGACCCGTGCGGTTCTGAAGATTACCAACAATGACCTGACGCCTCTACTCAATGGTTACCACTACGAGAACTGGGTTCTTGTGGGAGGCAAGGCGCTTCCTGCGGGCAAGTTCAATATCAACGCCAGTGGGCAGATTGTGAACTTGGATGGCACGGTTGTCACCAATGGCGAGTTTGCCACGGGAAAAGAGCTCACCGGCGCGACATCGGTTGTCGTGACGATCGAGCCGACGGGGGATACGGATACGGTTCCTGCCAAGACACATATTGTTGCGGGGGATATCTCCGGCAATGCTGCCAGCCTCACCATCGGGCACCCGATGGCGCTGGGAAATAGCTTTGCGGCGGCGACGGGAGGTTTTATTCTGGCAACCCCCACCGACGGTGACAACACAAATGAGAATAGTGGTATCTGGTTCCTGAAGCTAGATGGTGGCCCCAAGCAGGGGCTGACTCTCCCGACGCTTCCGGCAGGCTGGAAGTATGAAGGTTGGACGGTCATTGCAGGCAAGCCAATCTCCACAGGCCGCTTCACCACGCCCACTACTGCCGATGAGAGCGCCCCGTTCTCAGGAACTTCCCCCGGCCCCGCTTTTCCCGGTGAGGACTTTTTGCGCAATGCACCGGCAGGGCTGACGTTTCCTGCTGATGTCCGAGGCGGAAAGGCTGTGATCTCCATCGAGCCCGATAGCGATGACAGCCCGCTGCCCTTCGAACTCAAGCCTTTAGTGGGGGATATTCCCGCCGCCGCCGTAGACCACACCAACCTGCCTCTGGGCAACAATGCCAGCGTCTTCCCTAGCGCCAGCGCCCAGCTCCTCTAGGATTGATCGGATGGTTCCTGCTCCGCGAGGACTCTCTCGCGGAGCGGGACTTTTGTCCAGATGTACCAGAGGCCGATGAGCCCCAGTGCGATGCAGCCCGCTTTGGCCCAAGGCATTCGGATGGCAAAAACGGCGCTGATACTCACGGCGAGTGAGAGGCTCACGGAGGCGAACCACTTTGCCTTCAGCGGCATTCCTAGCCCGCCCCGGTAGTCCTGAAGAAGCGGCCCGACGAGGGGCAGGTTTAGGAGCCAGTGAAGAAACTTCTCGCTGCTCTTAGAAAAGCACCAGGCCGCCGCGACAAAAAATCCCGTCGCAGGCAGACCCGGCACCACGATCCCGACAAACCCCAGCCCGACGCAGAGAAAGCCCAGAGTCAGCCAGAGATAGCGCATATACTAGCGAGTATACCGCGGACTCTGGTCAAGAGTTGGCAGGAGTATCCTCGCGATTCGGGCAATGCTCCGGGCATCGTCGGGGGCGCGGTGCGCTTGCCCAGAGCGGCTTAGCTTGAGATGGCGTAGCGCGGGCCCGAGTCCGGTTGGAGGCAGGTTCTGCCAGCGCGAGAACGCGGACTTTAGATTGAGCGCACTCTCAAAGTCGGTAGGTAGCGCCACGTGGTGGCGCTTGGCATCACGGCGAAGCTGCGCCAGATCGTAGTCGCCCCAGGTACAGAGCGTGAAGGGCGAGCTCCCCAGCCATGCCAGAAACTGCGCGAAGACCAGCGGGAAGGGGTCGGCCTGATCCACTTCAAACTGCGTTAGCCCTGTCGAGCGCAGGCAGTAGCGGGAGAGCACGGGCGTCCCCACGGGGCGCACCAGCATCCCAAACTCGCTAGAGACTGCCGCCTCCGTACTCGCGGAGGAAAGCTCCACGGCCCCGATCTCCAGAATCTCGGTTTTCTCCGGTGAGACCTGCTCCTCCCAGCTCGTCGCCTCAATGTCAAAAATCACGTGTCGCATAGCAATAGTTGTATCGCAAAATCCCTATGGTTTGCTAAAATTTGATTCCAGTTGGAACTATTTTGACAAGGTTAGGTTTAATAGATTTGGAGGATGACGGAGATGATGACGATACGACGATCAAGTGAGCGAGGACATGCCAACCGTGGCTGGCTGGATGCCTACCACTCGTTCTCGTTCAATACCTACTACGACCCGACCAACATGGGCTTTGGGTCGCTGCGGGTGATCAACGAGGACAAGTTTGGGCCGAGCCGGGGCTTTGGAATGCACCCGCATGAGAACATGGAGATTATTACCTACGTGCTCTCTGGCTCCCTGGCACATGAGGATAACACGGGCGGCAAGGGCGTGCTGAAGCCTGGTGACATCCAGCGCATGAGCGCCGGGACGGGCGTTTTTCATAGCGAGGCCAATGCCTCGGATACCGAGTGGCTGCATTTGTTTCAGATCTGGATCGAGCCCAATGTTCTCGGAGCCGCGCCGCGCTACGGCGAGAGCCATATCCCCGAGAGTGCGAAACGTGGCAAGTGGGCGGTGGTGGTCTCTGGCACAGGCCGTGAGGGCGCGATGGAAATCTACCAGGATGCGGAGCTTCTGACAACGCTTTTGGAGCCGGGTGAGAGCCGGGCGCACACACTGGCAGCAGGTCGCCTGGGCTACGTGCATATTGTCGTGGGAGAAGTGACGGTTAATGGCCAGCTTCTCGTGACGGGCGATGCGGCGAAGCTGGAGCAGGAGACTCTCGTGACACTACAGGCCCGTGCAACCAGTGAAGTGCTTCTCTTCGACCTTCCTGGAGATTAGGGTTATAATGCCTCTATGCCGACCCATTTCGTGGGGCCTGATTCACAGAAGCGGGCACTGGATACCTACATCAAGCTCATGCGCGCCGCTGAGTCCGTTGCGCGGCGTGCTCTGAGCTGTCTCCAGGACTCCGGGCTGACTGAGGGGCAGTTCGGGGTTCTGGAGGCACTCCATCATCTAGGGCCCCTTAAACTCTCCGATCTGGCCCGCAAGCACCTGCGGAGCCCTAACAACCTGACCGTCATTGTGGACAACCTGGAGAAAAATGGCCTGGTGCGTCGTCAGCGCTGCGAGCACGACAGGCGCATTGTCTTTGTGCACTTGACGGAGCCAGGGGAGCTGCTTATCACGAGCCTCTTTCCCAAGCACGCTGAGGCGGTGGCAAAAGAGATGTCACTCTTAACCGAGGAGGAGCGGGAGCTACTCGATGGGCTCTTGCGACGACTGGGAAAAGGCGTCGGCTAGCGTTCCGGGTATACTGAGGGCATGAATCGTCGTCATTTTCTCGCACTCTCTCTCTCGGGGGCACTCATTGCTACAGGCGGGAGCTGTGGCAAAAAGCAAGAGACTCCCAATCCTACCCCAGGGTTAGGAAAGAAGATCAAGGCTGGGCTCGTCACCGATACGGGGGGGGTGGGCGATAAGTCTTTCAATGCGCAGGCCTGGGCGGGGCTCCAGAAAGCGGAAAAAGAGCTGGGAGCACAGGTGAAGTATGTCGAGTCTAAGCAGAATGCGGACTATGTCGCCAACCTTACCAAGTTCGCCGAAGCCAAGTATGATGTGGTCTTTGCCGTTGGTTTCTTGATGCAAGATGCTCTCAAGGAAGTTGCGTTTAAGTTCCCAAAAGTCAAGTTCGCCATTATTGATGGCGATGCGCCTTCTTCGTCTAACTGCGTGGCCTATAAGTTCCGCGAGGAAGAGGGCTCGTTCTTAGCAGGGGCTCTGGCAGCCTCGGTGAGTAAGTCGGGCGTGCTGGGGTTTGTCGGTGGGATGGAGATGCCGCTTATCAAGAAGTTTGAGTACGGCTACCAGGCAGGGGCTTTTACTATCAAGCCCGATATCCAGACCCGCGTTGCCTATGTTGGCGACTTTAACGA